>CAJQRZ010000010.1 GCA_905612435.1 uncultured Candidatus Pelagibacter sp.
GTTGTTTTAATATAAATTTATATTTTAAATTTTTAAACTCTGGATTAATTCTTTTGTAATTAACTAACTTTAAATTAAAGTTTAACTTAGGCTTTGATCTCATCCTTAAAGATATAGAAATAATTTTATTATTTACCGCCACTCTTAATAAATGATTATAAGTTTTGTCTTTTTTAATATTTGCTCGTAACAATTTAAGAATATTTTTTTCTAAGTTTGGTTTGTTTAAATGGTAAACTTTTAAAGATCTTATTAAATTTTTAATATGTTTCTTAAAAAATAAAATTTTAGGATTATCTCCAAAGATCCACATTGTGGTGAAGACACCATTGTCACCCCAAAGATCTTGAAAGGTTATTTCTTTAAGATCTTTACGCTGATAAGATTTTTTTGATAAGTAAGTTACCATTTTCAGTTAAAAAAGACTCTGGGTGAAATTGAAATCCATAAACTTTATCTTTATTGTTTTCTATTGCCATTGCAACTTTTGAAATAGCACATCTCATAGTTATTTCAAAATTTTTTGCATAAAAAGGTTCTTTTAATTTAAGAGAATGATATCTACCGACTTTAAATTTTTGTCCTTTTTTAAATAAAGAATTATCACTAATTACTCTCACTTCAGATTGAAATCCGTGAAAAATTTTATTTTGTTCAATAATTTTTGCTTTTTCACTAAAAAGTATCTGTTGAAACCCAAGACAAATTCCAATGATTTTCTTTTGTCCTTTAAATTTATTATAAATTTTAGAACTAATGGGATAATCTTTAGGTCCTCCTGGGCCAGGAGAAAAAACTATTACTTTTGCTTTATCTAAATTTTTTTTATTAATTTCATTAAAATTATCACATTCAACTTTGTCAAAATTTTCAAATTGATGAATAACGTTATGGGTGAATGAATCTTTATGATCTATAATATAAATCATTTGTAAAGATCCATTAAAGATTTAGCTTTTATATAATTTTCATTAAATTCATGTCTTGAATTGCTATCTATTACAACGCCAGAAGCAACTGAGATTTCTGATCGATTTTGATAATCCAAAATAGATCTAATAATAATATTAAACCTCATATCTCCATTAAATTTAATATAACCAAAACTTCCAGTATAAATATTTCTACTCTCTTTTTCTTGTATGTTAAGTAAATTAAGGGTGCTAATTTTTGGACACCCTATAACAGAGCCACCTGGCATCATTGCCTTTATAATATCTAATGATGATACCTTATTTTTAAGTTTACCTCCTATTAAGCTTACATAGTGATAAAGATCTTTATATTCTTCCACTGTTTTCTTTTTAATTATTTTTACAGATCCAGGTTTGCATATTTTAGATAAATCACTTCTTTCCATATCTACAATCATGTTGTGTTCTTTAGTTTCTTTTATATTTTTTTGAAAAAAAGATAATGCTTTAACTTTATTTAATTTTTTAGATTTCTTTAATGTACCTGCTATTGGTTTTGTTGAAATAAAATTTTTTTTTTTTGTTACTAAGTTTTCAGGAGAACAGCTTATTATTGAATAATCTTTATCTTTAATCATAAAAGACTCTGGTGCCATATTGCTTTTCATAAGTCTGCAGTAAAAATCTAGAGGATCAATTTTTGATCTATTTTTATATTTGGTAGATATTTTAATTTGATACGTTTGACCTGCTTTAATTTTCTTTTTAAATTTATCAAATATTTTTTTATATGATTTTTTATTAATATTAATCTTAAAATCACTATTAAATCTATTAGATTCTTCTTTTTTATAATTTAATTTTTTTTCTAAAATTATTTTAGTCTCTGGTTTATAAAAAATACCTTTAGGAAATTTTAAACCTTTTTGTTTTGGTAACTTTATACCAATTAAGTTGTTTAGAATTTCATATCCAAAAAAGCCTATATACAAATCAGTACTTTTACTTTTAGATTTATTTTTACTTATTTTATTAATAAAACTATAAATATTTTTGTTTGTTAAAATAATTTTTTTTGAAAAATTTGTATAAAGATCAAAACCTTTATTTGATTTATATATTACAAAAGGTTTTTTAGACTTACTAATAATCTTTAAATAATCTTGTGTGGTCAATTTGCTATTCTGTTTGTAATCTAAAAACTGGTTTCTCTTTAATTGGTAAATGTATAATTCCAGCAAATATAGATAAAGCAATAGCTAAATACCACGCATAATCATAAGAGCCATAAAGATCATGAAATAATCCTCCTAAATAGGCCCCAAAAAAAGATCCTATTTGGTGGCTCAAAAAAACAATTCCATACAATAAGCCTAAATACTTTGTTCCAAACATGTGGGCAACTATTCCGCTCGTTGCCGGTACAGTTGATAGCCATAAAAAACCAAAACTAGCTCCAAAAATAAATGCACTAATATTGCTAGGTGGTAAAAAAATAAAAAAACATATTGAAACTCCTCTTAAGAGATAAATTGCACTTAAGATAATTTTTTTACTCATTTTGGTAGATAGATAGCCACTCAAAAGAGAACCAAATATATTAAATAATCCAATTAAAGATAAGATTGTAGCTGCCGTCCATCCCTCTAAACCCCTATCAACAACATATGTAGGAACGTGAGTGCCTACTAAGGTTATGTGGAATCCACATACAAAAAAACCTGCAGTTAAAAGCAGATAACTTTTAGTTTTAAATGCCTCTGTAAGTGCATTTAGTGAGCTTTGATCATTAGGTTTTTCAATTGATTGAGTTAATGAAGGTGATCTAACAAAAAAAGATATTACAAAACCAACAACTAAAATAATACTAAAAACAAACAAAGTGTTTGCCCATCCATTATTTATTAATGAATAAGAAGTATATAAAGGTGAAATAAAATAACCAAATGAACCAACAGCAGTCACTATACCCATGGCTATAGTTCTGTTTGATAATGGAAAATGTTTACCCACAACAGCCATTGGAATACTTATTGCCGTACCTCCTAAACCAATTCCAACAAGAATTCCTAAATCCATTTGAAAAAAAAGACCCGTATTAGGTCCTGAGTATAATAAATAAATACCCAGAATATAAAAAACAAAAGCTAAACTTATTGCTTTATGACCACCATATTTATCTGCAATCATACCAAATATAGGTCCTGTTAGTCCCCACACCAACATTTGAAGACCAATAGCTAAACCAGATTGAGTAATTGATATATTAAGACTATTCTTAAAATCCATAAAGAATAAACCAAATGTTTGCCTTACACCTAGAGAAATTAAGACTACACCACATGCAGCTATCAAAGTTACTAAAGCAGTATTATTTTTAATGAATTTTTCTGAACTCATTTAATGTGTTTCAGAGAATTTTTTAAATCTTCAATTAAATCTTTTGGATCTTCCAAACCAATGTGCAGTCTAACTAAATGTTCATCTTTAGCTAACTTCAAATATTTTCTATTTCCTTGTTCTCTTAATTCTTGGTGTAAAGCAAGACTTTCAAAACCACCCCAACTATAACCATAACCAAATAATGCTAATGAATTTACAAATTTAATAATAGAGTTTTTGTTTTTTGATTTAATTCTTAGCCCCATTAAACCTGAGGCACCACTGTAATATTTTTTCCACATTCTAAAATTAACAGAATTTTTTTTATAAGGATATAAAAGTTTAATATTTTTGTACTTAGTTAAAAATTTTGCAACTTCTTTAGCGTTACTCTCATGTTTGTCTAAACGTATATCTAAAGTTCTTAAACCTCTTGTAATCAAGTAAGCGTCATCAGGACCCAACCTCAAACCAGTAATTTTATCAGTTTTTTGCACATGTTTAAAAACTTTTTTGTTAACTGCTAGACTTCCACCCATTACATCTGAATGACCAGAATAATATTTTGTTGCTGACACTATAGAAAAATCAAAACCTAATTTAATTGGCTTAAAAAAGTATGGAGTTCCCCAAGTATTGTCAATAGCTGTAAATATTTTGTATTTTTTTGCTATTGCAATTATTTTACCTAAATCTTGAAATTCAAATGAATTACTTCCTGGGTTTTCAACAAAAATTAATTTTGTTTTTTTTGTTATATTTTGTTCTAAAGTTTTTAAATCATGCGGATTATAAAAAATTGTCTTAATATTAAATTCTTTTAAAAAATCTTGTGTTAATAGACGTGTAGGACTGTAAACTGGATCTGCTACAAGAATTTCATCTCCTGGTCGTACAACACTAAAAATTGCTAAAAAAACTGAGCCAAATCCTGTTGGCGTCAAAAAAACATGATAGCATTCTTCCATTTTTTTTAATATTTGTTGTAGCACGTAGGTTGTTGAGGTTCCCTGCCTACCATAATCAAAATGACCTCCTGTAGGATCTTTTTTTGCTTTATTTTGTGTTTTTCTTATATCTTGCATTGATTTAAAAATAATAGTTGAAGCTCGAACTACAGGAGGGTTAACAGATTGATTATGGTAGTCTTTAGCAGTATGTTTTAGAAAGGTTTTGAATGATTTAACCATAAAAAAATTTGATAAGTTAAGATGAGAATGCTATATCCCTCAAATAAGTCAATAATATTTTATATAAGGAGATTATGGGATACCCAAAAAAACATAGAGGTCGAAGAAAAATGGGCTCTAAAAAAAGAAGAGCAAGAAAAAAAAATAAGAAAAAATAAGCTTAATTAGTTTATGAATAAAAATATTGTAAAAGCACGAGCTCTTAGTATATGGATATTTTTAGTACCTTTTGTTGCGGTTAATATTTGCCTGTATATTACAACAAATCTTCATTTTTTGATTGATCAACCTTATAGACTTTTTAATACATTTCCATATTTTGACGGTGGAACATCAATTAGCAGAACAGCAAGATACTTCCCTAATTATTTGATATTTAAACCAGCAATGTTTCTAACATCTTATTTATTAATTAAATATTGGTTATTTAATAAAAATATTATTAATTCATTTGAACAAAATCATAAGTATATCAAAAAATTTGTATTTTTTGGAATTGCATCAGCGATTAGCTTAATTCTTCACTCAATTTTTTTAGGGATTAGTTTTGATATTGATATATATAAACTTTTTAGAAGAGTTATAATGTTGTCATTTATAATTTTTGAAGTTGTGGCTCAAACATATTTGGTTTTATCTTTATATTCTATTAAAGGTAAAATTAATAACTTTATTAAACCAACAATCCTAAAATTTAAAATCATACTTGTGAGTTTACTAATAATTGTCGCAGTTATAAGTATCCCAATAATAGCTTTACCTGGCAATAAATTTTTAAAACATGCTTTAGAATGGGATTATTTTCTTGGTGTTATAACATTTTATTTATTAACTTTTTTTATGTGGAAAAAAAAATAAATATATACTTAAGCTATTTATATATCCATCCACCACCTAAAACTTTATAACCTTCTTGATTTTTAGCATAAAAAACACAAGCTTGTCCTGGCGAAATTCCATATTCATCTTCTAATAAATTTACCTTTGCTTTGTCTTTTTTAATTTTTATATTTGCATTTATTAATTTTCCTGTAGATCTAACTTTTACAAAAATATCATTATTAAATTCATTTTTATTAACTAATAAGTTTAAATTTTTTAATTTAATTTCTCTTTGAATTAAAAATTTTTTAGATCCAACGAATATTTCATTTTTCTCTGAATTAATCTTAATAACATATAACGGCTCTTCATGTGCAATTCCAATTCCTTTTCGTTGGCCTATTGTGTAATGAATAATTCCATTATGAACTCCTATTACTTTGCCATTTAAATTCTTAATATTTCCTTTTTTTAATGAATTAGGTTTTATTTTTTCAATAACTGACGCATAATCACCATTTGGTACAAAACAAATATCTTGGCTGTCAGGTTTGTCAGCAACATTCAAATTAAGTCGCTCAGCAATTTTTCTAGTCTCACTTTTTTTTAATTTTCCAAGTGGAAATCTTAAAAAATTTAATTGTTCACGTGTAGTATTAAATAAAAAATAACTTTGGTCTCTATTTTCATCAATAGCTTTATACATATTTGTTTCATAATTTTCTGATACACTTCTAACATAATGACCAGTTACTAGTGCGTCAGCATTTAATTTTTTTGCTTCATTAAATAAATCTGTAAATTTTACAGTTTTATTACATTGAATGCATGGGACAGGAGTTTCTCCATTTAAGTAAGAATCTACAAAATTATCTATAACGCCTTCTTTGAATTTATTTTGATAGTAAAGAATTCTATGTTCTATTTTAAGTTTGTCAGCGACTCTTTTGGCATCCATGATATCTTGACCTGCACAACATTGTTTAGATTTAGCTGTCTCTTTCGAGTCGTTATAAAGTTTAAGAGTAATACCAATTACTTTATAACCTTCATTTTTCATCAAAGCGGCTACAGTAGAAGAATCTACACCCCCTGACATTGCCACAACAATCAATGTATTTTCTGGCGCTTTAGCTATTCCAATTGAATTAAATTTTTTCATATTTAATGATATTTATTCCTATATTTTATATAAGTAAATTAAATGATTTTAAATTATGAACCAGGTGACAGAGTCATTAACCCAAATAATAAGAAATGGGGTATCGGCCAGGTCCAATCAATAATTAATGGCAAAGTTACTGTTAATTTTGAAAATGTAGGGAAAAAAGTAATTAATGCAAGAATTGTTAAAATAGAAAAAATAAATAAATGAATACAGAAGAAACAAAAAAGATTACACATTTATTAATTGAGACATTTAGTGATGCTGGACGTGTTGCTTTAAGCTTGAGAGAGGCTGGATTGAAGAAAAAAATTAAATCTGACAACACACCTGTTACTAATGGTGACCTTGAAGTTAATAAAATATTAACAAAAAAAATAGCTGAAATAACTCCAAATATACCAATAGTTTCAGAAGAAAATTTAGCCAATAAGGATGATAAAAATTTAAGCGACTTTTGGTTAATAGATCCAATTGATGGAACAAAAGATTATATTAATAATAGAGATGAATTTACATTAAATGCTGCACTAATATTAAACAAAAAACCTGCAATAGGAATAATTAATGCTCCTGCTAAAAAAAGAATTTTTTATTCATACGGATTATCAAATAGCTATGAGTTAAATAATCATCAGGAAATAGAGCTAATTAATAAAAAAAAAGATTACCAGGGAGTTAAAGCAGTTAGCTATTCTAATGAACTAAAGCCTCAGATTTTAGAAATATATAAGAGATATCAAGTTACTTCACATCAAGAGATGAAAAGTTCATTAAAATTTTGTGTTGTAGCTGCTGGTGAATTTGACTTATACGCAGCAGAACCAAGAGCTTGTGAGTGGGATATTGCAGCAGGACATGCAATATTAATACATGCAGGTGGTCAATTAACTGATTTTATGGGTAACGAAATTCATTATGGGAAACCGGAATTCAAAAATCCTAGCATAATTTTAAAAAGTAAAAATATTATTTAATGGATGAACAATTAAGAACAATACTAATTATAATAATTTCAGTTTTAATATTTGGGTTACTAGTATTTGTTTTTGTAAAAAACTATATAAGGAATAAAATCAATTACTTAGGAAAAGAAAAGAAGAAAAAATTAAAGTAATTTAATAATTTTTGTGTAATCATCTTTGTCGATATCCATTATTCTTTTTGAAGTTTCAAAATTAAAACCATTTCTTGCAAGTAAAGAAATATCTTTTTTATAAAATAATGTTCTATTATCTTCAGCTCTTGCAGGGCCTATTCTTTTTTTTTTACAAATCTTAATTCCAGAAAAAAAATCTTGATCAGAATTTTCCTCCTTAATTTTATCAATTGTTTCTTTAATGTAACCATCATCAATACCTTTGCTAAAAAGGTAACTTCTAATCTTATTAATAGAGCTACCTCTTTGTATTAAACTTCTAGATTTACTTTCTGAATAAAATTTATCACTAATGAACCTACTCTTTTCAAGATCAACTAAGACAATATCAATTAAATCAGTAATATCTTGCTTTTTAATATTGGCGACATTTGCTTTAAGATATTTTTTTAAAAGATAGGTTCTTAATTGTTGCTTTGAAGGTGCGTATTTTTGAATATACGCAAACGAAAAATTTCTCATTTCTTCAATTGTAACTTCCAGTGTTTTTTTTCTATTTCTTATAGGAATCATGTTATCTTGTAATATAATATACTAAAAAATGATCGAGCAAATTTATACATTCTTTACTGTGGAAATGGTTTACCTGTGGTTAAATGTAGGTGTTTTACCCTTTTGGTTTGTATTAATAGTTTTTCCTCAATCTCAAATATCTAGAATTTTTATTACTTCCATTCTTCCCATATTCTTTTTAAGTTTAGCGTATACCTATTTACTCTACCTTGCCTACCAGGGTGGCTATAATTTTTTACAAAATTTTAAACTTTATTTGGGATTTACTGAGATTTCAAATTTATTTGAAAATCAATCTTTTTTAATTTTATTTTGGGTTCACTTTTTGGCCATGAATTTATTTTGTGGTGGCTGGATTGTTAAAGACTCTCAAATGTTTGGTATTAATAAATTTCTTATGTCCTTGCCACTTATAATTACATATTTAATTGGTCCAATTGGGTTAACTATATATTGGATAATAAGAATATTTTATGCAAAAAGAATAAGTCTTTATGACTAAATCAATAGATTTTTATTTTGATTTTATTAGTCCCTATGCTTACATAGCTCACAAAAAAATAAAAATTATAAATAGCAAAAACCGTCCTATTTTTAATTATAAACCAGTTCTTGTGGGTGGTCTTCATAATTTACAAGGAATAACTGCACCAGCTTTTATCAAGTCTAAACTAAAACATATGATAAGTGATTGTGATTTAATTGCTAAAAAAAATAATTTTGATTTTACGTGGAATTCTAAATTTCCCTTAAATTCTCTAAGTATCATGCGTGGTTATCTTTTTATTAACTCTGATATTAAAAGTTTATACTTGGATATAATGTTTCAAGCGTACTGGAAAGATAATCTGGATATTTCTAATGAAAAAATTTTAATAACTCTTCTTGAAAAATGTAAAATTGATACAAATAATTTTTTTCAAGGTATTAAGGATCCTAAAATAAAAAATGAATTGAGAGACGTTACAAAAGTATCTAATGATAAAGAAATTTTTGGTACCCCAACATTTGTCATTAATAATAAAATATTTTGGGGACAGGATAGATTAGAATTTGCTTTAGATGAATATAATAAATAGTTTAAACTATTTTAAAATCACTTTTACTTATTGCACCAAAGCCACCATCTATATGTGAAACTTTTTTAAAACCCATATCTATTAAAGATTTTGCCGCTAAAGCTGATCTTAGGCCACCCGCACAAAATAAAGTCATCTCTTTATTCATGTCAAGCTTTCCATCTTTAAAATAAACACTTTGAGGGTCTAGCCAAAATTCAAGCATCCCTCTAGGTATGTGTAGAGAGTTCTCAACTCTTCCTGTTTTTTCTAATTCTCTAATATCCCTAATATCAATTAAATTACATTTATTTTCTTGGTATAATTTAAAAGCTTCGTCAGTGTTAATGGTTTTAATTTCTTTAAGTGCTTCAGATACGAGAGTTTGTGATGATTTAATGTTCATAATACTGTAAAAATTAGATAATAAACTATTTTATGAAAAAAAACATCATTAAAAAATTATTTATCAAACTTTCAAAAATTCTTGGTTATGAGATAATTGATCAAGCCAATTTTATTTCTCCTACACTTGATAAAAAACTAAATGATGATCTTTCAATCTTAAATAAAAAATCTATTGTTCTGCCGTTAGGTGATGTAAAAATTACAAAAAAGGTTAGCTCTATACTTGTTATATTTAGAGCTAATACAGATATAGAAATATGGAATCAAAATAAAAAAAGATTATTTGCACAACCAAAAATTGAATATTCCTTAAGAGCCTTAAATTCACTTATCAAATCAATTAATTTTTCTAAAACTAAGTACCCAAATATAAAATTTAAGACAATAATTGTTGATGACAAATCTAAAGAAGAAAATTTAAATAAGATTAAAAGCCTCATAGATGAAAATTCTTTGGATATAAGTATTACTTCTTTAAACCATGACAAATATAAAAATATAATCAAACAGCAAAAAAATGATCAAACTTTTTCAAATTTGGCAAGCCTTCTACAGTCTTTTGAATTAGGAAAAAAGCATGGTGAGAATTTAGTTTTCTTTGTAGAGGATGATTATTTACATTTTGAACCTATGATGGAAGAAATGATTGCATCTTATGAAAGAATAGCATCCCTGGTTAATAAAGATATTTTTATGTGTCCAGCAGATTATCCATATTTATATATGAGCAATGAAAAAACAAATATTTTAATTGGAAACAAAAGACATTGGAGAACAATTAATCAAACTTTATGTACATTCATGACTACAAAATCTTTATTAGATAAATATTGGAATAACTTTTATAATACTTGTTTAGATAGAAATGATCCTTTTGAAAAACACCTTAATGAAATCTATACAAAGGAATTTTGTATCTCTCCTTTAAAAAGTCTTTCTTTACACCTAACAAATGTAAATTCTAGCTATGGGTTATCACCATTTATAAACTACAAAAAACTTTGGGATGAAAACCAATAAAATAATAAAGTTATTATAATATGCTTGGATCTAAAGTAAATTTTAAAAAAACTAAAACACCTTCAAAAAAAAATTAAGAGGTAAATATGTGTTTCTTGAGCCATTAATCATTAATAAACATTATATGGAAATATTTACCATATAGCCCTTTCAAAAATTATTTGCTTTTTAAAAAATGGTTAAAATCTGAATGTTTAAAAAAAGATCTTTTTTTTTATTCAGTCTACTCAAAAAGACATAAACAATACTGTGGAATAGTAAGTTATTTAAGAATAACTCCCGCACATGATTCCATAGAAGTCGGTCATATAAATTATTCTCCTATATTACAGAATACAGTAGAAGGTACAGAAACAATGTATTTGATGATGCACAATGCTTTTGAAAATTTAGGAAATCGTAGGTATGAATGGAAGTGTAATAATTTAAATAAAGACTCTAAAAAAGCAGCAAAAAGATTAGGATTTAAATATGAAGGTTTATTTAGATAAATGTTTATTTTTAAGAGAAGAAATAGAGATTCTGCTTGGTTTTCTATTATTGATAAAGAGTGGAAAAAAATAAAAATAAAATTTAAAAAATACCTAAAACCACCACATTTTAATACTTCTTACAAGCAGTTAAGAAAATTATAAAAAAGGCCCCAATTAAGGGGCCTATTTAAACTATTAATGTATTATTTATTAAATACTTCTTTAAGTGCTTTAGCGGGTAAAAACTTAACTTTTTGAGAAGCTCCAATTTGGATCTGCTCACCAGTTCTTGGATTTCTTCCAATTCTAGCTTTTCTTTTAGCTACTTTATATGTACCAAAACCTGCAATTTTTACTGAATCATCACCTTTTAAGGCATCTAGAATAGCGTTGGTAATTGTATCAAAAGTACGCTCCGCATCAGCTTTGCTTTGGTTCAAAGAAACTGCTAATTTAGCTACTAATTGTTTTTTGTTCATTTTTTTAGCTCCGGTTTTAAAGGTTTTTTTACTATATTTTACATAAAAGCTTATAAATCAAGTATTTTTTTAGTGTTATTAAAATTAATTAATACCATATGTTGAAATTCACTAAATAAACATTGATTCTAAAGGGTTTTTTAACTTACAAAAAATAAAAATACTAGAATAAACCTAGGTCTTTTAAGTCATTAAATGTTGTAAAAAACATCAATGATAGCAATAAAAACATTCCGATTCGAAAAAAACCTTCTTGAACTTTTTGGCTTAATGGGTGTCCTAATATTTTTTCAAAACCATAAAACATTAAATGACCTCCATCTAACATTGGTATTGGAAATAAATTTATTAAGCCTAGGCTAATGGAGATATAAGCCATCATACTTAGAAAGGGTAAAAATCCAAATTCTGCAACTTGCCCTGTGATTTTTGCTATACGAATTGGCCCTCCTAACTGAGAGCTGTCACCTGAGCCAGTAAGCATGCTACCCAAATACTTCAATGAAGATGCACTCACATAGTACACTTCATTAACAGCATAATAAATAGCTTTGACTGGTCCTAATCTAACATGATTAATTTTGTTATTATAAGCCCCAAGTTTAATACCAATCATTCTTTTATTTATTTTATTTCCGAGGTTGTCTTCAGTAGCGACAATATTTGGTTTAACTTTAAATGTAAGGTTTTGATCTGATCTTGTTACTGTAAAATCAACAAACTCATCTGTAGACATCATTATAAACTTAGAAACTTCCATAATACTTTTTACTTTGTTTCCATCAATTGAAACTATTATATCATTATCTTTAAGGCCAGCTGTCATAGCAGGACTGTCATTTTGCACTTCATTAATTACAGCTGGTGTAAAATCTTTACCGACAAATGTATAAATAAAAAAAAATATCACTATAGCTAATAAAAAATTAGCTAATGGCCCTGCAACTACAATTAAGGCTCTTTGATACAATGGTTTAAGAACAAATAACTTTTCTTGGTCTTCTGTATTATATTGACTTATTATTTTTTCTTGATCTGATTGACTAAAAACATTTCTATCACCAAAAAACTTTACATAACCTCCTAATGGTATCCAACAAATCTTCCAACGAGTGCCCGATTTATCATTCCAACCAAATATTTCTTTACCAAAGCCTATGGAAAAGTCTGTAACTCCAACTCCATATTTTTTAGCAAAATAATAGTGTCCGTATTCATGAATGAATACAACAACTAAAATAAGAGCAATAAAAGGTAAAATAGTGCTTAACATAATTTTTTAACAATATTTTATAATATTTTAAAATTTTCTCAACTTCCAAATTCCCATAGGAACAAATGTAGCAGTTAAGAAAGATAAGAAAAGTAAGGATTCTGACACAAATGATGGAAAAGATTCAACTGGCAATAATATTCCAATAAGTAAACTCTTGGAAAAATCAGGAGTTGGGAATAAAAGAATCCCCCCCAATAAACCAATAACTATGGCTAAATATGCAGTTTTTTCATTAATCTTTTTATTATAAAAACTATAAAAAACAGTCAAAACAAAAGCACAGCAAAATAAATCTGCTAATAGAAATAAATATAAAATACTGAACCCTTTCGAAGCCACAATAAAAGCTATAATAGAAAGTCCTATTATAAAATATTTAGAAAGTTTCAAATAATCTACGTTTCTACTTAAGTTAAATGTTGCCTTACCATCAACTATAATTAAACTTGAAATAGCATTAACCAAAGTATCAACTGTACTAATAGTTAATGATAATCCCAAGATAACAATAATTATTGATAAAAATTTTACTTGATCTCTTAATAGCAGAAAGAAAAAACCTAAATCTGGAACAACCTTAGGATCAACAGACACAGCAACCAATCCACTAAAGCCCATAAATAAAACTATTGGAATTATGACAATAAATGAAAATATTAAACTTTTCTTAAGTGTTTCATTATCTTTTGCCGCATAAACCCTTTGCCAGTTTCCTTGATGAAAGAGATTTGTTGCAGATACCGCAATAAAAAAAGTTAATCCTGCTGTATAATTTGGAATATAGCTGCTGCTTAATAAATGAGGACTTTTTTCTTTTATAAAAGAAAATGAAAACTGATCACCTGTAAATGATGTTAGGTAAAAAACTGATATTAAAAGTAAAATCAAAACTACGATCATTTGAATATTATCTGTAAAAATAGAAGCTCTTAATCCTCCATAAAGAGTATAAATTAAAGTTGCAATTAAAACTGTTAAAGCAGTAATCCATAATTCGCTACCTGAAATGTAGTTAATTAATATTGCTACCGCAGTAACTTCAGCACATAAAAAAACAAACATGTAAAAAATTGTCATTAGTAAAACTAATTTAAATAATCTTTTACCAAATCTTTTTCTTAAAAATTCAATTAAAGTTGAGCCTTTAGGAAATTCATTTCTTATTTTTTTTCCTAAAGAAATTAAAAAAATCATTGGAAAAGCTGTGCCAAGTGCATAACCAATCACGGCACCTATTCCACCCCATGTGGCTGCTGAAGCTGGACCAAATAAAATCCACGCTCCAAGTGCTGAGGCAATTAAACTTGTAGTAAGTGAAAAAAATCCAATATTTCTATTAGCTGTTAAATAATTATTTATACCTTGATATCTTTTGGAATAAGCTAACCCAACTAATGTAAAGATTAAACTTATAACAATAACAAGTATTAACGATGTTGATTGACTTATATAGTTTGTGTTATCCATTTTTTTCCCTTTCTGAATTACCGGACAGGTTATTAGGGTTTAATCTCAGTCAATTACGACACCCCTTTATTTTTTATAACCTATAATATTAAATATTATATGTAAATCTAATTAGTCTTAGTCCAATATCCATAAACACATCTTGTGCCATTTCTGGAGCAATCATAAGTATCATTAAGAACTCCGTCTTTAACGACTGTAATATGTTTTGAACAAGATACTATTAGAGTCCCACTTGGTAACTCATCTTTCTTTAAATGAACCTTGCAACCCTGCCCAACAAACATTGTTGGAGTCCAATTCCATCCTAAATTTTTTAGGTATTTTTTAAGAACTACACGATGTGTGCCAGTTCTTGGACTATCATTTTTTTGCTTTAAACTTCTTGCAAGCTTAGTTTTAGAGGTAGTTCTAAAATTTTCATTTGCTTTATATAAATCATTATAAATTTTTTGATAAGGAAGATTGGTTACGATGGCAATAGATCTGACCACACAATCACCTGTTTTACCTAGATATCCTGCTGCCGATCTTCCACCATCATTAATTTTAAGCTCTAGGTTACTTCTTGAAAACAGTTTAGTAAAAAATTTCATAGTTATTTTATATTTAAAAATAAAAAAAAATTAAAAGCCAATAAGAGATAAGACCTGCAAATATTGTGGCTATGATATTTTTACTAAAATAACCAATAATTATTGCAAATATAGCAGCTAATATTTGAGGATTACCTTCTAAGTCTAAAGAGCCTGCACTATTTAAAAATATCGGTGGAAAGATTATTGCTGGAAAAATTGCGGCTGGAACAAAAGATAATATTTTTTTTGCTCTATCATTTAAAATATCTTTTTTAAGTAAGAAGATCATAGAAAATCTTGTTACAAATGTAATAATTCCTGCATAAATTATAAGTGACCAATGCATTATTTTTTCTTTAAATCTATTAAAGTTAATAATAGAGCAACAATTAAGGCTGATAGCGCAGCAACAATTATGTATGCCTTAAACGGTATTGTGTTGTAGCCAATGGTTGCCACTATTCCAGATACTAACATTACAATAATATTTTTAAATTTTCTAAAATCACCAATCAATAAAGCAAGAAATGTTAAAGAAATTGTAAAACTTAAACCTAACTCTTCAGGTACAACTGATCCTAAAACTATACCTAAAATTGTAGAAATTTGCCAAATAGTCCAACATGTAAAACCCGAACCAAGTAAATGATAATGATAATTTTTATCTTTATTATTTTTTTTAAAGTAATTGTTTGAAACTGCAAAGGCTTGATCCGTCATTACATAAGACAAAATTATTTTCCATGAAAGTTTTAGGTTAGATAAATGTTCTGATAAAACAGCTCCATACAATACATGTCTAGAATTTACAGCACCTACAGAGCTCAAAATAACCAAAGATGATGCACCACCTGAAAATAGTTGCAGTAAAACTATCTGAGAAGCTCCACCAAAAATTATAATCGATAATCCTAATGTCATGTAAGGACCAATGCCTAAATCCATTCCAATAACACCATATATAATTCCAAAAGGAACCACTGGTATCATTAAAGGGCTTACATCAATTATTCCCTTAGCTAATGTTTTTAGTTTATTATTCATTTCTAAATAAAGTTTTGTATTAGAAACAAACTATATGATCAATATTAATAGGACGCTTGATACCAAATTTTTCATCTACCTCATGTTGATGGATGTGATGGGAGTGTACAAATACAGGAATTAATTTATTGCTTGGAGTTTTAAGTGTGTAGATAAAGTTGGTTCCTCTAAATTTTCTATCAACCACTTCTAGTTTTAGGTTGCTTTGATCATCATGTTCTAGATCCTCTGGTTGCAATAGGAGCTGAACATCTGAACCTTTTGGGTAATGCTTAATAAAATCACCTGTAATTGTGCCCAAATCAACACTCTCTAAACTATTTTCACCTGTAACTTTTGCTGGAATTAAAATTCCTCTATTTAAAAAGTTAACTACTTCTACTGAATTTGGAAAATGGTAAACATTATAAGGATCATCAAATTGTTTTAGTTGTTCGTCTAGAATTATTCCACATTTTGTACCTAAATAAAAAGCTTCATACGAGTCATGGGTTACAATTATAGTTGTTATTTTTTGTTCGGTTAATATTTGTTTTAATTTAACTTGGATTTCTTCTTTGAAACTTTGATCTACATTTGATAATGGTTCATCTAATAACAGTAGATCAGGGTTTGATAATAAGGATCTAGCTAAAGAAGCTCTTTGTGCTTCACCAGAACTTATTTGATGAGGAAATTTTTCTATCACATGATCAATATGAAGAAATTTAATTATCTCATTAATATTTAAACCTTTTTTTTTCTTTTTATTTCTCTCAGCTCCAAATTTTATATTTTCTAAAACATTATAATGTGGGAATAATGAGTTATCTTGAAAGGCCATCGATATGTTTCTGTGCTCTGGTTCTACATGAACGTCTTGTGAAGAGATTATTTTATTTTTTAATAAAATTTTTCCTGTATGTATTTTTTCTAGACCAGCAATTGTTCTAAGAATTGTAGTCTTTCCTATTCCTGATGGACCCAACAAACAAACAATGTCTCCTTGGTTTTCAATGGTTAACGAAACATTGCTCACTTTATTTTGTGCACTAGCAGTAAATGTTACGTTGTCTATTTCTAAAAAATTTTTATTCATATTTATTAATCCTTAAGAATATATTTAGATGTAATTAAAATAAAGAAACTTGCAATAATAATAAGAAATAAAGATGGTGCAGCAGCAGCTTCTAATAAATCTTGGGAAGCATAAATATATGCCTTTGTAGCAAATGTTTCAAAATTAAATGGCCTCATAATTAACGTAATTGGGAGTTCTTTTATGATTTCAATGGCAAGTAATATTCCAATTAATAAAATTGAATTTTTTAGGTATGGAATATGAATATTTTTGAATGTCTTGAATTTGGAATAACCTAATAAATAAGCACCCTCGTCAATTGAGTAATTCATCTTTAAATAACCAGATTTAATTCCATTACTTGCTAAAGAATAAAACCTTATAAAATAAACTAAGACTAAGCCTAAAATAGATCCAATAAATATTGGCTTTATACTATTTAATTCAAATTGACCTAGGATATTATTATCAAACCATGAAATAAAAGTGATGAATGCTACAGCCAAAATAATACCAGGTATTGCATATCCAGATATTGAAAAAGTTGTTAACGCTTCCAGGAATTTACTTTTTGAAACTCTATTTCCATAATTTGAAATGAAAGCTAAAGAAATCAATAAAAAGCTGGATAAAATTACTAAAATTATAGTATTTGAAAATAATTCAATCAGATTTAAGTCTGCTAAATGTTTTGGAAAAATAATTGTCCAATAAAGCATTTGTAGAACTGGAAATAAAAAACTTACAGTAAAAACAAACAAACAAAAAGAAAATGCTAAAAATGATTTATATCCACTTAAAGTAATGACTGATTTTGATTTAAAACCACCTTTAGAAGATGTGTGGTACTGTGCTTTTTTTCTTGAAAAATTTTCTAAAATAAAAAGTCCAAGAATAAAAAATAATAAATAAAATGATAATCTATTAGCTAAAGCAAGGTCATCAAAAGAAATCCATGCATTATATATACCTGTAGTAAAAGTGGATATCCCAAAAAAAGATACTGAACCAAAATCTGATAAAGTCTCCATTGCAACTAATGAAAGACCAGCTACTATTGCAGGTCTAGCAGAAGGAAGTATTATTTTAAAAAATGATTTTTCTTTTGAAAAGCCAAGGTTTTTTCCTAGTTCAATTAAATTTTGAGATTGATAATGAAATGATGTTCTTGTTAAAACATAAACATATCCAAATAATGAAAAAGATATTGAGATTATAGCTCCCGTCATTCCATCAAATTTTGGAATATGAGAATTGTAATTACCCTCTCCAAACAAGTTTTTTAAAATTGAAAAAGCTGTTCCATAATTTTCAAAAAAAGCAGTTAAAGAATATGCGTAGATATAAGCTGGAACTGCAAAAGATAGAATTAGAGACCATTTAAAAAAATTTACACCTGGAAAGTTATAAAATGAAACCAGATAGGCACACCCAACACCAATTACAAATGTTAAGAATAAGACACCTATTAAAAGTGTTAAAGAATTATAAATATAGTCATAAAGAAAAGTATTTTTTAAAATTGAACTATAATCCCCAGTAGTTTCAAAAAAACTACTGAATACAGTTATAATAGGAACGGCTACTATTAAAGAAATAGAAAGTGATGCCACATACCAAATATTTATTTTTCTAAATCCCATATTTCATATTACCCCAATTATTATTTTTAAGAAACTTCCCTTATTGTAAAGGGAAGTTAATATTAACTCTGAAACCAATTTGGAGAGAGATTACGAGAGCTAATTCTTAAAACTTTTTTATAAATTATGGCTTACTTATAATTTTTATTTTTTAGACAGATACTCTATGCAATTTTCAGGTGTTGTTTCTACATATGGATCATGATCACTTCCATCATTATTCATACCTTGTTCTTGCCACCATTTTTCAACAATACCGCCATTTATTATTGCACAATACCTCCAACTTCTTAGACCAAAACCCAAATGTTTTTTATCAATTAACATCCCCATTGAGCGCGTGAAGTCGGCATTTCCATCGGGCAATACCTTAACTTTTGTTAAATTTTGTTGATCTGCCCAAGCATTCATTACAAAGCCATCATTGACACTAATGCAATAAACCTCATTAATACCAAGAGACAAAAATTTATCATAATTTTTTTCAAAATCTGGTAACTGCTTTTCAGAACATGTGGGTGTAAATGCACCTGGTAATGAAAATAAAATTACTTTTTTACCTTTAAAGATTTCATCAGTGCTTACATCAACCCATTTACCAATTTTTCTTGTTTTTAAAACTACGCTCGAACATTTCTTTCCTTCGATCATTTTATTCCTATTATTTTTTAGATGTTTATTTAATTGTATAACTTGCATTTGAATTTTTTAGTGCTCATAAACAAATTGGGTAGGGTAAATACCTTCTGAGAGATTATGAGCACAATCATTAAAAAGAAAATTATGTATTAAAAGGAGAAAAGATATGTGCAACCTCTTCATCTTTAATATCTGATAACTTTCTGTTATTTATTCTTTTATTAATCTTTTTACACTCCGTTGCACATGGATCACAAGCTTTCAGAGATTGTGATCCATATTCGTCAGAAGAATTATCTAAATCAATATTGAATAAATTTTTTTTCACTAATTACTTACTTCCACTTAGCAGCTAGCATTACTTCTAATGCAGCAGCTTGGTTTTTTCCGTAATTTGCTACTTTTGTATTTAAATCTTGTTTAAATCCAAGACCCATTTGTTTAACTAATGCGTGAGGCTCAACGCCTGCAATCATTGGGTATTCAAATGTATTATTAACTATGTGTGTTTGCGCTTCTTTAGTTAATAAAAACTCAAGTAGTTTAATCGCATTAGCTTTGTTTGGAGCATTTTTTAATACACCGCCACCACTAATGTTCATGTGAGTTCCTCTATCTCCTTGGTTAGGAAAGAATGGTAGAACTTTTTTAGCAGCCGCTTGTTGCTCTGGACCTTTTTTCCCAGATAACATTAAAGCTAAGTAGTATGTATTAGCTACTGCTATGTCAGCTTCACCTGCTGCTACAGCTAAAATTTGAGCTCTATCGTTTCCTTTAGAATCTCTAGCCATGTTAGCAACTATTCCTTTAGCCCATTCTGCAGTTGCTTTTTTTCCATTATTTTTAACTAATGAAGCAACAAGAGATTGGTTGTAGATATTGTTAGATTGTCTAATAACAACTCTACCTTTCCATTTTGAATCAGCAAGGCCTTCATAAGTCATACCATTAAGTTCATTTGCACTAACTCTTTCAGGCGAGTAATACATAATTCTTGCTCTCTTAGCTATTCCAGTCCATTTAGAAGTTCTAAAGTTTGATGGAACAGCAGCTTTAATTGCTGGAGACATAGAGTTTTGGAACATTCCTTTTGCGGCAAATGCACCTAATCTTCCTGCGTCAGCAGTAATGTAAAGGTCAGCTTTTGAATCGGAACCTTCTTCAGTTATTCTTTTTTGAAGTGCTTTATCTTTTCCAGATACAACATTTACTTTAATTCCAGTTTTAGCTGTAAATTTTTCGTAAAGTTGAATATCAGAATCGTAATGTCTTGCACTGAACACATTAACTTCAGCTGCAAACGTTATGTTTGCAAAAAAAACCATGAAAAATGCAATAATTGTAAGTTTTTTCATTATTATCTTTCGTTATGTTAATTTAATTAGATTAGAATGTTTATTATTAGCATTGCGAATGATTATCAATCGCATATAATGTCGCACAAGATTTTGGTCTTTAGAAATTTTTTATATTTATTTCCAATCTCCAATTTTACTAAAAAGAAAGTTTCTAAAAGCTGTGATACGAGCTGTATTTTTGAGTGACTGAGGATATACGAAATGAGCTTCTGTTATTGGACCTTCTGAATTAGGGAGAACTTTAATAACATTATTTGAATTTGAAACTAGATATTCTGGTAATGCTGCTAGACCTACACCACTTTCTACAGCAAGGAGCAAACCCATTACACTATTTACTTTCATAATTGTTTTTCTTTTTTTTCCATCTTTAATACCTAGTTTTAGTGCCCACTCAGGATTGTAAACAGGAGAAGGTGCTCCTTTTCCAAAAGATATAAACCTATGCTTATTTAGATCAGAAATAGTTTTTGGCATACCATGTTTTTCTAAATACTTGTTAGATCCATAAATATAATACTTAATATCCACTAATTTCTTTTGAATGTAGTTAAGTTGTTTTGGCCTTCTCATAAAAATACCAATATCTGCCTGCCTAGTACTTAAGTCTAATTCTTTGTCATCAAAAATTAATTCAACTTCAATTTCAGGATTTAAAGTCATAAATTCTTGAATTCTTGGAGTTAACCAATGAGTTCCAAAACTTCTAACTGTGGTAATTGTTAATTTACCAGTAGGTTTGTTCTTTTGATCACCTAAAGATGTTTCAACTTCTTTTAGTTTACTAATTACATCACGGGCTGTTTTAAAAAGATATTCACCATTTTCAGTTAAAGTTAAACCTCTAGCATGTCTTTCAAAAAGTTGAACTTTTAACTCCTGTTCAAGAGATTGAATTTGCCTGCTGATCGCAGATTGGCTTAAGTTTAGATTAATTGTTGCATTAGTAAAACTACCAGCTTCTGCAACTGCATGAAATATTTTTAATTTATCCCAATCCATTATTTATTTAAATCAATTATATATCTTCCTGACGTTTCACCTTTAAGCATTTTTGGATATATATCCATTAGGTTATCCAAACTAATTATTTTAATTGATTTTTCTAATTTTTCAAAATCAATAAGATCTTTAGCTTCATTCCAAAAAAATTCTCTTCTTTTAATTGAAGTTGTAACTGAATTAATTCCCCAAAGTTTAACACCCCTAATAATAAAAGGCATTACCGTTGTATTTAATTTATAATCAGAAGCGTTACCACAAGCGGCAACTATTCCGTTGTCTCTAGTTTGTGCAAGTACATTTGCAAGTATTTTTCCACCTACTGTATCAACAGCCCCATCCCATAATCCTTTATCTAGTGGTCTTGGATCTTTATCTAATTCAGCTTTATTTATGATATTTTTAGCTCCTAATAATTTTAAATACTCTTCGTTTTCAGTTTTGCTTGTAACGGCTGTTACATTGTATCCAAGTTTAGACAAAACCATTACAGCTATACTTCCAACACCTCCTGATGCTCCAGTAACCAAAACATCTTTTACTTTTTCACCTAATAAAATATCCTCTCTAGCTTTAATTGCAAATGAACAAGCTAAAGCTGTTAACCCAGCTGTTCCTAAAATCATTGTTTGCTTGGGTGTAATATTTTTTGGTTTTTTAACTAAAAAATCTCCGTTTACTTTTGCTATCTGTGAAAAACCACCAAAATAAATCTCACCTACTCTCCATCCTGTAAGTATTACCTCATCATCTTTTTTAAATTTAGAATTATCACTTTCTAAAACTTTTCCTGAAAAATCTATTCCTGGGATGTGAGGAAATTCTTTAACTAACTTGGCACCATTATTAAGAATTAATGCATCTTTATAATTTAAATCTGAATAATCAACCTTAACAAGAACATCGCCATGTGTTAAAAAAGATTTATCAATAGATTTTATTTCCCTAGTAAATTCTTTCTCTGTTTGATTTAATATTATGGCTTTAAAATTTTCTGACACAATGTTATTTACTTATGAACTTCAAATATCTATCTTGAATACTTAAATCTTCTTTAAACTGTCCTAAAAAATAATTTGTGATTGTCCTTGCATTTTCTTTTTTAATTCCTCTCATTGTCATACATTGATGGGCTGCATCTATTGTAACAGCAACTCCTTTTGCATTTAATGAATTCATTAATGCTTTGGCGACTTGCATTGTAAGTCTTTCTTGGGTTTGTAGTCTTTTTGAAAAAACCTCAACAACTCTTGCTAGTTTGCTTAAGCCAACAACTCTTTTATTTGGAATGTATGCTACATGGGCAGTTCCAACAATTGGAGCCATATGATGTTCGCAGTGACTAGTAACCGAAATATTTTTTTCAATAACCATATCATCATATCCTTCAACATCTCCAAAAGTCTTATTTAAAATCTGCTCAGCATCTTGGGTATATCCCCCAAAATATTCTTTAAATGCTTTAACAACTCTTTTAGGTGTTTCTAACAAACCTTCTCTGGTTGGATCTTCCCCCATCCAAGTTAAAATAGTTTTTAATGCTTCTTCAGCCTCTTTATCTGAAACCTTGTTAGTTCCTATAATTTTACTTTCTGTGTCTTTAACTAATTTCATGAGGCAGTTTATACAGTAATTTCTTGTTTTTAAAATATTTATTATATTTGTTAATATGCTACATAATTACCTATATATGTTTAAAAAGAGAGAAAACGTCACCGAAATAGAAGAGGGATATTTACTATCGCCAAAATTTGATAATGATGGTTTAATACCTGTTATTACGATGTGCTCAAAAACTAAAGAAATTTTAATGCATGGATATATGAATGTTGAGGCATTAAAAAAAACTATTGAAACTAAAGAAGTTCATTATTTTAGCAGATCTAGAAAACAAATCTGGCACAAAGGCATAATAAGTGGTTTTACTCAAAAAGTTCAAGAAATAAGAATTGATGACGATCAAGATTCAATTTGGATAACAGCTGACATTGGAGATGGTGCTAGCTGTCACGTTGGTTATAGATCCTGTTTTTATAGATCAATTCCACTAGGTCCAATAGGTAATGGTAGAAAAATTGAGATGAAATTTGAAGAAAAAAAAAAAAATTTTGATCCTGCAGAAGTTTATAAAGACCAACCTAATCCAACAAAAATTTAATGGAAAAAAAACAAAAAAATGTTTTAGGTGAAGATCTAGAAGATTGTTCTAAGGATCCTGTTACTGGATGGTTTAGAGATGGATGTTGTAATACAGATGAAAATGACCATGGCGTACACACTGTTTGTGCAAAAGTTACAAATGAATTTTTACAATGGTGTAAAAATGACGGTAATGATTTAATTACCCCACATCCTGAATTTGGTTTTTTAGGATTAAAAGATGGAGATAACTGGTGCGTTTGTGCAAGTTCTTATGCAAGATCTTTAGAGGCTGGTAAAGCTTGCTTTGTGTATGTAAAAAAAACTCATGAAAATACTTTAAAGTTTGTCTCTATTGAACAATTAAAAAAATACGCAATCGATTTGAGTTAATTACATATTTCCATATTTTGGACCACCACTACCCTCAGGTGTTACCCAAGTGATATTTTGAGATGGTTCTTTTATATCACAAGTTTTGCAATGAATACAATTTTGAGAATTTATTACAAATTTATTTATATTATTTTCTCTTTGAATTTCATAAACCCCTGCTGGACAATATCTTTGTGCAGGTTCATCAAATTTCTCTAAAGTATAACTAATTGGTAAATTTGAATCCTTAAGTTGTAAATGAACAGGTTGATTATCTTCATGATTAGTGCCTGTTAAATATACCGAGCTAGTTTTATCAAAAGTTATTACTCCGTCAGGTTTAGGATAGTCAATTTTAGGCATTTCATTTGCAGATTTTAATGTTTCATGGTCTGCATGCTTGTGTTTAAGTGTTAAAGGTAACTTTCCCCTAAATAAAATTTGATCTATACCAGTAAATATAATTCCAAGAATTAAACCCCAACTAAAACTTGGCTTTACATTTCTTGCTCTATAAAGCTCTTTGTAAACCCAGCTTTCTTTAAATAGTTTTTCATATACTGATAAATTATCTCTATGTTTAAAATGATAATTAATTGTGTCTGCAGCAATCATGCCAGTTTTCATTGCTGTGTGTGAACCTTTAATTTTAGGCATATTAAGAGTTCCAGCATCGCACCCAATAAGAAGAGCTCCTGGCATAAACATTTTAGGTAAACTTTGTAAACCACCTTCAATTAAAGCTCTTGCTCCGTAAGAAATTCTTTTACCTCCTTCAATTATATTTTTTATTGATGGATGAGTTTTAAACCTTTGAAATTCATCAAATGGAGATAAATGCGGGTTTTTATAATCTAATCCAATAACATAACCTAAAAAAATTTGCTTATTTTCAGCATGATACATAAAGCTTCCACCATATGTATTATTATCTAGTGGCCACCCTACGGTATGCATAACCATTCCCTCTTCATGCTTTTTTTCATCAATTTCCCAAATTTCTTTAAAACCAATTCCATATTGTTGTGGATCTTTGCCTTCATCTAAATTAAATTTTTCAATAAGTTTCTTACCTAAATGTCCTCTGCAACCTTCTGCAAACACTGTAACTTTTCCCAATAAATCTATTCCTGGTTCAAAATTATCTTTTTGTTTTCCTTCTTTATCAATTCCCATATCTTGTGTCGCAACACCTTTCACTGACCCATCTTCGTTATATAAAATTTCAGAAGCAGGAAATCCTGGAAATATTTCTACTCCTAAGGCTTCCGCTTGTTTTGCTAGCCATCTACATAAATTAGCAAGACTTATAATATAATTTTTATGATTTTTTTGAACTGAAGGTAATAACCACGTTGGCCAACTTAGTGATTTTGTTTTACCTAAAAATAAAAATTTTTCTTTTGTAACTTTAGTTTTGACTGGTGCATTTAATTCTTTCCAATTAGGAAACAGCTCGTCTAAAGCTTTAGTTTCAAAAATATTTCCACTTAATATATGTGCACCAATTTCTGAGGCTTTTTCTAATAAACAAACATTTAATTCTGGATCTAATTGTTTAAGTTTAATAGCCGTCGATAATCCAGAAGGACCGCCGCCGACGATTACCACATCATAATCCATTGCTTCTCTAGGCATATGTTAAATTTTTACAGTATTGATTATCTTTGTATAGTATTTAATTTGTTCAATTCTTCTAATAATTGAGGAAGGGCTTCAAATAAATCAGCTTCTAAACCATAATCTGCAATACTAAAAATTGGCGCCTCACCGTCTTTATTTATTGCAACAATTATTTTGCTCTCTTTCATTCCCGCCAAATGCTGAATCGCTCCAGAAATTCCAACTGCGATATATAAATCTGGCACAACAACTTTACCTGTTTGACCAACCTGATGTTCATTACTAATGTAACCAGCATCTACTGCAGCTCTTGAGGCACCAATAGCAGCATTTAATTTATCAGCAACTGCATTTATTAATTTAAAATTTTCTCCATTTTGCATTCCTCTACCCCCAGCTATTACAACTCTAGCAGTTCCAAGTTCCGGTCTATCTGATTTAACTTCTTCTCTTTTAATAAATTTTGATAATGAAAACTCTGCAGCAGCTTCAATTTTTTCTATTAGTGCTGATCCTCCCGATGTTTCACAAGGCTCAAAAGATGTAGGTCTAATTGTTATACATTTTTTAGTATCAGTACTTTTAACAGTTGCTAATGCGTTTCCTGCATAAATAGGTCTTAAAAATGTATCGGGAGAAATCACTTTAATAATATCACTTATTTGTGATGTATCTAAAAGAGCTGCAACCCTTGGCATTAAATTTTTCCCAAATGTGTTTGCTGAGCTAACTATATGTGAATAATTTTCAGAAACCTTAACAACTAATGGAGCAAAGTTTTCAGCCAAATAATTTTCATAATGTGCAGCTTCAGCATGCAGTACTTTTTTAACAGCTGACATCTCAGATAAAGATTTAGCTATATCTCCACAGTTATTACCAATTAATAATACATGAAGATCTGTTTCTATTTGTGAGGCTGCTGTAATAGCATTGAATGTAAAAGGTTTTATCTCTTTATTATTGTGTTCTGCTATTAATAAAACTGACATTATATTACTTTTGCCTCATTTTTAAGTTTATTAACCAATTCAGCAACACTAGTCACTTTAATTCCTGCTTTTCTTTTTGGTGGCTCTTCAACTTTAATTTGTTGTAACCTTGGTGTTATGTCAACACCTAAATCTGAAGCACTTAATACCTCCAAAGGTTTCTTTTTAGCTTTCATAATATTTGGAAGCGAAGCATATCTTGGCTCATTTAATCTTAAATCACATGTAACAATTGCTGGAACATTAACTTCTATTGTTTCTAATCCTTCATCAATTTCTCTTGTTACTCTTAAAATTTTATCTTTAATTTCTATTTTTGATGCAAATGTTGCTTGTGGCCAATTCAATAAAGCACTTAACATTTGACCTGTTTGATTACAGTCATCATCTATTGCTTGTTTGCCCATGAAAACTAAGTCAGGTTTTTCTTTATCAACAATTTTTTGTAAAACTTTTGCTACAGCTAATGGCTCAACAATTCCATCTACTTTCACTAAAATACCTCTGTCAGCACCAACTGCTAAGGCTTTTCTAACAGTTTCTTGTGATTTTTCTTCGCCAACTGTAATTGCGATAATCTCTGTTGCTTTACCTGCTTCTTTAATTTTTACAGCTTCTTCAATAGCATTATCATCAGGGGGGTTACTTGACATTTTAATATTTTCTGTAACAACTCCACTTCCATCCTCTTTAACTCTTACTCGCACATTGTAATCAATTACTCTTTTAACAGCGACTAATATTTTCATTATGCTTTCAATAAATTATTTTCAGGATCGTAAGGACTTTCATCCAATACTGTAGCATCGTACATTTTTCCTAAAATATCAATTTTCAATTTTTGACCAGTTGTCGCAATATTTGGGTTCACCATTCCTAATGCTATTGATTTGCCCAACCTAAATCCAAAATCTCCACCTGTGGCTCTTCCAACAACTTTTCCGTTATCATAAATTGGATTATTTCCCAGAACATCGGCATCATCTACATTGTGAATTTCCATAGTAACTAATTTATTATCAAAACCTTTTTCTCTCCATTTATTAAGTGCCTCAAGACCAATAAATTTACCTTTGTTAGGGTGGATAAATCTATCTAACCCTGACTCGTATGGTGAATATTCAATTGATAACTCTGTTCCTATAAGTTTATAAGATTTTTCAAGCCTTAAGCTATTCATAGCTCTAATTCCATATGGCTTAAGACCCAAATCTTTACCTGCTTCCATTAATTTATCAAATATATGATTTTGATATTCAATTGGGTGATGAAGCTCCCAACCTAGCTCACCAACAAAGTTTACTCTCATTGCATTTACCGGTGCGTTTCCAATATTTACATTTTTTGCACTTAACCATTTAAAGTTTTCATTAGAAAAATCATCTTTTGAAACTTTTATCATTAACTCCCGAGCTTTTGGTCCCGATAGCACCAATACACCCATACTATTTGTTAAGTTTTCAAATTGAACACTCCCATCTTTTGGCATCCATTTGTGAATCCAGTCATGATCTAGTCTTTGATTGCCTCCTGCAGAAACTAAATAAAAACTACTTTCAGTTTCTCTCATTATCGTAAATTCAGAGTGAACACCTCCTTTTGTATTAAGAGCATGACACAAACCAATTCTTCCTATTTTTTTTGGAAGTTTATTAGCTACTAAATAGTCTAAAAATTCTTCCGCTCCTGGGCCTTTAATTCTACATTTGGCAAATGCAGTCATATCCAAAAGACCTACATTTTCTTTAACATTTTTGCATTCTTTTTCTATTGCCTTAAACCATTTAGATCTTCTAAAAGACCAATCATCTTTTTGTTCCATTCCATCTATTGCAAAAAAGTTTGGTCTCTCCCAACCAAATTTTTGACCAAAAACTGCACCAAGATCTTTCATTCTATCATAACAAGGTGATGTTCTTAATTCTCTAGCAGCACCTCTTTCTTCATCTGGATAATGAACTTTAAATACATGATTGTATGCTTCTTCATTTTTTTCTATTAAATATGATTTTGTTGCATAGTCACCAAATCTTCTTGGTTCAACACCAAGCATATCAATTGTTGGTTCACCATCTACTATCCATTCAGCAAGTTGCCATCCAGCTCCACCTGCGGCTGTAATTCCAAAACTATGTCCTTCATTTATCCAAAAATTTTTTAGCCCCCATGCTGGACCCACTATTGGATTTCCATCGGGTGTATAACAAATTGCACCATTATAAACTTTCTTCACTCCAACTTCTCCAAAAGCAGGAACTCTATGAATTGCTCCTTCAATATGTGGAGCAAGCCTATCTAGATCTTCTTGGAACAATTCATATTCAGAATCTTTAGTTGGCCCATCAACATAACATGCTGGAGCTCCCTCTTCATAAGGTCCTAAAATTAATCCACCGGCCTCTTCTCTCATATACCATCTGTTATCACTATCTCTTAAAACTCCCATTTCTGGTAAACCTTCTTTTTTCCTTTTTAAAATATCTGGATGTGGTTCAGTAACTATGTATTGATGTTCAACTGGTATTACTGGAATGTCTAAACCAACCATTTTTCCAGTTTGTCTTGCAAAATTTCCTGAACATGAAATTACATGTTCACACTCAATTACTCCTTTGTCAGTTTCAACAATCCATCCATCTTTAGTTTGTTTAATTCCAACTACAACTGTATTTCTATAAATCTCTGCACCCATATTTCTTGCACCCGTAGCCATTGCTTGTGTTAAGTCAGCAGGCTGAATATATCCGTCTTCTGGGTGTTGGATCGCTCCAACTAAATCTTCTGTATAACATAAGGGCCAAATTTCTTTTACTTGATCTGGAGTTAAAAACTTTACATCAACTCCTATTGTTTGAGCAACACCTGCATACTGATGATACTCATCCATTCTATCTTTGGTGCTTGCTAAACGAATATTTGATACGATACTAAAACCAACATTTTGTCCCGTCTCTTCCTCTAATTTTTTATAAAAATCGACCGCATATTTATGAAGTTGTCCAACTGAATAACTCATATTAAATAAAGGCAGTAAACCAGCTGCATGCCAAGTTGATCCAGAAGTTAATTCTTTTCTTTCGACAAGAACAACATCAGTCAAACCCTTTTTTGCTAAGTGATAAAGAGCACTTACACCCACCACACCCCCACCTACAACAACTACTTTTGCTTTAGATTTCATTAAGCGATTACTACTAAATTTTTATTAATTACGAAACAAAATTCGTTTAGTTGTTAACTTAAATAGATGATCCGAAAGGCACGGGAGTGGAAACAATTGTAGTCAACCAGCAGTCATAAAGAGACCCTACTTTAGTATATTTCTCAACTTGCCAGTTGAATTTATAATAAGTTTTGCTCTGGTCAAGAACTGTAACCTCAAATAGAGTCACTAATTCGCTTGATTTTATCTCAACAACCTTATGATCTAAATGATTAAGGAGCATCATATATGATCTTCCTTTAATCATAAGCTTAAATTGATCTAATGGACCTGTATTTATTTGATTGTTTGGATGAGCAAATTCCCATGTCTGTTCAATTCCATTATCTTTTGTGGGGTTGTCATTTTGTTTCAAACTTCTCAACTGGATTTTAATTACTTGATAAGGATCAATACTATTATTTGGCTTAATTAAATCTGCATCCGCAGTAACAATAAACATAACAGCAAAAAATAAAATAATAGCTATATAAATCAACCCGTATAAAGAGAGTTTAAAAAAAAATTTCATTTATTTAAAACTCTTCCAGCTACAGTTTTTAATTTATCAATTGTTTTTTGAGTTCTTTTTTCTGGAGCAGTTATAATCGCAACATCTAAACAATTATTTGCTGGATCTTTTATATCAATATGATTTTCAAAATTGTTAATAATATTTTTAATCATTTTTTTTGCTTTTTCTGCATTATCCAATAAAATTTTAATAACTTGTTGAACGTCAACATTTTCATGTTCTGGGTGCCAACAATCAAAATCAGTTACCATAGATACAGATGCATATCTAATCTCTGCTTCTCTTGCTAACTTTGCTTCTGGCATATTTGTCATACCAATAACATCAGCATTCCATGACCTATATAAATTCGATTCTGCTAGTGTTGAAAATTGAGGACCTTCCATAACAACGTAAGTTCCTCCCCTTTGGTATTCTATTTTTTCTTTTTTAATTGCTTCTTCACATGAATTCATTAATCCTTTTGATGTAGGATGTGCCATTGAAACATGGGCAACTATATCTTCATCAAAAAAAGTTTTATCACGAGCAAAAGTTCTGTCAATAAATTGATCAACTATAACAAATTTTCCTGGAGCTAAATCTTCTTTTAAAGAGCCAACGGCAGAAACAGATAAAATATCTGTTACACCTAATTGTTTAAAAGTATCTATATTTGCTCTAAAATTTATCTTAGAAGGAGAAATAAAATGCCCACGGCCATGTCTGGGTAAAAAATAAACTTCTTTATTATTATATTTTGTTTTTAATATTGTATCAGAAGGTTTGCCCCATGGAGTATCTACTTTAATTAATTCTCTGTCTTTAAATTCTTCCACGTCATAAAGACCACTGCCACCAATAATAGCTAATTTATTATTTGCCATATTTAAAAAACCCTTTAATATTTATATATTAATATCAAAAAAAATGAATTTAAAAGACTATATAAGATCTATTCCAGATTATCCTAAAAAGGGAATATTATTTAGAGATATTACTACTTTAATTAAAAATGAAGATGCTTTCACTAAATCTATAGATGAAATTGTAGAAAGATCTAAAATATTCAAGTTTGATAAAATTGCCGCTATTGAATCTAGAGGTTTTGTGTTTGCTTCAGCTGTATCCTATATATTAAAAAAACCTTTCATACTTTTTAGGAAAAAAAATAAACTACCTGCTGAGACTCATTCGGTGGACTTTCAATTAGAATATGGAACTGCCACAATGCAAGTTCATAAAGATTCTATAGAAAAAAATGATTCAGTATTATTGATTGATGATTTAATTGCAACTGGTGGAACTGCTGATGCAGCGGCAAAATTAGTAAAAATATCTAAAGGAAATGTTGCTGGTTTTATTTTTGTAATAAATCTTTTTGACTTAGGTGGGTCAGATAATCTTACTAAACAAGGATACAAAGTAGAAAATATTATAGAATTTCCTGGTCATTAAATTAAAAACTAATCAATCTAGTTTAGCTTTAATTTCTTTGATAAATTTACTTTAATTTATCTTCTCCTTTCATCTCAACTCTTAATTTAGTAGTTAAAATTTTTTATTAAGATGTTCCAGAGCTTATCATTTATAATTTCCTACCTTAAAATATTATCTTCAAAGATACCTTTTAGAACTCTTCCATTCGGTAACGTTAAAGTTCCTGGTCCGTTGTATTTTCCATCTTTAAATTTACCAACATATGTTCCAAATGACATTGTTGAAATACCTTTTCCATAATATTCGTTATCTATTAGTTCAATATTATATGTTGCACTTTCTGGAAAAATAAAAGTTCCTTGACCATCGAATTCATTGTTTTTCCAATTGCCAATATATTTTTTTCCATCTGGCCATAGGAAAGTTCCTTGACCATTTTTTTTGTTGTTTTTCCAATTGCCAATATATTTTTTTCCATCTGGCCATGTGTAAGTGCCTTTTCCAAGATACAAGTTATTTACAAAATCTCCTTCATATTTATCCCCAAATGAATTGATCTGAATTCCTTTCCCATTTTTCATATCATTTATCCATCTTCCTACATAAGTTGTTCCATCTTCATAGGTATGTGATGCTTGTCCATTTTTTATTATTAGCAGACCATTTTCCCATATCCCTTCTTCACGAGATTTATTTTCTCGAATCAAAGATCCTTGACCATTTCTTTTTCCATTCTCATACAATCCAATGTATTTACTCCCATCTTTTAAAAAAATTTTTACCTTTCCATTAAGTATGCCCTTTAACCACCCACCATGATTCTGCCTCCCATCAAGAAATGTATATGTTCCCTGTCCATTATATAATCCATTTACAAATTGACCGTCATACTTTTCTCCATCTGGTTTTGTAAAAATTCCCTGTCCATTATATAATCCATTTACAAATTGACCGTCATACTTTTCTCCATCTGGTTTTGTAAAAATTCCCTGTCCATTAAATTTTCCTTTAATAAAATTTCCAATATATTTAGAGCCATTTTTATAAATTAAAGTTCCTTGTCCGTGTTCTTCATTGTCTATAAAATAACCAATATATTTTTGATTTTTTGATACAAAAGTTCCATATCCATCTTTACAATCGCCCTTAATACAGGATTTAGATTTAAGAGAATTTGATGTCTCAGGTACAGTTAATGTTTCACAACCTGCTAATAAGCTTACGATTAAGATTAATAAAATTTTTTTCATACTATTTTTTTTTAAATTTAGATCTTTTTTTCATGATAAATTGTCAACTTTAACTGATTACTCGAGCTTTCCATCTTCTCTCATTTTAGCTCTTATTTTAGTAGCTGATATTTTTTGTATTTCTTCAGATAAAACTATTTCTTCAATTTTGTAACCAACACCTCTTCCATAGCTAATATTTGTTATATTGGGTACCAACATAATTCTAAATCTACCTTCAAATTCTGGATTTAATTTCTCTTCTATATTTTTTTTCACAGTTTCAAAATCAAAAGGATTATCATCAACTCCTTGCACATCTCTTATTTGAATACAAACTTGTCCTGTAATTTTTACAATTTCTTGAAATAAAGCATAATGTCCGTCATGAAATGGCTGCCATCTTCCTAACATTTGTGCTGTTGATTTTCTATTATCCCATTCGTACGACATTATTTTATCTCCTTTAAAATTATTGGTGCCCAGTGTTTAGCATTCTGTGTTGTTACCTCACAATCAAATGTTTCAGGTTTTACAAACATCTTGTTTGTGTCTTCAAAACGTCCTTCTTTTATTGTGTTAATCCAAATAATATGATCAGCTGGAAATAAATTTCTTGCTTCTAGTGTTGGACAAATAAAGTCAGCGACCACATAATTTCCTTCATCTTTTAATTTTTTTGCTAAATCTGCCATTCTTTTTGCCTGCCTTAACCTTCCTGTTTCAGAAAAATCCCAATCATTTGCTGCTTTTCTCACTTCATCTGCATTAAGTCTTTTTGCGTTTAGCATTGGGGCGAGCTCATTCGCTAAAGTTGTTTTGCCAGAACCAGGTAAGCCCATTATTAATATTATTTTCACCTTATTTTATAACCTCAAAAAGTCCTAGCCAAGCATTGACATCTTTACTAGCAATATACTCTGATTTAAAAAATTCAATTTTTTTCCATTTATTTTTTTTCTCTAATTCGTCTATTTTTTTATCAAATCCATATTCTTGATGAATTCCTTCATTGATAGTAAAGCAAATTAAACCTTTATTTTTTGTAATTCTGACAAATTCATCTAAGGCATTTGGTTTTACATGAGCATATGTAAAGGTTCCAACACACGTAACTGCATCATAAAAACTATCATCGACTTTGATAGATTGATTTAAATCTATTCTATTTAATTTTTTATATAAATTTTTAGGAACTGAATCTAATAATGTTTGAGATAAATCTGCTCCGTGAAAATTATTATAGCCAAATTTTTTTAATTCTTTTCCAACAAGACCAGTTCCACATCCAGCATCAAATATTAATATATCTTTATTTTCAGTATATTTTTTAAAAGTATTAACCGTTTCTTTTGGCCCTGTATAATCCCAATCAATCATATCTTTATTATATTTATCTTTGTCTCCCCAATCGTCATAAAATTCCATTACTTCGTCTGTTGTTTTCAGTTTATAAATTGGAATTTTATTTCCTATATCTTTTTGGGCCATTTATTTCATCCTTTGGTTAAATTATTAGCTATCCATTTATGAAATTGGTGTGTTGAATTATCCATTACTGGTGAAAAATTACCACCATTATATATTGGAGAATCTCTTCCTTCTTGCATACCTTCAATTGCTTTAATATCCTCAGTCATTACTTCTTTCCAAAATTTTGCATTTTTTTTTCTCATACTTTTTAGTTCTTTAGAATTAGCACTTTCTTCTCCAATATAATAGATTTCTAAGTGTTCTTTAGTTTCATTAATTGAAATAGGTTCTAGCCAGAATGTATAAAAATGATCTATATGTAAACCAATCATTACATTTGGAAATAAAGCAATATATTCTGCTTTTTTCTTTAAATCTTTTGGCCAATTTGGAAAATTATTAAATATTTTATTTTCTTTAACGGGTCGGCTATATTTATCACTTCCCTGTCCTGCAAACCTATTTGGCAATCCCTGAATATGATAATGGTCACTGATATTTGATATTTTATTTAATTCAGGATGAATTGTTGGCAAGTGATAACTCTCACAATAATTTTCAATTGCAAACTTCCAATTACTTTTTACATCTAAATTAAAGTATCCATAATCATTTGAATGTACCAGTAAATTTTGATCTTCTTTAGATATAAATTTTGACCACCTATCTTCTAATGGCTTTATATATTCATCAAATTCTATTTCATTATTGTTAATATTAATAAAAACCATATCCATCCAAACTTTGGATCTAGCTTCTTTTAAGTTACTTTTTGATTTATCAAATTTTCTAGTTTCATGAATGTTAAGCCCTCCAATATGAGGTGTGGCTACTAATTTTCCCTCAAGATCATATGCCCAAGAATGATACGGGCATCTTAAAACGTTTTTCAGAGAGCAAGGCTCGTCTAAAAGCTTAAATCCTCTATGGCTACAAACATTATGAAATACTCTTATTTTTTTTTCCTTATCTCTAATTATGATCAAGGGAATACCTAGTAGATTGTATGGCTTAGCGTCTCCAGGGTGAGGCACTGAATTTCCCACACCAATTACAACCCATTTATTTTTAAAAACCCACTCTCTCTCAAACTTTAAATATTCTGAGCTTATATAACACTCATTTGGTAGTCCATGCGCTTTATCTATTGGGTTATTGACTGTCTTTATCTTTTCTATATCTAGAATTTTTGACAGAGCAAGATTCTTGGAATTTTTAAGCATTAAAAAAATTATCACGAGCAAAATTTTTGGCAACAAATTTCGTTATCCACAGGATGAATTTCTTTGACAGGCTTTTTAAAATAGATAAATATCTGCAAAATGAACTTTTCACTTGAGGTGGGTCCTCACACAGATCTTGATACTTTACCATCAGTAAAAGATGTTTATGTTACTATGCTTCCAGGTGGAGATTATAAAGAGACAGCTAAAAAATCAGCTGATTTAGTAAAAAAAGGATTTAATCCAGTACCACATTTTCCAGCAAGATCAATTGCTAATGAAGCTCAACTTAAAGATTATGTTTCAAGGTGCAAAGATGTTGGCGCTAAACAAGCTTTGGTAATTGGAGGAAGTAGAGACCCAATTGGAAAATTTGATAGTTCTAAACAAATACTTGAAACAGGATTTTTTGATGGAATTAGAATAGGAATAGCGGGACACCCTGAAGGCAGTCCAGATATGTCCGATACAGAATTAGAAAAAGCTATGATAGATAAAAAACCTTACGCTGACTATATTGTAACTCAGTGGTTACTTGACAGTCAACCTATTGTAGATTTCATTTCTAAGCAGTCAGTACCAGTGCATGTAGGAATTACTGGGCCAATGAAAATATCTAGCTTAATAAAATTTGCTAATATCGTAGGGGCAAAAAATTCTATAAACTTTCTTAAGTCTAATTTTAGTAAGGCGTTAGATTTATTGAAACCTAAAGACCCTAATGAATTAATTGGGAAAGTGAATGAGTTTACAGATAACTTCCACATTTATACATTCGGCGGCTTGAAGGAAACTAACAAGTGGTTGAAGGAGAACGGTTATGTCTAATGAATTTGACTATACTAAACTAAAACACATTACTTCAGTTGATCAGTCAGATCGTGAAGTACCATATAACTTAAGACAGAGTGGACCTACAAAAGTTGAAATGTTAATTTCAACAAGAGTAAGAAAATCTCCATACTGGCATTTATCAATGGAAGCTGGCTGTTGGAGAGCAACTGTTTACAATCGTATTTATCATCCAAGAGGATATGTAAAACCAGAAGATGGTGGAGCAATGGTAGAATATAATGCAATTGTTAATCACGTTACAATGTGGAATGTTGCTGTTGAAAGACAAATTAGAGTTAAAGGTCCAGATGCAGAAAAGTTTACAGACTACGTTATAACTAGAGATGCAACCAAGATCTCACCAATGAGAGCAAGATATGTAATTTTATGTAATGCTTATGGTGGGGTTTTAAATGATCCAATTCTTCTTAGAATTTCTAAAGATGAGTTTTGGTTCTCACTATCAGACTCAGAAATAGGTATGTACCTTCAAGGTGTTAATGCTGATGGAAGATTTGATTGTACAATCGAAGAAATTGATGTGTGTCCTGTACAAATCCAAGGACCTAAATCTAAAGCACTAATGAAAGACTTACTTGGTGATCAAGTTGATTTGGATAGCATGCCTTTCTACGGTTTAGCTGAAGTTAAAGTCGGTGGAAGAAGTTGTGTTATTTCACAATCTGGTTTTTCAGGAGAAGCTGGATACGAAATATACTTAAGAGAGGCAACTAAATACGCTGATGATATGTGGAATGCGGTTCTTGCTGCAGGGAAAAAACATAACTTAATGGTTATTGCTCCTGCTCACCATAGAAGGATTCAAGCTGGAATTCTCTCATGGGGACAAGATATGGATGATCAGCATAACCCTTACCAATGTAACCTTGGATACCAAATTTCATTATCTGGCAAAGGAGAATGGAATAAAAAAGCTGACTACGTAGGTAAAACTGCATTAGAAAAAATGGGAGCTGATATCAAAGGTGGAAAAAAACCATACAAACTTCAGTTAGTCGGATTTGTATTGGGTGGAAAACCTATTGAAGAGTATGCTCCTGATTTTTGGTTGGTTTCTCCTGAGAATGGTGGGGATCCAGTTGGATTTATAACATCTCCTTGGTATCATCCCGAGAAGAAGCAAAATATTGCTATGGGATATGTACCATTTGATGGAACTTTAAATGCTAACGGATTTCCAAAAGGTAAAGCTGGAACTAAATACAAAGTTCATTTACCAGCAGAATACTCAGACACTCCAGGAACGCCTGTGGATGCAGTAATAGTGGATATTCCATTTAAAGAATCTTTTAACGCAAATACTAGAGAAGTTGTAAAAGGCTAAATATTTTTGTGGGGGGATGGAAAAATTCCCCTCCCCCATAAATAATCAAAAAAATTTACCTATTGCTGTTTGCATAATCATTGCTGTTGCTTTATTACTTTTCCATTAATTGTGTCATATAAAGAAAAAAAAGAAATAATGTTTGGTGAATTTTTAAGTATTATTGTTAGAGCTCTAAAACTAGATAAAACACTTTATAAAGAAAATAAAAGTTTTGGTGAAACAGCTATCTATTTTGCAGGGATAATAATGATATTAGATGGTATTGCAGGAGCAGTTGCAGCAAATACTATAATAAAAACTGCTATAGCAATGTCGGGCTTAACTGCAATACTTACTTGGTTAGTTTGGGCTATTTTCATATACGTTGTTGGAGTAAAACTTTTTCCAGATAAAGAAACTAAAGTTCCTTTTAAGAAAGTTTTAATTGGTGTTGGCTATGCTCACGTACCAGGAATTTTAAGGTTTTTTGCGGTAACTCCAGATTTAATGATACCAATAATATTTCTAACTCAATTTTGGATATTTGCAGGACTAATAATATCAACAAAACAAATATTAAATTTAAAATCAAATTTTAAATCATTTGGAATTGTTTTTCTATCATTTTTAATAATCGCTTTTTTATCTATATCTTTTGTAATGAGTAAAATGAATGCACTACCAATTAATGCTATTATCTAAATTGGAAATACTGTTTTAGAAGTTCTACATGATTTACATAGCTTAAAACCAGTCAAAATTAAGTTTTGAGAAACACTCTCATCGTCTTTTTGACATTCTTCACATATATTATCTAAATCTTCTTCTTTTAAATCTTTATCTTCATGAGAATTAATCATTATCTGTTAAACCAGCTCCGGCTCCTTTTTTTTTTAAACTATCACTCTCTTCAACAAAAGTATTTTCTGATAACTTATGAAGTTCTTCCCACTCTACATCTGAAAAAAGATCTAAATTATCTATAAATTTTACTGAAATATTATTAGCAACTTTGATAATTTCGTTCTTTAAAAAATTTGAATAAATATTATTATTAAAATTAAGTAAAAATTCTTTATCATCAAATTTTAAAAATATTCTTTTGCCAATTATTTCTGAAGCTCTACTTATAAATGGCAAGAAAAGTAGTGGATATGCAATATTTTCAAACTTAATTTCATTAAGTTTCTCCAAAGTTTTGATTTGATCTAAAAAGCTTATGCCAGTAATAATTGGACAAAATTGATTATTACTTGCTTTATTCTCTAAATTAATAAGATTTAAATTTTCAAATTCACTTTTTTTTTTTTTTTTTAAAAAACCATTTAAATTTCTGATTCCAGGCAAACCAAATATTTCAAGAATTCTTATATTTTTTCCAACTTCCTCGGCAATACCCCAAGAAAATCCTGCTGCCCTACTTGCTCTCTTTGAAACTGTATCTATTTCACTTAATGATTTCATTTAATTTAATGAATTATATACCCAATGATCATCATAATTTTTTAGTTGCTCAGGTAATGGTGCACCTTGGAACATGCATATTCTTAACCACTTATCAGATCTTGGGTCAAATTTTAATGCGCCAAAAAAAGATAATTTCAGTCTTAACATATCTATGGGAATTATAGATTTTCCAATTGTATTGTCTTGAATTTCTGAGTAAGGAAATTTTTCAATTATGAATGCTCTTCTAACTACATGTCTTAAATCATTATTTTTAAACAAGAATTTATCAATAGTTGAACTATTTTTTGATACTGATAATCTTTCATAAAGTTTTTTTACATCTCTAGCTATAGCAAGTGGTTGTTCTAATTCAGATCCATTTTCATCAAATCTATCTGCTAACCTAGGTTCTTCTTTATTTTTAGAAATAAACCAAAAGTTTTGATTATTTTCTTTTTTTGTAAAATCTATTTCTAATATTTGTGGGTATTTTTTCTCTAATATATCTTTTAAATTAGCAATAGTTCTTTCAGTGGGAATATTAAAATACTTTTCTTCTTCAGAGCTCATAAGTTTTACTAAAGGAGTAACTATATAATCGTAAGGCTCCATCATCATAGAAACTACATATTCTATACACTCTTCATCTGTATTTTCTTCTAGCCATATGTAAATTTTATTAAACGTAAATTTTTTAGAAAAATCAAATTTTTTTTCAACAAAATTAATAAATTTATTTAAATCTTCAAATAAAGATTTAATTTTTTTTTGCTGATATTTACTATCTGTATTCCAAGATGTAATATTTTTTAAAGATCTTTTTAAACATTTTAAAAATAAATCAATATCTTTTTTTTTAACATCTTCAATTTCTCTAATTGTTTTTAAAGCAGTTTCTCTAGCTAATATCCAATTATTTAACAAGGTTGGGTGGTTAACAATAAATGGAGCCATACCCAGTCCTGTAGAATTACCTATACCAAGATTTCTACAAATTTCAGGATCTAAATTAATTGCTTTTTTGGGATTCTTATTTTTGGCAACATGATTTACTTGATCAAACGTAAACTGTCTAACTAAATAAACCAACATCATCTCAAGTCTAAATGGCCCACAAATCTCTTCCCTATTTTTTATTCTAAACCTGTCTGCTAAACCAAATTTACCAGATCCATAAACAGCTGTTGTTCTATACAGATAGCCAACCTTAGATAATAGATTTACATCTGGTTGTATTCCATTACTTAAGCTTTCAACGACATGGTCAAATACACGTACCGATTTATTAGCTCTAGATAAAGTTAACTCTTTATAGGAAAGTCTTCCTACTTCTTGTTTGGGAACTTCATTTTTTAATCTTTCAATATCTGCTTTTGTTGGAACTCCATCATGAAGTGTAAATGCGGCATCCCATTTTTTTGCAATGACCCTATCCGATCTTTCATTTTCATTAAGTTTATTAGCAAAACAAATTAAAGAATAAACTCTATCTTTTTTTTTAAATGAATAAATAGCAACACCGTAACCAAATTCATCTAAATCAAATAAATCTCTTTTGTAATCCCAACCTTTAAATTCTTTCAAAAAACTTCTTAAAAAAGATAATTTTGATTGATGAAAAGATCCTAATCTTGATAATTTCATTACAACATTTGGATTTCTTAAAGATATCTTCATTAGTTAATGCCTTTATAAAAATTAAACCAATTATTACCTAAAATGCCATTTACTTCTTCACTATTAAAACCAACTTTTTTTAAACCAGTTTCTATATTATTAAATCCTCTTGAATCTAAAAACCAATCTGGTTGATTTGGAAAACCAGATTTATTTTTTGTTCCTTCTCCATAATTTTTTGTTTTAGTCCAAGTTCCATTTCTCATCCACTCAACAATACTATCTGGCTGGTTGAGACATAAATCAGATCCAATACCAATGTTTTTTGCTCCCATAATTTCGGCTGTTTTTGCAGTCATTTCACAAAAACTTTCAAGTGTACAATTAGAACTATCTTTTAGATGATGTGAATATAAAGAAAGACCAAGCATCCCTCCACTGTCTGCTAAGGTTTTTAATAGATCATTTGATTTATTTCTCTTAGCTACGTGCCAAAAAATTGGGTTTGCATGAGTAATTGCAATTGGTTTTTCACTTATATCAATTGCATCAAGAGTACTTTTTTCTGCTGAATGGGACATGTCAATAACAATACCGACTCTATTCATTTCTTTAATTACCTCTCTTCCAAAATTGGTGACTCCACTATCATTTTTTTCATAGCAACCTGTCGCAAGTAAAGATTGGTTGTTGTATGTAAGTTGCATGAATCTACAACCTTTTTCATGAACTTTTTCTATTAGTTCTATATCATCTTCTATGGGTGAGCAGTTTTGAAACCCAAAAAAAATTGCTGTTTTGCTCTCAGCTTTTGCTTTTTCAATATCTTTAAAATCTTTCCCCAAAAAAATTAGGTCTGGGTTTTCTTTAAAATGTTTATTCCATAATCTTATAACATTTTGAAATTCATCAAAATCTTCATGATAAACAATGGTCACATGAACGGCATCTAATCCTGCTTGTCTATTAATTTCAAAGATTTTTCTTGACCAATTGCAATACTGTAAATTATCAATCTTAAAATTCATTATTTTTATTAAATTTAAAGAATATCAATAAGAAATATAAATTCTATTAATTTTATTGAAATATAAGCTTTAATTTGAAATAATCGTTTAGGTGATAAAAAAATTAACACCTAATGCCTAAAATTAAATCTAATAAAGTTTCTATTGTAATGGGGAGTCAATCTGACTTTAAAACAATGAAACTATGTCAAAAAGTTCTTAAATTACTTAATATTAAATTTGAAACTAAAATTATTTCAGCACACCGAACTCCAAATAGATTGTATGAGTATGCTAAAAATGCAGAAAAAAATGATATTGCAGTAATTATTGCTGGAGCTGGTGGTTCTGCTCATTTACCAGGAATGATTTCAGCATTAACATACCTGCCAGTTTTAGGTGTGCCTATTGAAAGTAAAAAACTTAAAGGATTAGACAGCCTTTTGTCCATTGCACAAATGCCAAAAGGTATACCTGTTGGTACATTAGCTATTGGAGAAGATGGTGCAATTAATTCTGCATTATTAGCAGCATCAATAATTGCAATCAGTGATAACAAAATCAAAAATAATTTAAGAAGATGGCGAATAAATCAAAGTAGATCTGTTAAGAAGAAGCCAAAATAATTTTAAATATGTCTAAACTAACTTTGGGTATCATAGGTGGAGGTCAACTAGGTAGCATGTTGGCTGCAGCAGCTAATAAATTAGAAATTAAAACTATTATTTTTTGTGATGATTTTGATGCACCCGCACAAAAATTTTCAGATGAGTTTATTTATGGTAATTATGACGATCAAAATAAAATTAATGAATTTGCAAATAAAACTGATGTAATAACTTTTGAGTTTGAAAATATTCCTTACAAAACCTTAAATGAAATTAATAAATTTAAGCCTGTTCTACCAAAACCTTCTGTAAATAGAATAATTCAACATAGATTAACTGAAAAAGATTTTATTAATAAATTAAATATTAGAACGACACAATACGTTTCAATAAAAAATAAATCTCAAATAAATGCTTTACAAGATTTATTACCTGGAATACTAAAAACAACTACACTTGGTTATGATGGCAAAGGTCAATATACAATAAATTCTATGGATGACCTAAATATATTAAATATTGATTTTTCTAAAGGGTATGTTTTAGAAAAACTGATTAAATTAAAAAAAGAAATCTCCATAATCATTACTAGGTTTAGTAATAAAAAATATGAAGTTTATGAGCCCATTGAAAATGTTCATGAAGATAAAATTTTAAAACACTCAACCATACCAGCTGATATTAATGATAAAATTTTAAATCAATCTAAATCATGGGCAATACAGATAGCCGAAGAATTAAAATATGTTGGAACATTGTGTGTTGAATTTTTTATAGATAGAAATGAAAATTTATATGTTAATGAAATTGCGCCAAGAGTTCATAATTCAGGTCACTTAACAATCAATGCTTATAATGTAAGTCAATTTGAAAATCATGTCCGAGCAGTATGTAAATTACGACAAATTCCACTTAAAAAAATTTCAAACGCAAAAATGATAAATCTTATTGGTGACCAAATTACTGTATATAGAAATAAAAAATTTAATCCTAATGAGTTTTTCTTTGATTACTTAAAAAAAGAGATTAAAAATAAAAGAAAAATGGGCCATCTAACAACTCTAGCTAAATAGATTAATACATCAAACATATGTTAAAATTTTTAAGTTTTTTAATTATAATAATTGCATATAACTCTTCTTCATTGACTATAGAAAAAAAACCTTATCATCATTTAGAGGATGGAACTTTTAGAAATCCTGAGGGGTCACCAAAAAGAGAATCTGGTTCTAATTGGTCTTATAAAGAATTTAATAAACAAAAGAAAAAGTTAGATATGACCGTTCCAAAAGAACATGTCGTAGACAAGAAGTTGGTTTTATCAAATTTAAAAAAATATAAAAATGATGATTACATTGCTTGGATTGGTCATGCCACTTATCTAATTAAATTAGGTGAGATAACTATTATAACAGATCCTGTTTTTTCTAAAAATGCTGGACCATTAATTTTTGGACCTAAAAGATATACTGAGCCAGCTTTAAGATTAAATGAAATTCCTAAAACGGATTTATTTTTACTAACTCATAATCATTATGATCATCAAGATATGAGAACAATTAGAAGTTATCCACATAAAGATTCAAAAGTTTTGGTTCCATTAAATCTTGGAAAATATTTTACAAGACATAGATTTAAAGATGTTAATGAAATGGATTGGTATGATGAAATTAAAATTAATGATGATTTAAAAGTTACTTTACTACCTGCTGTTCATTGGTCTAAAAGAAGTTTAACTGACACTAATAAAACACTATGGGGAAATTTTTTAATTGAATATAAAAATAAAAAAATATTTTTTGCTTGTGATACAGGATATGGGAATATTTACAAAAAATTAGGTGATAAATATGGTCCAATAGATCTCACTATGATCAACATAGGTGCATATAATTTTAAGCCAATGTTTAATAAATCAATTTATCATACTACTCCTGAGCAAGCTTTAAATGTTGCTCAAGATTTAAAAAGCAAAAAGGTTATTGGAATGCATTGGGGTACTTTTGTTTTGTCGTTGGAACCAATCATGGAACCACCAATAAGATTTAAAGACAATGCTGAAAAATTTGGTTTTAAAAAAAAAGATGCTATTATTTTTAAAATTGGAGAGTTTAAAAGTCTTCAAACAATTATAAAATAAATGTTAAAATCTATTGTCGGAAATTTTGAAAATCATGAAGTTAAAAAACTTCTTATTAAACATTTCATTGAATTAAAATCAGTATCTCAAGAAGGTAGTACTCACGTTTTAGATATAGATGGCTTAAAAGATTCTAGTATTAAATTTTTTAGTTTATGGGCTGATAATAAATTAATGGGTTGTGGTGCTTTAAAGTTTTTAGATAAGGAACATGGTGAATTTAAATCTATAAGAATTGTAGATAAACATAGAAATAAAGGAAATGGTGCTAAAATAGTTAATCATTTAATAAATGAGGCAAAAAAATTAAATATTAAGAGATTAAGCTTAGAAACAGGAGCTGGAAAATTTTTCATACCTGCAAGAAAATTATTTCTTAACTGTCGATTTGAAACTTGTGAACCATTCTCACATTATAAGAAAGATACTAATTCAGTCTATATGAGCTTGTTAATAAGCAACTAGAGAAATTTTTATTACGTGAATTAGCTTAATTTAGTTGACAAAAGCTTAATAAATCTAAACAAAGTCGAAATTACTTAATTATAAGTAATAAATAGTAACATAACAAAAAGTAAGAGATAAATATGAGTCTACAAGGAAAAGTAAAATGGTTCAATCCAACTAAAGGTTTTGGTTTTATTGAAAGAGAAGATAAAGAAAAAGATGTATTCGTTCACGTTTCAGCAGTAAGAGATGCTGGTATGAATGGTTTAGATGAGGGTCAAGCTTTGACTTTCGATGTTGAAGATGGTCCAAAAGGTCCTTCTGCGGTAAATTTAAAGACTGCATAATTTTCACACTTTCTATTGGCTGAATATAATTATTTAAATTAATTTTTAGTTATTTATTTAAGAATTTCAGCCAATACCAATAATGCCAAAAAAGACATAAAAGAAATAACTATTAAATTAATAATTTTCCAAGCTTTTACATTTTTTAGATATTTAGAAAAATATTTAGAAAGATATCCAATCAAAAAAAAAAATAATAAAGATGCTAAAGAAGCACCGATTCCAAAATAATACTTATCAATTAATAAAAAATTTTTAGAAAAATTCCCAAGAAAAAATACTGTATCTGAATAAACATGAGGGTTTAGGTAAGTAAAGCCAAATGTTTTTATTATAATATTTTGTAATAAAATCTTTTTCTTTTTTTTACTAAAAGTAATTTTATTTTTTTTAATAAAAATTTTAGAATAAATAAAATGAATTAAAAATATAAACAAAAAAATATTTAAAACTAATTCAATTGATGCATTAAAAAAGTTTCCAAAATACTGAAATAAAAATATTCCTAAAAAAATTAATATTAAATCAGATATTGAGCAAATTAAACAAACTAAAAATACATATTGTTTTTTTAAACCCTGTTCTATTACGAATATATTTTGTGCACCTATCGCTAAGATAAAACTTAATCCAGTAAAAAAACCTAAAATTAAAAAGCTCATTAAGTATGACTAAAAAAAAAATTATCGATACATTTATTGAATTCATCAGGCTTTTCTAAATGAATATTGTGAGAACAGCCTTTAAAAATTGCTATTTCATTATTTGGTATATTTTTATTCAAAACATCAATTTGATTAAAATTATATGCTTTATCTTTATCTCCCCAAATAATTAATGTTGAATTTTTAATATTTTTTAAATTTTCTGTACCATCCCAATTTTTCATTGCAATCAATGCATTATCTACTGCTTCTAAAGTTGTGGTCTTACCAGCCTGAACACATAAGTAAAAATATTTTGATTTTTCTTCTTCTACAAACCACGTTTTAGCTATTCTGTATGCTGTATTTTCTAAACCATCTTTTTTTAATCTATTTCTAGATTCATTTATAGTTTCAAATCTACCCGGAATATTTCCTACTGGTCCTGTTCCATAAAAAACTAATTTATCAATTTTTTCTCCAACTAATTTAGCCATTTCTTGAGCTATCATGCCTCCCATTGAATGACCTAATAAAAAAAAATTACCTATTTTTTTTTCTTTTAAACAGTCTAAAATTATTTGAGCCATCTCATTTATACTGTTTTTTGATTCTACTTTGCAACTACTACCAAAACCTGGAAGATCCGGAGTAATAACCCTATATTTTTTTTTTAAATAGTTAATTTGAGGCCCCCACATGATAGATGAACCTAGAAAGCCATGGACTAAAACTAAAGGGAATCCCTTTCCAGCATCGCCCACATATATATCTTGCATAATTATAATATAATAATATTTAAATAGTATAATACTTATATGTCCAAAAGAAAAATTACTGATTTATATAATGTCAAGTTTAAACCATTTGATAATTATGGTGTGACAGTGCCGGGGATGAACTGGTATAAAATTACCTACAATAAAGAAAATGGTGGACAAGGATCTTACGTTCTTAAAATGGATCCAGGTGCTAAAAGTTTGCCTCATGAACACACTGGTTATGAAGAATTTTTAATGCTAGATGGTGAATTAATAGATCCAGATGGCAAAATTTTTAGAAAGGGAGATTTCATTTCTTTTGAACCGGGATCTGCTCACTCATCATATACTAAAGATGGTTGCTTAATTTTAGTTTTTATGAGAGGTATCAACAAACCTACTTAAAAAATAAACATGCTACATATTTTTAAACTAAAAAAATTTTTATGATTGGAATTTTAGGTGGAATGGGCACTCAAGCTGGACTCGATTTTTGTAATAAGTTAGCAATGCTTAACAGAGGTAAAATTGATCAAGAATATCCTCTTTTCATTTTGTATAATAAATCAAATATACCAGGAAGACCTGAATCAATTAGTACTCATGCAAAAACTTCTTCTGACATATCAGGAAAACCTAAAAATTTACTTAAATATAATAAAGTTTTAAAAAGTTTAATAGCAGGATGTTTGTCTCTTCAAAAAAGTAATTGTAAATTTATTGTTATTCCATGTAATACAGCTCATTACTGGTACGATGATTTACAAAAGAAAATTAAAATCCCAATAATAAACATGCCTAAAGAAGTTTATCTTGATACTAAAAATAAATGTAAAAAAAATTCAAAAATAGGCCTCTTAGCTACAGAAGGTACATTAAAAACTGGAATTTATAATAAATTTTTTGATAAAAATTTTAAAATAATTATTCCTAATCAATCTTCACAATTAAAACATGTGAATATGGCAATAAGATTTGTGAAAATGGGAAAAATTAAAGATGCAGAAAAAGCTATAAAACCAGCTATTAAATATTTAATCAAGATGAAATGCAAAAAAATAATACTTGGATGCACTGAATTACCAATTGCAATTTTTGCTTTTAAATCATTTAAAAAAATTAAACTATCTAAAATTTTTTTAGATCCCAATTTAATATTAGCTAATGTTTCTATGAAAAAATATAGAAGTATATAGTGTCTATATCTAAAGATAAGCCTTATGTACTTTATGTAGCTGAAGTAATTTATACAAAAATATCTAAGATAAAAAAAAATAACCAAAATATTTCTAATATTGATGCTATTAATAGATTTATTGGGTCTGAAACCTATGAGGAAATAAGAACTGGTAGATTTCATGATATTTGGTTTAAAGAATTAAAAAAAAATAGTTTTATAGATAAAAAAACAGGAAAAAAAATTCCTGATGAGACTGTTAAGCTTCTACAAATTCAAAAAGATATAACAATGAAGCAATTAATAAAATTTCCAGATTTATATTATACAAAAAGTTCCTACCCACTTGAGATTTCTCAACATGCCTTTGACCATTTATGGAGAATGTGTGAGAGTTATGAATTATGGTGCAAAGAAACTAAACAGACAGACGATCTAAATTTAAAAATAATTGACTAATTCTTTTTTAGAAAAATAATTTTTCTTGTTTCTTTAATTCTGTTCTCAATTAAAATTACAAAATCTTCACTTAAAGTTTTCTCTTTAGGTTCATTTAATAAAGAAGAAATATATTCAATTGTACTTTTCCCTGTTTCTTTTTTTACGGCTTTTTCTGTGCCGTATTGAAGGCCTGCTTGATAAATATTACCAGTTGATGCTACAGTTATTGCTGGCCCTAAAAAAGCTGTGGACTGAACACAACCACTTAAAAGTGATAAACTTAATAATATATATATAATTTTCTTTTTATTTTTCATTTAGACTTTAAAGTTTAATTTTATGTGATTTATGACTTCAACTCAAGATAGAAAATAAATTTACTATCCATTTTGGTTTTCTAAAATTCTTTAATAATTTGATGGTTTATTTAAACAATTATTTGGTCATGTGTGTTGACGTATAAAAAAATTTAAAATTAGATGCTCTTTAAATGTTTTTATATCCAAATTCCAAGCATGCATCAGTTAAAGAGTGATGAAGTGACTCACCAAAACTTCTAAGAGTAAATATTCTTATTTTATTAGGACTATCATTAATCATGTCTATGGACACTGTTATTCCATTAAAAACAGAATTTACAGAATTACCCTTTAACAACTTGTTAAAGTTAAAAGGACATCCTTTTTTTAATACTTCTATTGAATTTTTTCCCTCGATTTCAATTATAGCTCTAGAATGAGAAAGATCCGTAACTGCAAAATCACTTTCGCGTAATATTTGATTAATAGTTTTTAATAAATCTTTTTTTATTGATATTAGAAGCCAATTATTGGGCCCAAACCATAAAATTCTAGTTTCATTATTACAATTTACTTTAAGAACTTCGTTATTAAGATGAAGTCCATCTATATTAATATCTCTTAAAGATATGTTAGAACTTTTATACTGAACTATTTGTAAAATTAATAGATTTTTTATTTCTGAAATTTTTATTAAGTTTTGTTTATTTTTATTTTCGTAATCTCCAAAAAAACCTTTTTGATGAATATTCTCTAATGCTGATTTAAATGTCATGATCTAACTCTTTCTCCTTTAGGGTCAACATAGTGGGATGAAACAATTTCGACAGCAATTGATTTATTTTTTAATGGTGAAAGTGCAAATAATTTTTGACCTATCATATTTTTTCCATCACGAAGGATAGCTAATGAAAAAGGATTGTCATGTTCGACGCTCCAGCATGATGCTGATATATAACCTAACTTAGGATTCGGAAGTTTTGCATTTGCATCTTTAACTAAATGTGATCCTTCAGGAATACTTGTTTTTTTATCAATTGGGACTACACCTACAACTTTCTGTCGATCTTCTACTGTAAAAGCTTTTCTGTTTAAAGATCTTTTTCCAATAAAATCTTTCTTTTTACTAACTAATCCTTCTAAAGAATTATCATAAGGTATAGTTCTTCCATCCAATTCCGAACCAGCCACATGTCCCATTTCAATTCTTAAAGTAGATAAAGCTTCAGTTCCATAAGGTTGTATCTCAAATTCTTTTCCTATTTCAATTATTTTTTTCCACATAAAATTTCCATTATCAGATCCAACATTAACTTCATAAGCAAGTTCACCTGAAAAAGAGATTCTAAAAATTCTAGCAAAAATTCCAAATAGATTTCCCTCTGTATACCCCATAAATGGAAGACCTTCATTTGAAACATCTAGGTTTGGAAACAATTTTTGTAATAGCTTTCTAGAGTTAGGTCCGGCAATTGCTGCTCCTGCCCACTGTTCTGTTGTTGAAACAACATTTACATTTAATTCTGGCCACACAACTTGAATGTAGTATTCAAGATGAGATAGAACATTAGCTGCTTGTGCGGTTGTTGTTGTCATATGATAGTGATTTTCTGAAATTCTAGTGGTTGTTCCATCATCCATTACAATTCCATCTTCTCTTAACATCACACCATATCGAGCTTTTCCAACTGGTAATTTTAACCAAGCATTTGTATAAACTCTATTTAACAATTCTGCTGCATCTGGTCCTTTAATGTCTATTTTACCTAAAGTTGTAACATCACAAACTCCAACATTTTTTCTAACGTTAGTTGCCTCTCTCTTAGATCCTTCAAATAGAGTTTCATTTCCTTGTTTATAATATCTTGGTCTTACCCAAACACCTGCGTCAACAAAAACTGCATTGCTTTCATTATGCCATTTATGTATTGGTGATTTTCTAGTAGGCTTTGAATGTTTTCCCACTTCTCTACCAACTATAGCACCAATTGTTACAGGAGTATATGGAGGTCTAAATGTTGTGTGGCCGATCTCTGGTACTATTTTGTTTTCTATATTTGAAACAAGTTGCAAGCCATTAAGGTTGCTAGTTTTTCCTTGATCAGTTGCCATACCTAAAGTTGTGTATCTTTTAACATGTTCTATTGATCGGTAACCTTCTTTTAAGGCTATTTCTACATCAGAAACAGCTACATCATTCTGAAAGTCTAAAAATCTTTTATAATTTTTTCCTTTTGGAAGTGGAACGCACCAAAATTTATCATGTTCGGTTGATTTCTTTTCAACAACAGAAGGAACTGAAATTTTATTATCATTTTTAGTGATTTTTTTTGATAGCTCATATCCCATATCAAATGAATTTTTTAAAGTTTCCTCTAGAGTAAATATTCCATTTGCAGAACCAACGGTTGTCTCTTCTTGCTTTGATTGTCCTGGCACAAAAGCATCTATATCTTTATTAAACTTGGTTTTATTTCCTGATTGAGAGGCTAGATGTATTGTTGGAGTCCAAAAACCTGAAACACATATACAGTCACAATTAATATTTTCTATTATACTAAGTTCTTTTTTATCTTCTGAAATTTTCGCAATTTCTGCTGATCTTACTTTTTTGTAACCTTTTGCTGCAACTACCACGTAAGAAAATTTAATATCAATATCTAAATTTTTTGCTTCATTTATTATTTCTGATTTAGGATTTTTACGTGTATCTAATATAACTGGATCAACACCATTTTTTTTAAATTCTACTGCTGTTTCGTAACCGCTATCATTATTTGTAAATATTAAAGGTTTTTTTCCTACTAAAACCCCATAAACTTTTAAATATTCTTTAGCAGCAGATGACAATATCACGCCAGGCGTATCATTATTTCCAAATATCAAAGGTCTTTCTATTGAGCCTGAAGAAATAATAACCTCTTTTGCTCTAATATACCAAAGTCTTTCTTTTGGACTGTATTTTTTTGTTTTAGGTAAATGGTCACTTATTCTTTCTGACATCACTAGCATGTTGTGGTCATAATAACCAAAAACTTGTGATCTGTTTTTTATTATCACGTTAGGCATCTCTTTTAGTTCGGCTATAATACTTTCTGCCCATTCTTTTCCAGTTTGATTTCCAATATTTACTTCGCTAGTTAATAAAGTTCCGCCAAATCTTGGTTTATCTTCGGCTAATATTACTCTAGCTCCATTTTTTGCTGCCGCGTATGTGCTTGCTAAACCTGAGGGGCCTGATCCTGCAACTAATAAATCACAATATTCGTACTTATGTTCATATCTTTCTTTATCATGTTTTGTTGACGCAACTCCAAATCCAGCTGCTTTTCTAATAAAAGGTTCATAAACTTTATGCCAAAAACTTTTTGGCCACATAAATGTTTTATAATAAAATCCTGCTGGAAGAAATATTTTTAAAAAATTATTTATAGCTCCAATATCAAAGTTTACATTTGGCCAACAATTGACACTCGTTGCTTCTAATCCTTCAAAAAGTTCCTGCTCAGTGGTTTTTATATTAGCTACACTCTCACCATTTCTATATAATTGAACTATAGCGTATGGCTCGTCAACGCCTGATCCGAAAAAGCCTCTTGGTCTATGGTATTTAAAGCTTCTTCCAATAAGATGAACTCCATTAGCAAGCAAAGCAGATGCTATTGTATCTCCTTCATAACCAAAATAACTTTTTCCATTAAATTTAAATGAGATTTTTTTATCTCTATTAATTAATCCAATATTTTTTAGTCTAAAATTTTGTGACATAATTAGATATCTTCATTAGCTTTTAGTGTTTTAAATATTTCGTGGGTTGCTGTATCTCTTTGAACTTTAAACCACTGTCTACACCCTGAGATATGTTGCCATAACTCCAAATGTTTTCCTCTTAAACTTTTTCTAAGATATACAAAATTATCCCACTCTAAATCTGAAATTTCTTTATTTAACTCTGGTCTTTTGACGCTCGCATCACCACCATATGCAAATTCGTTTTGCGATCTCATACCACAATGTGGACATTTAATATGTAGCATTTAAGAAATCCAAGTTTTTGTTCCAAGTCCTTTTTCATCAAGCAAGTGACCTGTATTAAATCTATTTAAACTATATCCTGCATTTAATTTGTGAACTCTATCTTGTGCTATTGTGTGTGCAAAAGTCCACCCTGATGCTGGAGTTGCTTTAAAACCACCATAACACCATCCACAATTTAAATATAATCCTCCAATATGTGTTTTATCTATGATTGGTGATCCGTCCATAGACATATCCATTATACCTCCCCAAGTTCTAAGCATTTTTAGTTTACTAAGAAAAGGCATCATTGCAATTCCTTCTGTTAAAACATGTTGAAGTGTTGGCAAGTTTCCTCTTTGAGCATAACTATTATATCCGTCCAAATCTCCACCCATCACCATTTCACCTTTGTCTGATTGACTAATATAAAAATGACCTGCTCCAAAAGTCACTACTCTATCTAAAACTGGTTTTACTGGCTCTGAAACGCATGCTTGTAAAAGATGAGTTTCTACTGGTATTGTCATATTTAGTTTTTCAGCTAAAATATTAGTACTACCAGCAACACATAAACCAATTTTTTTAACTTTAATATCTCCTCTTGAAGTTCTAACTCCATTAATTTTTCCACTGGATATATCAAATCCTGTTACTTCGCAGTTTTGAATAATATCTACTCCCATTGAATCTGCTTGGCGTGCATAACCCCATGCCACGGCATCATGTCTTGCGGTACCTGCACTTGGTTGCATCAATGCACCAAAAATAGGAAATCTTACATTGTCTGAAAAATCTGCCATTGGAATAATTTCTTTTACCTGCTCTCTATTTAAGAGAACTGCGTCAATACCATTTAAAAGCATAGAGTTGCCTCTTCTTGTATAAACATTCATTTGGGCATCTGAGTGCGCGAGGTTAATAATGCCTCTTGGAGAAAACATCACATTATAATTTAAATCCTGACTCATTTTTCTCCATAAATTCATTCCAAATTCACTAAACAATGCATTGTCATCGTACATATAGTTAGACCTAATAATAGTCGTATTTCTCCCTACATTTCCACCGCCGATCCATCCTTTTTCAATAATCGCTACATTTTTAATATTATGTTCTTTAGCAAGATAATATGCTGTTGCTAACCCGTGTCCACCTCCTCCAATAATAACAACATCATACTCCTTTTTTGGAGTTGGGTCTTTCCAAGCAAGGTCCCAATCTTGATGCTTTGAGAAAGCATTTTTTATTAAGTTAAATACTGAATACTTTTGCATTTTTTAATTTTATATAAAGTAGCATAAATAGATCTTATTTTTTATATATATATTTTTTAGAAGTTTTAAAAATTATGAAAAGAAGATATCAATCCCTCACAAAATAAATTTAAATTTATAGGAGTTTTAAATGAACGAAATTAAATCAGATATTCAAATAGCCAGAGAAGCTAAAATGCAACCTATAAATGATATTTTAGCAAAGATAAATGTACCAGATGAAAGTACAGCTTTTAGCCCAATGGGCAGACATATAGCAAAAATTAGCTTAGAATATCTAGACACTTTAAAAGATAAGCCAGATGGAAAACTTGTTTTAGTAACAGCCATCACACCCACACCAGCTGGTGAAGGTAAAACCACAACTTCAGTTGGTTTAAATGATGGATTAAATAAAATTGGAAAAAAATCGATTGTCTGTTTAAGAGAGCCAAGCCTTGGACCTTCTTTTGGAATGAAGGGTGGCGCTGCAGGTGGTGGGTACGCTCAGGTAGTTCCGATGGAACAAATTAATTTACACTTTACTGGAGATTTTCATGCAATAACTTCTGCTCATAATTTACTGTCAGCTTTAATTGATAACCATATTTATTGGGGAAATAAATTAGCTATAGATGTCAGAAGAATTGTTTGGAAAAGAGTAATGGATATGAATGATCGTTCTTTAAGATCAATAAATATAAACCTAGGTGGTGTAGCAAATGGTTTTCCAAGAGAAGATGGTTTTGACATAACTGTTGCATCTGAAATTATGGCAATTTTTTGCTTATCAAATGATTTAGGAGATTTAGAAAAAAGAATAGGAAATATTACAATTGCATATACTAGAGATAAAAAACCTGTTTACGCTAAAGATCTAAAGGCTCACGGTCCAATGACTGTATTATTAAAAGATGCAATCAGGCCTAATGTAACCCAAACATTAGAGAACAATCCTGCAATTATTCATGGTGGTCCATTTGCAAATATCGCACATGGATGTAACTCGGTAATTGCAACTAAAACTGGATTAAAACTTGCTGACTACGTTGTTACAGAAGCAGGCTTCGGTGCTGACTTGGGTGCTGAAAAATTTCTTGATATAAAATGTAGAAAGTCAAATTTAAAACCAAGCTGCGTTATTATTGTTGCAACTATAAGAGCATTAAAAATGCACGGTGGAGTAGCTAAAGATGAACTCAAAACAGAAAATGTGGAAGCTTTAAAAAAAGGTTTGGTTAATCTTCAAAGACATATTGAAAATGTTAAAAAATTTAGCTTACCAGTTGCAGTGGCTATTAATCATTTTATTAAAGATACAGATAATGAGGTGAAAGCTTTAATAGAATTTTGTGATGGGATTGGAGTTAAAGCAAGTCTTTGTACTCACTGGGCAAATGGTGGTGAAGGAACAAAGGAACTAGCAAGTCATGTAGTTGAGTTATGTGAAAAAAATGATAATAAATTCAAATTCTTATATGAAAGCAAAACTCCTCTATTTAAAAAAATAGAAACAATTGCAAAAGAGATTTATAGAGCAGATGAAGTTATTGCTGATACAAAAATCAGAGATCAGCTAAAAAGCTTTGAGGATGCGGGTTATGGAGATTTTCCAATTTGTATCGCAAAAACCCAGTACAGTTTTTCAACGGATCCTAGTTTAAAGGGTGCTCCTACAGGACATGTTTTACCCATAAGAGAAATTAGACTTTCTTCAGGTGCAGAATTTATTGTTGTGGTCTGTGGAGCGGTAATGACTATGCCAGGGTTACCAAGAGTTCCTGCGGCAGACTCTATTAAGTTAAATAAAGATGGTGAAATAGAAGGTTTATTTTAAAAGTTAGTTAATTAAATTTAACCAATTTCTTAATTCTAGCATTCTAGCATCTTTTTTAGAGATTTTAATCTCTTCTTCAATGAAGTTGATGTGATTATTAATTTCTTCTTCATTTTTAAATCTACTTCTTTTTTTAATTAAAGCATCTGTTCTAAATTTAATAATATTAACCATTTTTTCATAAGTAATCTCTGGGTGATATTGCAAGCCCCAAACTTCACTAACACCAGTTTTAAAATTAAGACTTTGTATTTTGTTAATTCTATTTGATGCTAAATGAATTGCGCCAGCAGGCATTGTAACAACTTCATCAAAATTAAATGCCGGGGTATTAAACTTATTTTTTTTATCTTTGTAGAATAAATTATTTAATCCATCATTGGTTAACTCAATATCATTTGCAATTCCTATATGAGAGCCCTTAATTCCTTTCTTAACCTCTCCTCCTGCTGCTGTTACAGCGACTTGCATGCCCCAACAGATTGCTAATATTTTTTTTACATTTTTAAAACATTCTTTCATGAAAGAAATTTGTCTTCTTATTTCAGGTGTATCATTATAAATATTTAAACTACTTCCACCCCAAATTAATCCATCATATTTTTTCAATTTAGGAACAATTTCATTTAGGTCTAATTTTAAACAAGGATTTAATACATCTACTTTCAGGTTTTGATTATAATAAGCAAGGCTCTCTTTTAAACTTTCTGTGTGTGTGGGTATGCCAATATCTTGAAAAATCTTTCCTTCTTCAGGGGTGTTTCCTTCACAAATTAAAATATTTAAGTCTCTCATTTAAAATAATTCTCCAGAAATACTATGTTGATACATAGTTTTCATGTCTTCTTTGGTTAGTTTTTTTGGGTTTCCATCTGTAGACGGGTCTTCAAAAGCCATTTTTGAAATTTTATCTAAATCTATTTTCTCTTCATCAACAACATCTGAGAGTTTATGAGGTATGTTAAATTCTTTTCTAAGATCCATTATCCACTGAATGAAGCTGTCAAAAGATTTTTCTAAGCCCAAATAATCACATATAGAAACAATTCTTTCCGATATTTCTTTTTTGTTAAATGTTAAAACATAAGGCATAAAAATAGCATTCGACAAACCATGATGAACATTAAATTGAGCATTCACTGGATGGCTTAAAGAGTGAATTGCACCCAATCCTTTTTGAAAAGCGGTAGATCCCATACTTGCTGCAGCTAACATTTCAGATCTTGCTTTAATATTTTTTCCATCTTTAACTGCCACAGGTAGAGAATTTTTTATTAATCTCATACCTTCTAAAGCAATTCCGTCTGCCATTGGGTGAAACCCTAGAGCACAAAATGCTTCTAAGTTATGCGCTAGTGCATCCATTCCCGTTGCAGCAGTAATTCTTGCTGGTAAATCAACTGTTAATCGAGGATCCAAAATAACTATTGTAGGCATAAATTTTGGATGAAAAATTATCTTTTTTACACCTGTCTCTTCATTAACTATTGCAGAAGCTCTGCCTGTTTCTGATCCAGTGCCTGCAGTTGTTGGTATCGCAATAATTGGTGAAATTTTACTTTCATCTGCCTTTTTCCAATAATCTCCAATGTCCTCAAAATCCCACAAAGGTCTAGTTTGGCCACACATAAAAGCAATTCCTTTTCCTACGTCTAGTGCACTTCCTCCACCAAAAGCAATTACACCATCGCATTTACTTTTATTATAAAACTCAACACCTTCGTTAATATTTTTGCCGAATGGATTTCCTGAGAATTTAGAAAAAACATTCATTTCTTTAAAAACTTTTTTAAGATTATCGATTGTTTTAATTGTCATTGGTAACGTTACCAAATCTTTGTCTGTAACAAATAATGGGTTTTTAATTTTAGCTATTAAACACGCATCTGGAAGATCAGTTGATCTACCTTCTCCCATCCAAACAGTTGTTGGATAATTCCAATTAGATTTCATCTCAATTTACCAATCAATTTGTAACTTTTTATTTTCACATATAGTGCTTAACATACTAAACATTAGTGGAAAGTGTTTTGGATTAAGATCTTGTAAAATTTTTGGTCCAATTTCTAAAGCAAGTTGTGCGCCTTCAACTGTAATATTTTTCATAAATTTTTCTTTAGCGTCTTTATAGAGATACCCTTCTCCAAGGTATTTACCCATCATACTATTTCTGCCACCTATAGCACTCACATATAAATCTCCTAACCCCGCCAAACCATAAACTGTTTCTGCTTTGCCACCATAATAAGAAACGAATTCAACCATTTCAGAAATTGACCTATGAATTAATGAAGCCGATGTATTTAAGTAATATTTAGATTGAATTTCTTTAGATGTTTTAGAATTACTCAATCCTTCTGATGCTCCAATTAGCATCGAATAAATATTTTTAATTGCACCCGATAACTCTATACCGGTTAAGTCATCCGATATTTCTGTAGAATAATAATCAGTTGATATTATTTTTTTTAATAATTCAGTTTCTTTGATATCTGGATTTGCAATAACTGTCCCGGTTCTCATTTTGTTTGCAAGTCCTGCCGCCAAACAAGGTCCTTTAATTGCTGAAATATTTATTTCTGTATGACCTTTTTCTTTTAGAAGTTTTTTGATTTTATCTGAAAGTGTTATTAATTCATTTTCTTCAATCGCTAAACCTTTGGTTAACAAAATAACCGGCATATTTTTTTTATAATCTTTTGCTATTTGCTTAACAAACCATTCAATTCCTATAGAGCTTACTCCTGCAACAATTATATCAACCCCACTCTCAAGTATTGAGCTTAATTTCTCAAATTTTTCTACCTTCAGTTTTGATGGTAATTCCATCTTTAAAGCGGGATGAAAGTTGTTGTTTGATTTGATGCCTTTTATTAGCTCATCTTCAAGATGAGTACCAACAAGCGTTACATCATTTTTATTTTCAAGACATGGTACTGCAAAAGCTGATCCCATAGCACCCGCTCCAATGATAATAATTTTTTTCATAATAAAGTATTATTTTATTTCAATTTTTAGCATTTTGTTAGTAAAGTAAACTTATAAATCTTTTATAGGGAGAGATATTTAGATGACAAAAGTAGCAATTATTGGGGCTGGACCATGTGGATTATCCGCATTGAGATCATTTGAACAGGCTGAGAAAAAAGGTGAAAAAATACCTGAAATAGTTTGTTTTGATAAACAAGAAGATTGGGGAGGATTATGGAACTACAGCTGGAGAACAGGATCTGATCAATACGGCGACCCTGTACCTAATAGTATGTATAGATATCTTTGGTCAAATGGTCCTAAAGAATGTCTAGAATTTGCTGACTATTCTTTTGATGAACATTTTGGCAAACCAATTCCATCATTTCCACCAAGAGAAGTTTTGTATGATTATATTTTAGGTAGAGTTAAAAAAGGAAATTCAAAAAATAAAGTAAAATTTAGCACTACAGTTACTAATGTTGTCTATAACGGTAGTAATTTTGAAGTTACTTATCGTGATAAAAAAAATGCTACTTCTTCAACAGATATTTTTGATTATGTTGTTGTAGCTAATGGTCATTTTTCAGTTCCATTCATTCCGGAATATCCTGGTATGAAAGCTTTTCCTGGGAGAATAATGCACTCTCATGATTTTAGAGATGCAGAGGAGTTTAGAGATAAAAATGTAGTTGTTTTAGGAAGTAGTTATTCTGCAGAGGATGTAGCCCTTCAGTGTCATAAGTATGGAGCGAAAAGTGTAACAATAGCTTATAGGCATAATCCAATGGGATTTAAATGGCCAAAAGGAATGAAAGAAGTTTTTCACCTAGATAGGCTTGAAGGCAATAAAGCAATTTTTAAAGATGGGCATGTGCAGGAAACAGATGCTGTAATTTTATGCACAGGTTACCTTCATCATTTCCCTTTTTTATCTGAAGACTTAAAACTAAAGACAGGAAATAGATTATATCCACCAAAGTTGTATAAAGGTGTAGTTTGGCAAAATAATCACAAATTAATATATCTCGGCATGCAAGATCAATTTCATACTTTTAACATGTTTGATTGTCAGGCTTGGTTTGCAAGAGATGTTATAATGGGGAAAATTAAAGTTCCAAATAATTCAGAATTAGAAAAAGATATAAATAAATGGATATCTATGGAAGAAAAATTAGAAAATGCTGATCAAATGATTGATTTTCAAACTGAGTATACAAAAGAACTTCATACTTTATCTGATTATCCAAAAATTGATTTTGAATTAATTAGAAAAACTTTTAAAGAATGGGAACACCATAAGGTAGAAAATATTATGACGTATAGAAATAAGTCTTTTTCTTCACCTGTAACTGGATCGGTTGGTCCAAAACATCATACAGATTGGGAAACTGCAATGGATGATTCTTTGAAAACTTTTTTAGATCAACCCAAAAAATAAACTGTAAGTTGTGATTTTGTATGATATTCGTAAAAAATCTTAAATCTGTCTCTAATCAAGAGTGGTCTACAACTGATAAATATCCAGGCGTTAGATGGAAATTCTTAATTGATGCAGATTTTATGGGTAGCTCTGGTCTTTCGCTTGGTTTTGCTGAAATAGCTACAGGTGGTGACTTGACACTCCATTATCATTCGCCTGCAGAAATATATGTGGTTACTAATGGTATAGGAGTATTAGATAAATCTGGTGAACTTGAAGAAATTAAAAAAGGTGATGTAGTTTATATTGCAGGAAATGCAAAACATGCTTTAAAAAATATTGGAAAAGAAACCTTGGAATTTTATTGGATTTTTCCGACAGATCGTTTTTCTGAGGTTGAATATATTAACTAAAGATAAGTTAATCTTCTTTTCTCAAAAAGGGTATCAAAAAAGCTAAACAGCCAACTAAAAAGAAAACGCTTCCAAACATAGCCCAAAAATTTCCAATACTAGACATAATAAAACCAATTGAAGAAATCAAAAATAAAATCCAACCAATAATATTTATAATCTTAGTATTCATTTACTAATCTATACCAAGATGCTTTTTTCTTTTTTCTACCCAAGTTCGAATTAAATTGTCAAATATCAGACCTATGAAAGCCACACAAATACCTAGTGTTAATCCTATACCTGCACCTTTTCTGTCTGATAAAGCTTTTAGAATATACTGTCCTAAATCCTCTGTTCCAATAAATGCCCCAATAATTACCATAAACAGTGCAAATACTATTGTTTGATTTAAACCAAGCATCATATGAGGAAATGCTATTGGAAATTCGATATTTAATAATCTTTGTAATTTTGTTACACCTGACATTGATCCTGCATCATGCAAAGAAGCTGGAACACTTCTTAATCCTTCAATAGTGTACCTTGTAGCAGGAATAGTTGCGTAAACAATTACTGCAATTAAAACAGATGTGTCTGTCACACCAAAAAGCATCATTACTGGAATTAAATATACAAACGAAGGAAATGTTTGAAAGATATCACAAACTGCCAACATAAAATTTTTAGTATATTCATTTTGTGAACATAAAGTTCCAACAATTAATCCAATTGTACAAGAAACAATAACTCCAAATGTTGCCATGTATGTTGTGACTAATGCCCTGTCCCACCATGGACTTAGTGCTATAAATAATGTTAATCCTCCCACTACAAAAGCTGAACGTATTCCACCAATTATATAACCAGCTCCCATAACTAAAACAAATGTTGCAACAATAGGCATACGTAAATAGGCAGCTCGCATGGGTTGTAATACATCTACTATCAACCATGTATTAAAAATTTTTAAGGTATGAAAAAAGGTATCCCAAATCCAATCAACACCTTTATTCCAAAAATCTGCAGTTGATATTCCTTTGTTATGGGGAATCTCATATAGATAATTAAAACCTTCTTTAAAATAAAAAGATCCAGCGTAGGCAAATATTACTGCAATCAATACTGCTCCAGCAAAAAACAATGTATTTTTATGACGCTGAAAAAAGGTTAAGTTACCAAAATAATCTGTTTGTTTGTTTGCCCAAGCTAAAGACATTTTATCTAGCAATATTGCAATCAAACTAATACATAAACCCGCTTCTAATGCTAATCCAATATTCAATTGATTTAAAGCTAACAGTAAATTAAATCCTAATCCTTTGGCGCCTATAAAAGCTGAAATAACTGCCATAGAAAAACACACCATGATAACCTGATTCACTCCAATTAAAATGTCTCTTCTTGCAGTTGGAATTAATACTTTAAACATAAGCTGTAAATTATTACATCCACTCATTCTACCAGCTTCTATAACTTCAGGAGATACTCCTCTAAGACCTAACAAAGTTAAAAGGATCATTGGTGGAACGGCAACAACCATTGTTATAATAACCGCAGCATGATCACCAACACCAAAAAGAACAATTGCAGGAACTAATACTGCATATTGGGGCATAGTCTGCATAACCAGAAGTATCGGATGCAGGGCTTTCTCAACACGTTTACTTTTGAATGCCATGATACCTAAGCTTAAACCAAAAATGAAAGAAAGTGGTGCCGCAACCAATATAAAAGAGAGAGTTTGCATTGAAGGTTTCCATTGACCAAATATAGAAATATAAATCATGACTATACCAGCAAATATAGCAAGACCCTTACCACTCAGTTTGTAACTTAATATTGCTGCACCCGCTGCAACGATTGTCCAAGGTAAACCTGGTAGTTTTGCCCATGGATTTTCACTTATCCAATCCCAACTGGTAAATGCAACAATTGTCTTAACACCACCTAATAAAATTTCTCTAATTAATTCAATCAAAAAAGTCATAGATGAAGTTAAAGTTCTTGTTATTTGTAAAACTAATGGTCGAGTTTTATATTCTTGAATGTCTTCATTCCAAATTTCAATTGGCATCCAGTCATTCAATAAGAAAAATAAGGAATCATTTATCCAAATAGGTAGCCATCCAAGCAGAGGAGGCAATCTCCAAAGAGTATCAAATGCGTAATATCTTACTTCAATACCAAATAGCGTGTAAGTACTTTGATTTGGGTCTTTAATGAATTCAGCTTGACCTCTAATAAATTTGTAGGTTTCTGGAACGTCAATCGCAAAACATAAAGTAAAAAATACAACTAACAAAAATAACCACTGAAATAATTTTGGATATCTTTTTAATAATTCCATAATTTAACCTTTGTTTTTTCTTCCTCCAAAAACAGTATGAATTATTTTTGAAGGATGAAGAGTGCCAACAATTTTATTATTTTCATCAATTACAGTTACTGATTTTTCTTGAGTTAAAATCTTTTCAGCTACATTTTCAATTATTTCATTTTTTGAAACTTTTAAATCACTTAAATTTTCATTATTTGGTTTTTCCATTACATCTTCTATTTTTAAAACTTTTTCCCTAGGAACTTCTTCTGTAAATTTTTTTACATATTCTGTTGCTGGATTTAATACAATATTGGCTGGTGTATCTAACTGTTCAATTATTCCATCTTTCATAATAGCTATACGATCTGCAAGCTTTAATGCTTCATCAAAATCATGTGTAATAAACATAATTGTTTTTTGTAATTTTTCTTGAAGTCTCAAAAATTCGTCTTGCATTTCTTTTCTAATTAGTGGATCTAGTGCAGAAAAAGGTTCATCTAAAAACCAAATATCAGGTTCAACAGCTAATGATCGAGCAATACCTACTCTTTGTTGTTGTCCACCAGAAAGCTCTCTGGGGAAATAATTTTCCCTTCCATCAAGGCCGACAAGTTTAACCATATCCATAGCCTTATTAATGCATTCTTGATCTTTAACTCCTTTAATTTGAAGTGGGAAAGCAATATTTTCCAAAACTGTTTTATGTGGAAGTAAAGCAAAACTTTGAAATACCATTCCCATTTTATTTCTTCTAAGTTCAATTAGTTCTTTATTTTTTAATGAGAGTAAATCTTGGCCTTCTATGTAAATTTTTCCAGCAGTTGCATCTGTTAATCTAGAGATACATCTTAATAATGTAGATTTGCCTGAACCTGATAATCCCATCACAACTAACATTTCTCCTTTTGAAACTTCAAAGGAAGCATTATTCACGCCTACTATGCATCCATTTTCTTGGAATGTTTTTGCATCCACATTTCCATTTGCTTCTTGGAGCATCTTTTTGGCATTTGTACCAAAAATTTTATATACAGAATTACATTTAATTACGGTATCGGTCATAATCTTTTAACAAGTTATACGAAATAAAAATAAAATACACTTTTTATATTATTTATACTGTTTGCTTTCCTCCTTAAAAATTTTTAATAAAATAAACTCTTGTATCAATTCCAGTACTTAAAAAATTTAAAACCTCTCCACTAACAGTAATTTTTTCATTTTCTCCACTATCAAGGCTTCCACTTAAAACAAAACCAGCAATACATTTGTTATTCTCTTTGTCCCATTTAACAAATGTTTCATCAATTAGATTACCGTTATTGGTATATATTTGTTTAGCTTTAAAATTTGTTAAATTAGCACCCATAACAGCACGTTGAGGAATAAGTTTTGTTACATTGCAAACTGTTTCATACAGTTCTTCAGACAATTTATAATGATCAGTTCCTTCATAGAATACTAGAAGACCTGATGGAAGGCTTGAAATCAGTTTACTTAGTTTGTTTGCTTCTGCTATTCTTTCCTCTTCTTTTTTCATTTTTGCAACTAATTCTTCACCTTGACCAAAAAAAATATTTAAAATAGCAAAAGATAAAATTACGATAACTGTCACAGTAACAAGGCCACTAAATTGTCTAACTGGTTCGGATAACATTTTTAATTTATTTAAATATCTGTTTTGTGACATCATTTTAATTATTCTTGTAATTTGCCGTTTTTCCAAGTTCCCTTTTTTTCTTTTCCATCAGACCAAATAAACTTTCCTTCTCCATTCATGAAACCTTTGGCCCACTCACCTTCATAATTTGAGCCATCTGGAAAATTTAAAATTCCTTGTCCACTCCACTCACTGTTTTTAAATTCACCTTTATAAATATATCCATTGGGCCAAGTTTCAACTCCTTGTCCATGTTTTTGTGTTTCAACCCACTCTCCTTCGTAAACAGTGTTGTCTGTATAAGTCCATTTACCAAAACCATTTTCACAATTTCCTTCACAACCTGTCTTTCGAGCAGATACTGAAGTCATAATTAAAAAACTTAAAGTTATATAAAAAAGATATTTTTTCATTTTTTTATTTTTTTATTTTAGCTACATGAATAAAAAGAAATATCCTTTTCTAAGTTATCACTTTTTAAACCCATTGTAATTTCATGAACTAATTCACCCGATTTTCTATTAATTATACCAGATTCTGAGTAATTCTTTTCTTTATCAAAAGCTTTAAATAAAACTACGTCTTTATTTACAACTTTGACGTCAAATTTTGCAGTTTTTGAGAGAAACAATGATAATCCATTAATCAATAGTGTTTCTGGTTGTTTTGCATCAATTTCAAATCTATTTAAATTTTTATTATCTAAATTTTTGGCTAAAAAAGTTTTATAATTATATTCTGAGTTCTTAAGTATTTTTTTTTCTAACTCGCATACAAAACTAATTTTAATATCTTCTTGTATATTTACATTTTTTGCAAAAGATAAAGTAAAAACTAATAAGCTGAGAGAGATATATATAAAATATTTTATCATTTCATTAATAAGTCTACGTTTAAATCTGTGTGAGGGTACCACCTTTAAAAAAAATCTCCCCCAACATTGTTGGGAGAGATCTTAATTTATTAACTTTTATCCTTATTTAATAAAAGCTTTCCAAACTTTTTTGTTTTTCTTCAACCATGCTTTAGCTGCGTCTTCGTGGGTCATTTTGTCAAGGTCAACCATAGCTGCCATTGCACCTATATGACTTGTAGAAAATGCCATTTTCTTAAACGCTGCTGCTGCTGCTGGATGAGTTTTTGGAAAGTCTGCATTTACAGCCTTTTTCAAATAACCATCTGGCGATCCACATTTTCCATCACCCCCATCTTCTGGTCTACAACCAGCAGAATATGGCGGGAAGTCTATAAACGTAAAACCAGCACCGTCTGTAAAGTTTGGTGTCCAGTTGAATATTATAGTTCCTCTACCTTCTTTTTCAGCTGCTTTTAATTCTGCCCATAATGCATCAGCACTACCAGCAAATTTAACTGTCCATAGATCGTCTAGTCCAAGCGCAGTCATACGCTGAGGCATTAAATCTTGGTGCCAAGTTTGTGGTCCTTCTAACCAACGACCTTTTCCACCTGAGTCAGGTGTAGCAAAGTTTTTAGCACAATCAGGATTTTTTAAAGCAGTCCAATCTGGAAGACCTGGACATAATCCTTTTTCAGTAACCCAGTTTGGATATCCCATATCTTCAAGACTTCTTGCTTCATGATCGCCCCAATCAACTATACCACCTTTTTCAACAGCTGTAGTAAATGATTTACCAAAAGCAGATTCCCAAACTTCGTGTGCTAGTGATACATCACCTATACGAATTGATTCGTACACAGCTTGTGAGTCTGTGTTTACATAACTAACGTTATTTCCCATTTCTTCGAAAATCCCACCAATAACATATGCCATTACAATTTGTGATGACCAGTTATGAGTTGCAATTACGATGGGTTTTTTACTATCTGCTGCGTTAGAAACTCCAGTTAAACTTACTACTGAAATTATTAGAGCAGATAACAATGATATTATTTTTTTCATTATATTCCCCTTTATTAATTTAAAATTTAGTATGTTCTTATTTAAATTTACAGTCAATGCCACTTTCTTATATAAATTATACCTATTTTTTATTAATACTCTAATTTACTTAATGAATTAGTGTTGTTAGAATTAAATAATAATAATTAAAGATGCCAACAAGTTTAAATATTAAAAATCCTGGATTAAGAATTTTACCACCTGGAGTTGAAAGATATACTGTCAGAGGTGGTGGCCTTACTGTAATAGAAGTTTCGTCAGAAGATAAAATAGAAATTATCAATGAAGAAGGGAAGCAAATTTGTGAAATAATTGTTTTTAATTCAAAGGGTAAATCTGATTTATCAATTTTAAATTTAAAAGAAAAGGCAAACGCAGATTTTTCAAAAAGAACTATTGCCAATGATGAAAAGATTTTAAAACTATTTAAGAAAAAAAACTTGACCCTTAGCAAAGCCAAATCATCAATTATTTTTAATGAAGACTGTTTGATGGGTGAAAAAATAACTTTAACTTCAAAAGATAAATGTGTTGTTATGATTGGTGCACCTGGTGATGCAATGAACGTTCACGAACAAAATCCACCTACGGATCTAACAATTTTAATAAATAAAGCTAAGTTTACAGAAACAGATGAGCAATTTATTTTACCTGATCCACTTGGCGATCCAATTATTGAGCAACTTGTAAAAAGAAGAACCGCTGAAACATATGAGGTAAAAGCTGGTGAGTATATTCAAATAATTGATCCAGGCGGAAGACAGTGTTCTGATTTTTTAGCTTTTGATACACATAAATTAAACGATGGAATTGAAAACATTATAGATGATAAGGCGACTAGAACATTCATGGGTAGTGCTTATCCAGGGCCAGGATTGTTTTCAAAATTTTATGATAGTGATCATGAGGCAATGATTGAAGTTGTGAGAGATACGGTTGGGAGACATGACACCTTTAATCTTGCTTGTACGTCTAAGTATTATGAAGATATGGGTTATATGGGTCACATCAATTGCACAGATAATTTTAATAGTGGACTAAATAAATATGATATTAATTCTCGAAAGAGTTGGTCGGCAATAAATCTTTTTTTTAATACAGCTATTGATGCCAATAATATTGCTAGCTTTGATGAGCCTTACTCAAGACCAGGCGATTATGTTTTATTTAGAGCATTAAAAGATTTAACGTGCATTTCTTCAGCTTGCCCATGCGATGTAGATGCAGCAAATGGGTGGAACCCAACTGATATATTTGTTAGAACTTATAGTAAGGAAAAAAAATATTCAAAAGCAATAGCATTTAGAATGAAAACAGACTCAGAACCAAAATTAACTCAAGAAACAGGTTTTCATAAAAAAACCTCTGAACTAACAAGAAACTTTATTGAGTATAAAGGTTTTTGGTTAGCAAATAATTTTACTAAATCTGGAACTATAAAAGAATACACAGCGTGTAGAGAAAGTGCGATAGCAACTGATCTTTCACCTCTTAGAAAATTTGAAATTTTGGGACCGGATGCTGAAAACTTAATGCAATATACCTTAACTAGAAATGTTAAAAAATTATCAGTAGGACAAGTTGTTTATACTGCGATGTGTTATGAAAATGGCTGCATGTTAGATGACGGTACGTTATTTAAGTTGGGACAAGATAATTTCAGATGGATTGGTGGAGATGAGTACAGTGGTGAATGGTTAAAAAAACAAGCTAAAAAGAAAAATTATAAAGTTTGGATAAAATCTGCAACAGATCATATTCATAACATTGCAGTCCAAGGACCAAATAGTAGAAAAATTTTAGAAAAATTTGTATGGACACCTCCAATACAGCCGTCAATCACTGAGCTAGAATGGTTCAGGTTTAATATTGCAAGAATAGATCGTGAAACAGGAACACCAATTGTTGTTTCAAGAACTGGATATACTGGAGAACTTGGTTTTGAAATATGGTGTCATCCAAAAGATGCTGCTGAAGTTTGGGATAAAGTTTGGGACGCTGGAAAAGAATTTAATATTACTCCTTTAGGTTTAGAAGCTTTAGATATGGTTCGTATTGAAGCTGGTCTTATTTTTTATGGCTATGAATTTGATGACCAAACAGATCCTTTTGAAGCTGGAATTGGTTTTACTGTCCCACTTAAAACCAAGGAAGATGATTTTATAGGTAAAGAAGAGTTAATTAAAAGAAAAGCCAACCCACAAAAAAAATTAGTTGGTTTAGAGTTAGTTGGTCATGAGCCAGCAGTAAATGGAGATTGCGTTCATATAGATCGAGGACAAGTTGGAGTGATAACTAGTGGAATGCTATCCCCTAAGCTGAGTAAAAATATTGCACTTTGTAAAATTGATGTAAAATATTCAGAAATTGGAACTGAAGTTGAAATTGGTAAACTTGATGGACATCAAAAAAGAATTGGTGCAAAAGTTGTTCCCTTTCCTTTCTATGACCCAACAAAATCAAGAGTGAGAGCTTAAATGCAAAAAACAAAAGATTTACTAAATTTCTGGGAAGTACAAATGAAACACTCACATACCTCAAGTAACTACTTTTTTAGAAAATCACCCTCACACTATCACATGATGCTACTAGTTATGTCAGCATATAAACATGAAGAAAAATTATCGGTAGAAGAACTTAAAACAAAACTTTTTAAAACATCGAGGCCAAAATCTGCACTAATAATTAATGAAGCATGTGAAAAAAATTTTTTCTTTCTAGAAAAAACATCAACTGACCAAAGAAAAAAAAATATTAAACCTACTGTGTCTTTCGTAAAAGAGTTTGAAGAATATATAGAAACTTTAAAAGGTTTGGTTCTTTAAAATTATCCGACGTTTTTCATGGCGGCAGCAATACCTGCAATTGTGATTAACATTGCATCTTTCAAGTATTTTTTATCTTTTAATTTTGATTTATCCAATTTTTTCATTATATCTGCTTGCAAGATATTCAATACTTCTGCATAGGTGTTTCTTATTCTAATAGATCTTCTGTATTCTTTTCTTTTTTCTACAATATAATTGGGAATAATTTTTTTGTTTACTTGTATCAGTGATGATAATTCTTTTCTTAATCTTTCTCCTGTAAATTTTAAACTTTTATCCCCTAAGCATTCTTCATAAAATTTGCTTACTCTTTGATCTGTTTTTACCAGCACCATATCTAACATATCCATCTGTGCATTAAAAAAGGGCCATTTAACTACCATTTCTTTTAATAAATTTTTATTTTTCATTCCAAAACTTAAAGCTTTAAAAGTTCCAAGCCATGCAGTCAAAAGGAAACGTATTTGAGTCCATGCAAATACCCATGGTATTGCTCTTAAACTTTCAATGTCTTTGGATTTATTTCTTTTTGTTGGTCTTGAACCAATCGATAGTTGTTCTAGTATTTTTTGTGGTGTTATTTTAAAATAGTATTTTAAAAAATCTTTATCATTAAGATTACTTCGATATTCTTTACTGGAAATTTTACTCATCTCCTCCATTAACTTTCGCCATTTTTTCTGTGGTTTTATTGGCGGAGACAGAGTTGCTTCTAAAACAGATCCTATATATGTGCCCAAGTTATACTCTGCCAAAGATTCAGTTGCATATTTTTGCTGTATAACTTCTCCTTGTTCAGTTACTCTTGTATGCCCATTAACAGTTCCTGGTGGTTGAGATAATAATGCTTCATATATTGGCCCACCACCTCTTCCTACTGATCCTCCTCGACCATGAAATAGAGTTAAATTGACATTATATTCATTTGAAACATTTTGTAGTTCCTCTTGAGCGCAGTACTGCTCCCAACTTGCAGCAAGCTTTCCCGCATCCTTACTAGAATCTGAGTACCCAATCATAACTTCTTGGTTTTTTTTAAAATATTTTAAATACCAAGAGATATCATAAAGTTGTTTTATTACCTTATTTGCATTTTGAAGATCTAATAAAGTTTCAAATAATGGAACTGTTCGTAAACAAGATTTAATTCCAGATTTTTTTTGAAGAACTAAAACTGTCAATATATCTGAAACACTTGATGCCATAGAGATAACATAAGCACCCATACATTCTTTTGGTAATTTTGAAATCATTTTAAATGTAGCCCACGTCTCGCTATCTTCTTTGTCAAATTTCATAGCTTTTGATATTAAAGGTCGTTTAGAATTAAATTCATTTGATAAAAAATTATTTTTTTTATCTTCTGACCAATTATTAAAATCTCCAAGGCCTATGTGTTTACAAATACTAGTCATCAGTTTCTTGTGTCTGCTAGCTTCTTGTCGTATGTCTAATTTTACAAGATTTAGTCCAAATGTGTGAGCTCTTCTTAATAAATCAAGTATTGAACCATTTGCGATTGCCTCACATTTAACTTCGCATAATGATTTATAAGCTATTGTTAAAGGGTTAATAATCTCATTAATTGACTGAACAATTAAAGCATTATTTATAGGTTTTTTTTGATTTAAAAATAATTCAATTTCATTTTGTGTAGTTTTTAATTTATCCCTAATTGGTCTTAAGTAAGCCCTGTAAGGCTCTTGGCTTTTTCCTGATTTTTTTTTAATAATATTTGAACATTCATGCATAGATAGTTTTTGAATAATTTTAGTAAATTCTTTTTCATATAAATTTGCTGCTTCCCATCTTGATAAAAAAATAACTTCTTGAGTAATTTTTGCGGTAACATTGGGATTGCCATCTCTATCACCACCCATCCACGATCCAAATATGAATGGCGAATAATCAATTGGTAATTTTTTACCAGTATAATCTAGAACGGCTTTATCATAACGAGATATAATTTTTGGAACAGTATTCCACAAACTATCTTCTATTACTGCTAATCCCCATTTTGTCTCTTCTACTGGAGTTGGCTTGGATCTTTTTAATTCATCAGTTTTCCAAATTGAAGTAATTTCTTCATGAAGATTTCTCTCTAAAATATTTTTTTCTTTTATAATATTTTTTATTTTAAATATCCTTGATTTGTTAAATTTTTCTAGGAGATTATTTACTTCTGTATATTTTTGTATAAGTGTTCTTCTTTTTACTTCTGTTGGGTGAGCAGTTAAAACTAAATCTACTTTTAAATTTTTGGCACACTTATAAAATTCTTCTTTTGATATAGATTTTTTTTTTAACAATTTTTCAATTGCATCTTCTAAAATAATAAATGAATCTGATTCTTGTTTTTTTTGATTTTTTCTTTCGTCAATCTTGTGAACGTTATCAAGAGACTCAGCTAAATTTGAAAAGTTTAAAAACTTACTAAATGAACGAGCTATTATTAAGGATTCTTTAGAGCTTAATTTATTAATACTTGATATTAGTTGCCGAAATTTTTTTGTTTCATTTAATTTAATTTTTTTTTTATTTTTTGCACCTCTACTGGCTTTGGATAAAAACCTTATTTGCTCTATCTTATTATAAAGTTTAATTCCTTCTTGTTCTTTAACAACTTTACCTAAGATATTTCCCAGTAAACTTATATTTTTTGAAAGTTCTATATTCCTTATCTTATAATCAATTTTTTTTACCATTTAAAACTTGTTTTACCGTATCTCCCATTATTGATGGATTTTTTGAAATTATTACACCACACTCTTGCAGGAGTTCAACTTTTTCCACTGCACTTTCTCCATACGCAGAAACTATGGCACCTGCATGCCCCATAACTCTTCCTTTAGGAGCTGTTAAACCAGCTATGTATGCAACAACAGGTTTTGTCATATTTTCTTTAGCAAATTTACCTGCAGCAACTTCTTGGGGGCCACCAATTTCACCTATCATTAAAATAATTTCAGTATTTTTATCTTCTTCAAATTTTTCAATAATATCTTTAAATGAACTTCCATTAATAGGATCTCCTCCAATTCCAACGCTTGTAGAAATTCCTATTCCTAAATTTTTTAATTGTTGTGCCGCTTCGTATCCAAGAGTTCCTGATCTACCAATGATTCCTACACTACCTTCTTTATAAATGTGCCCAGGCATTATACCTAATAGAGCTTTACCAGGGCTAATAACTCCAGCACAATTTGGTCCTATAAGAGTCATTTTTTCTGATTTTGAATATCTTCTCATATAGCGTTTTATTTTAATCATATCGTGAGAAGGAATTCCGTCAGTAATTGCAACACATGTTTTAATACCGGCATCAGCAGCTTCCATAGCAGAGTCTGCTGCAAATGCTGGTGGGACAAATAATACTGATGCACACGCCCCTGTATTTTTTACCGCATCTTTTACTGTGTTAAATACTGGAAGACCTAAATGAGTTTGTCCACCTTTTCCAGGTGTCACTCCTCCAACAATATTTGAACCATATTTTATCATTTCATCTGAATGAAAAGATCCTATTTTACCAGTAAAACCTTGAACTATTATTTTTGTTTTTTCGTCAATTAATATTGTCATGGTTATTTTGTTAATTCTTTTAAAGCTTTTACAGCTTTATTTGCAGCATCTTCTAAAGTTGTTGCTTCAATATAATTAATTTTACTTTCTTTTAAAATTTTATTTCCTTTTTCAACATTGGTTCCTGCTAAACGTATTATAAGTGGCATGTTAATTTCTATTTTTTGTAAAGCTTGAATTATTCCTTCAGCTACCCAATCACATCTATTAATGCCTGCAAAAATATTAACTAATATAACTTTTACTTTTTTATCCATTAATATTAATTTAAATGCTTTAACAATTTTTTCAGGTGTAGCACCTCCACCAACATCAAGAAAATTTGCTGGTTCACCACCTGCTAATTTAATCATGTCCATTGATGCCATGGCTAAACCTGCACCATTAATTATATTTCCTATATTACCATCAAGACTTACGTAGTTAAGGCCTCTATCAGATGCATAAACTTCATTTACATTTTCTTGTGTTTTGTCTCTAAGTTCTGAAACTTGGTTTCTTCTAAATAAAGCGTTGTTATCAAAGCTCATTTTACAATCTAAGGCTAAAATTTGCTCTTGTTCTGAAATAACCAAAGGATTTACTTCAACCATAGTTGCATCTAATTCACTAAATGCTCGATAACATCCTATTATAGCATCTGCTGTTCTTGATATTAGTTCTGGTTTAATTCCTAATCCAAAAGCTATTTCTCTTGCTTGAAACTTTTGCATACCAACTGCGGCTTCTATTTTTGATCTGATTATACTTTCTGGTTTTTTTTGTGAGATTTCTTCCACACTCATTCCTCCTTCAGTTGAAGCAACAACCATTATACATTCAGAGCTTCTATCAAAAACTAATCCTAAATATAATTCTTTCCTAATATCTGTTGCTTCCTCAATATAAACTCTATTAACAATTTTTCCCTCCGGACCAGTTTGATTTGTAACTAATTTTTTTCCAAGAAGTTTATCTGTTGCTTGAGCAACTTCTAAAGAGCTATTACAAACTATAATTCCCCCAGCCTTACCTCTTGCTCCTGAATGAATTTGTGCTTTTACTACCCATTTTGATCCACCTATTTCTCTTGCTTTGTTTTCAGCATTTTCTGAACTATAAGCAATTCCTCCTCTGGGAATTTCAACGCCAAAACCTGAAAGTATTTTTTTTGCTTGATATTCGTGTATGTCCACTTTAATTCCCTTGAATAAGTTTATTTATATTCACAATATTTTCTGCCATACGAGCTGAAGCTGCATCAATCATTCTTCCATCTAATTGTGCAGCACCTTTTCCTTCTTTTACTGCTTTCTCAAGTTCTTCAAGAATTCTTTTGGCTTTGTTTACTTCAGTCTCCGGTGGTGAAAAAACTTTATTTGCAAGTTCAATTTGTGAAGGATGAATTGCCCACTTGCCCTCTATACCAATTGCTGCAGCTCTTTTTGCTGAAGCAACATATGCGTCAGAATCATTAAAATCTCCAAAAGGTCCATCAATTGCTCTTAAGCCATAAGCTCTACAAGTCATAACAAGCTGTGATAAACCATGATGCCATTGATCTCCTGGGTAATTAGAATTTAACCCCCCTATCACAACTGTTCGTGCTCTTAAACTTGCAGCATAATCAGCTACACCAAAGTGAAGCGCCTCTAGCCTGTTGCTAGACTTTGCAATTTCTTTAATGTTAGACATACCTAGTGCTGTTTCAATTAGACACTCTATTCCAATTTTATTTTTAAATTTTTTATTAGTTTCTATTTGTGTCAAGAGACAGTCAACCATATACACATCACTAGCTGTTCCAGCTTTTGGAATGAGTATAGTGTCAATTTTATCACCTGCCTGTTCAACAATTTCAATCAAATCGCTATACATATAGTGTGTATCGAGACTATTAATTCTTACAGAAATAGTTTTCCCTCTCTCTCTCCAATTTATTTCTTTAAGTGCTTTAATTACATTTTCTCTAGCTGAAATTTTATCATTAGGTGAAACCGCATCTTCAAGATCTAAAAAAATATAGTCTGCACTTGAGTTAAGCGCTTTTTCAAACATTTTAGGTGATGATCCTGGAACGGCTAATTCACTTCTTTGTAATCTTGGTCGTGCAGGTATATAAAATTTATGACTCATTTTTCTCCAAATTTATTTGGAAAAAGAGTGATAATACACTTCACAACAAGAGGAATTCACTCTTTTTTCCTTTATACTCTCAAGTTACAGAAATTTTAAAATGAATTAAATATTATTTAATATAAGCATTAATAAATGATATTTTATATTATTAAAAATTATATATAAAAAAAATATGTGACTATTTTTAAATATAAATTAGATTTACTGTATGACAAAATCAAACACATACAAAGCAGGAAGACATTTTTTATCTGTTCCAGGACCAACAAATATACCCGATAGAGTTCTACAAGCTATGGCTTTTCCTGCTATGGATCATAGAGGTCCTGATTTTCAAAATTTATCAACTAATATATTAAAAAAAATTAAATTAATTTTTAAATCTGAAGACCCTGTTGTTATTTTTCCAAGTGCTGGAACGGGTGCAATGGAAGCTTCTCTCGCTAACACATTAAGTGAAGGTGATAAAATTTTAATGTTTGAAACCGGACATTTTGCTACTGAATGGTGTCAAGCTGCACGTAGATATAGATTAAATGTTGATTTTGTTCCAGGTGATTGGCGAACAGGAGCTGATCCAAAAATTGTAGAAAAAAAATTAAGAGAAGATAAAAATCATGAAATAAAAGCTGTGTTAGTCACTCATAATGAAACATCCACAGGAATTAAAAGTCAAGTTGAAGAGATTAGAAAAGCAATTGATAGTACAAATCATCCTGCTTTATTTATGGTTGATACTATTTCTTCATTAGGTTCTTATAATTATGACCATCAAAAGTGGAAAGTTGATGTTACAGTTGGCGGTTCTCAAAAAGGTTTAATGAGTCCTCCAGGTTTATCTTTTAATGCAATAAGTCCTAAAGCTTTAGACACTTATAAAAAATCAAACCTTACCAAGTCATACTTTGATTGGGGTCAAATGTTAGAAAATAATAAAAATGGATTTTACCCTTACACACCTGCAGTAAATTTATTTTATGCTTTAAATGAAGCAATTGACATGTTGTTAGAAGAAGGTTTGGAAAATGTATTCAAAAGACACAAAAGACATGCCGATGCTACAAGAATTGCTGTTGAAACCTGGGGTCTTGAAATATTAGCTAAAAACCCAATTGAAAGATCAGATTCCATAACTGCCATCATGGTTCCTGATGGACATGATTCAGATAATCTTAGAAAAATAATTTATGATAATTACAACATGTCTTTAGGCACTGGTCTTAATAAAGTAAAAGGCAAAATATTTAGAATAGGTCACATGGGTGATTTAAATGATTTAACATTAGCTGGAACCTTATCTGGAGTTGAAATGGGCTTAAGACAATCTGGGATACCTTTTAAAAAAGGAGGCATAATGGCCGCACTAGATTTCCTTTCTAAATAATATGATAGGTTTTCCTAATATTTTTACTAACATAAAGTATGTAAGTGTTTTTATTAATAAAAAAAATACTTTTATTATTCAAAATTTTTAGTTATTGATCAATAGAAAAAAATAAAATGTCTAATTTACCAAAAAAAGCAAAAATAGTAATTATTGGTGGTGGTATTCACGGTCTAAGTACGGCTTGGAAACTTTCTGAAACTTACAAAAATGAAAATGACATTGTTGTATTAGAAAAAAAAGATATTGCAGCTGGTGCAAGCGGAATAGCTTGTGGTGTTGTTAGAAATAATTATTTCCAACCTGCGATGAGAGAATTAATGGCTCATTCAGTATCGGTATGGGAAAGTGATCCAAAAGCATTTAAATATAATTCTGTTGGTTATATGCAAATATCACCAGAAGTTATGCATGAAGATGTTACAACAATTTACGAACAACAAAAGGCTATTGGGTATAAATCAGAATTTATAGAAGGCAAAGACGACTGCATGAAATATATGAAAAATATGTTTGATGATTGGCAAGCTCAAGAAATCACGTCTATTCTTCACGAAAAAAGAGGTGGCTACGCATTTAACAAAGATTCCATCAAGGCCCTTGAAAACAAAGCAACATCAAATGGTGTTAAAGTTATTAAAGGTGTAAAAGTCACAGGATTTAAAAGAGGAAGCAACAGTAAGGCCGTAACGGGTGTTGAAACTGACAAAGGTTTAATTGAATGCGATCAGGTTGTTGTTGGCGCTGGCCCTTGGGTTAGAGATTTTTGGAATATGTTAGAACTTCCAAAAACAACTAGTATTAAAGATAAAGATGGTAAATTTCATGAAACAGAAATGTGGAAATATTGGATGCTTCAAGAAGGTGTTATCGGTGTTGATAAAGATTTTTTAAAGATGAATGATGGTGGTCAGCCGCCTGTTATTCACGTAGATTCTACAGCACCATTGTATTCTGACAGAGATAAAAAACTAATTACAGATAAAATTTGGGGTATCTATTACAAGCCAGACATTGAAGGTTTAGGTGTTCAAGGTGGGACTTCTCCTTATATTGTTGATAAACATTTTGATAAAGTGAACGTTGACCCTTATGGACTTGAGTCCCCTGAGTTTCAAACTACAGATGCTTTCAATGACATGTGGTGTTCTGCTTTAGCACATTGCCAAAAAAGATTTGAGGGAAAATCAAACCTATATAGAAAGGGACCATCAGGCGGCCTTGGATGTATGACACCTGATGCATTTCCAATCTTTGATAGATTTTTAGAAAATGTTTATATGATTGCAGATGCTAACCATGGTTATAAAATGATTGGTGTTGGAGAACTTGTTGCGAAAGAAATTCTTGGAACTGAAAGTGATTTATTAAAACCTTTTAGATTCAACCGTTACGAGAAAGGTGAACTTCACCCTACTTCGAACAGTCCGTTCCCTTGGAGTTAATTTTATAACCACTAGTTATAAAAATTATATATATTTATTATAATCAAGAAACCTAGACACAAATAAATTTATCAGTTAACGTTCATTTAATAAAAATTCATTAAAGGGAGAAACAATGACTGACTTAGAAAAACATGTAGCTCAACCTGGTAGAGATAAATTAGTAAAACAAGTTAGAGCTAAAATTAATGAGCTAGGTGTTGAGTATATATTTTTTCAATTTATTTCTGTAACTGGAAGAGTTGTAGGTAAAGGTATCCCTACTGATCATTGGGAAAGAACTTGTGAAAAAGGTTTTCAATTAGTTTACGGAGCAACAGCAAACTTGTTTGTTGATCGTCATGGTGATTATATTGGCTATGGACCAGAAGCAAAAGAGTTGGTTGGTATACCTGATCCTGAAACTTTTTGTCAACTCCCTTGGGATAAAAAAGTTGCAAGAGTATTTGTTACTTGCTTTAGAAATAGAGAAGAAAGAGAAAATCCAGGCGCACATCTAACTTCAGATTGTCGTGGAAATTTAAGATTACATGCTCAAGAATTTAAAAAGAAACATGGTTACCAATTAAGAGTTGGAACAGAGCCAGAAATGATGTGGTTAACCAAAAATGAAGATGGTTCACCAACAGGTAAAGGTTACTCTAAACCTTATTGTTATCATATAGATCAATTTGAATCTCTAAGACCAGTTTTCATGAAAGTTTTTGAATACGCTAGAGCAATGGGTTTTGATATGATTCAAGGTGATCATGAAGATGCACCAGGACAATTAGAATTAAACTGGATGTATGATGATGTTTTAAGAAATGCAGATAGACTTTCTACTTACAGACAAATTTGTGCACAAGTTGCTAGAGAATTTAATTTAATAGCCTGCTTTATGACTAAACCATTTATGGGTGTTTCTGCAAGTGGTTGTCACACTAATATGTCTTTATGGACAGGTGGAAAAGATGTGATTAATAAATTACACCACAAGTCTTTACCTGCTATGGATGAAGTATTTACTTATGTTGAGGGTGGAACAAATACTTTTATGCCTGATACTAAAGATATTCAATTACCAGGTAAAATTGGTTTAAAAGCTATTGGTGGAGTAATGAAGCATTTAGGTGCTTTAACTGCAATAGGTTCTTCTACTGTGAACTCGTACAGAAGATTATGGGATACGGGATTCTGGGCGCCTGTTTATGCTGACTGGGGATTTCAAAACAGAACTTGTGGATTAAGAGTATCTGCTCCAGGAAGGTTTGAATATCGTTCAGTTGATTCAATGCACAATCCATATTTAATGGGTTCTGGGTTATTAAAATGTTTTGAAGACGGGATAACAAATAATATTGATCCAGGAAAACCTGAATCTAGAAGTATGTATGAAGCTCAAGCTGCTGGGAAAAAGGTTAAAAAATTACCAATGAGTCTTGGTGAAGCATTAAATCGTTTAGCAGAAGATGAAGTTATCAAATCAGCTATGCCGGATGAAATGTATAAAGTTTTCCATTGGTATAAAAATGATGAATGGGAAAAATTTTTAGGTGCAACAACTCAATGGGATCTAGATACTTATCTAGACTGTCTACCATAGTCTTTAATAATAAAAGGGGAAATATATGTGCGGAATTGCAGGGTTAATTCATAGAGGAAAATCTTCCAACGTAGGGAAAGAGCTTCAAGGTATGCTTCAAGCATTAAAACATAGAGGAGAAGACTCAACTGGTTACGCTTTATATGGTGATACTGATGGTAAAAACTTTATCATGCGTTTTAAAGTTGGTGAAAATGTTGGTGAAGGAAGTTCGTCAGTAATGGAAGAGACTTCTGTTTATGATGAAAGGAAAAAAATAGTTGATCAATATCTCTCTGAATTGGGAGCTAGAATAGTTAAAGAGGAAAGAATTTTACCCTACTCTTTAAGATATGAAATCGCTTACGATACAAAAGACTTATTAGAATTTTCACAAAAAATTGAAAGTATTCCAGGAGTTGAAATTCTTTCTATGGGAAAATCATTAGAAGTAATTAAAGACCTAGGTAATGCTAAAATGGTTTGCGATAGATATAATCTAGACAAAGTTGTTGGAACTCATGCAATTGGTCATGCTAGAATGGCTACAGAGTCTGGTGTTGATATTAAATCAGCTCATCCTTTCTGGGGTTATCCTTTTAGTGATGTATCGGTAGTTCATAATGGACAATTAACTAACTATTGGAACAACAGAAGATTGTTGGAAAATAAAGGTATGAGATTTATGTCTGAATGTGACTCAGAGCTAATAGCTGTATACATAGCTCAAAAAATGAGAGAGGGAGCTAGTCTTGAAGAAGGCATGAGAGCTTCTTTAACGGGTCTTGATGGAGTGTTTACATATTTTGTTGCAACAAAAGATTCATTAGGAATGGCAAAAGATACTATGGCGGCAAAACCTTTGGTTCTTTATGAATCAGATGATTTGGTGGCAATGGGTTCAGAAGAAATCGCGATCAGATCAATTCTTCCACAGGAAATTGATACATATGATCCATTTGATGGAGAGGTAAAAGTATGGCAAATCTAAAAACAACTGACAAAAAATCTAAATCACAGTCAATGGGTATGCACACAGAGGTGCTTACAGGTAGAACGCAACAAAAATTTTTTAACCCCTCTGAGGCAGAAAATTTTTACTATTTTGGTACTTATGATGTTGATTTCAATAAAAGAACTGAACTTGATGTTAAAGAAATGACAGCACCTGAAGCTAATAAAAAAATTGATAATTTAATGAGCCAAGGCTATGGAACGATTGTTATAAAAAACCCTCAAGGAAAACATAGTTTAGGTGTTGGTATTTTAAACAAACTAAACTTAATTTTTGAAGGAAGTTTGGGTTATTTTGGTATGGGCTCTTGTGATGGTCCTACTGTTAGAATTAATGGAAGAGTTGGTTGGTCTTGTGCAGAAAATTTAATGGCTGGAAAAGTTGTTATAGAAAAAAATGCTGGCTCATGTTTTGGTGCTGCCATAAGAGGTGGTGATTTAATTTGTAAAGGAAGTGTTGGTGCAAGAACTGGTATAGACATGAAAGGTGGAACTATCATTGTTGGTGGTGACGCTGGTGCATTTACAGGTTTTATGATGCAAAGAGGAAGAATTATTATTCTAGGAGATGTTGGGATAAACTTGGGAGACTCTATGTATGATGGCACAATATTTATTGGTGGAAAAATAGGATCATTTGGAAGTGACGCTGTTCCTGGAGATTTAACTTCTAATGACCAAGATTGGTTAAAGAGAAAATTAAAAGTTGCAGAAATCGGTGAAAAATTTGATGTTAGTAAAATGACAAAAATAGTATCTGGTAAAAAACTTTGGAATTATGATAATTTAGAACCTACAGAAAAAAAAGGAGCAATTTAATGGCTAAGAAAAAAACCAAAAAAAATATTAAAAAAAATGGTAAAGTTGGTGGAAAAGCTGACGTACATATAAATGAAGATGGTAGTAGAAATAAAAGTTTACTTGGCCGAAATGCAATTTTTACTCCTGAAGTCATAGATGATATCCACATTAAAGCTCAGTTAGGAAGATATAGAATGCGTGGAATGGCATTGATGAAAAAAATCCCAACATTTGATGACTTGGTATTTTTACCAGGAACTCTTACTAGGTTTGTAATTGAAGGATATAGAGAAAAATGTGAAACAAAAACTATCATTGGTCCAAATTGTGAAAACCCAATTGAACTTGATATACCAGTTTATATTACAGGTATGAGTTTTGGAGCGCTTTCTTATGAAGCAAAAACTGCCTTAGCAAGAGGTGCAACAATGGCTGGAAGTGCTACTTGTTCAGGAGAAGGTGGCATGATACCTGATGAACGAAGATATTCTGAAAAATGGTATTACCAATGTATTCAGTCAAGGTATGGTTTTAACCCACACCATGCACAACTTGCTGATGCAATTGAAGTATTTATTGGTCAAGGACAAAAAGTTGGAATGGGTGGACATTTAATGGGTCAAAAAGTTACTGATCAAGTTGCAGAAATGAGATCTTTACCTTCTGGTATTGATCAAAGATCTCCAGCAAGACACCCCGATTGGTTGGGACCAGATGATTTAGCTTTAAAAGTTCAAGAGCTAAGACAATTAACAAAAAATAAAGTTCCAATTCAATTAAAATTAGGTGCTTCAAAAGTTTATGATGATGTTCGTATGGCTGCAAAGTGTGATCCTGACTCAATCTTTTTAGATGGAATGGAAGGTTCAACTGGAGCCGGACCTCACATAGCTGCTGCAAATACTGGTATTCCAGGGATTGCTGCAATCAGAGAAGCAAGAAGAGCTATCGATGATGTTGGTAAAACTGGAAAAGTTACATTGATTTATGCTGGTGGTGTTAGAGACGGTGCGGATATGGCAAAAGCTTTGGCATTAGGAGCTGATGCAATAGCAATTGGAACTGGTGCTTTAATAGCTTTGAACTGTAACAAAGATATACCAGAAGCAAACTTTGAAAAAGAAATGGGTGTTAAAGCCGGTGATTGCTATCACTGTCATACTGGACGTTGTCCAGTTGGTGTTGCTACACAAGATCCTAAATTAAGATCTAGATTGAACCCTGATGATGCTGCTTTAAGAGTTTACAACTACTTACATGCGATGACATTAGAGGCTCAACTTTTAGCAAGAGCTTGTGGTAAAACTAACATTCACTCTTTAGAGCCTGAAGATTTAGCTGCATTAACAATGGAATCTTCAGCATTAGCTAAAGTTCCTTTAACAGGAACTAACTACACTGTTGGTGTTGATAACTTTCACAAAATATAAGGGGTAATTATGGTTAAGAAAAAAACAAAAGCAAAAGTAAAAAAAGAAAAAAAAATAAAACTTGGTGGTAAATCTAAAGAAACCGCTAGAGAAAAAATGATTGGGCAACATATTGGTTATAGGTATGATGTTAACTTATTGCCTGATTATAAAAAAATTACTCCATTTTTAAAAAAATATGTTGAAGCGATGGGTTGGGATGATCTTAACTGGTTAGAAGATGTACATATGGGATATGAAGAAGATAAACCTGCTGTATTTTGTAGAAATGCTAATGGTTGGGTTACTATTCCAAAATCAATTAAGCTACCTAACAACCAACAAGATAGAGATATGATAGCTAGAGAACTTTTAGTTAAATTTCAAATGTCTCCAAAGCATCCACTTGTTGATTTAAAAAAAGCATACTTAAAATTTTAATTTAAACTTTTAAGATATTCAATTAGAGGTTGTTATTTTTTTTATAACTTTAAGCTTCTTTCTATTTTCCGCGTAATTATTAGTTTTTTTATTAACAATTTTTTATATATATAAATTTTATTATTGTTTGTCGCACCCAATTTATTTAGTCTTTTTGAAAAATAAATATAGGGAGAGATTATGACAGATCAATTAGGGGCTCTTACAGTTATATTTACAGAATTTTACTACTGGGTAACAGTGGTATTGATGTTTTTAATTCACGTCGGATTCTGTATGTATGAAGTTGGAGCTTCACGTTATAAGCATCACCAACATACTTTAATGAAAAATACCATGTTAATACCGCTAGTAACGGTCACTTGGTTTTTCTTTGGTTGGTGGATTTACTGGGCATTCCCAACAGGACCGGGAATAGCTCCTTCAATAATGAATGAGAGTGCTGCGCTAATTATGGACGATAGTACTTTTAGTGCGAAATGGTATGCGCCAAATACTGAATTTATGGCGGTTAACTTAGGTGACCACATAAGTGGAGTATTCTGGGCTGCGTTCTTACTATTCTCATGGACGGCTGCTTCAATCGTTTCTGGAGCAATCATTGAAAGAATTACAACTTTTGCATTTGGAATTTTAGCCATTGCAATAGGTTCATTTTTCTGGGTGATTGATGCTGCTTGGGGATGGCACTTTGATGGATGGATGCTCAAAATTTTAGGATATCATGACGCTTATGCATCAGGAGTAATTCATGCAATTGCGGGTGGATTTGCTTTAGGTGTTCTAATCGTTTTAGGACCTAGAATTGGAAAATTCTCATCAAGTGGTGAACCAAGAAATATAGGACCAAGAAATCCTTGGCTAGTTACAATTGGATTATTTTTAATCTATACTGGTTTCTGGGGATTTTATGCGGCATGTAATATACCGATATTTGATCTTGGACCTGAGTATGGAATGGAAGGCGTAACATACTGGACAGCTACAAACATATATGTAACCCCTACTACACTGAGTGGTATAACAATGAACTTCTTGATGTCATTATCAGGTGGATTATTGGCTGGATACGTGGTCGCCAAAGGTGATCCTTTCTGGACTTACTCAAGTGGACTGGCAGGTATCATCTGTGCATCGGCAGGTAATGATTTGTATCACCCGATACAAGCAATGCTTATTGGTGCGATCGGTGTTGTGATTGCATACAAACTACATTACTGGGTTGAACGTAAGTTCAAAATCGATGATGCAGTTGGTGCGGTAGCAGTACACGGTTACGCAGGAGTTGCTGGACTTATAATTTGTGGATTTGTTTTAAATGGCTATCCTTCATCTGGATACAGTGTTGGAGCTATGTGGGACGGATCAACTTATGCATCAATCAACCCATTAGGGCAATTTCTAGGAGCAATTATAATGTTCGTAGTTCTTGGACTAATACCAGGCTATGTCTTGGCTAGAATACTAAACGGATTTGGTAAATTAAGAATACCACGTGAAGTAGAAATAGCTGGACTAGACTATGAAATGATGGAGGACGATAGAGATGCTGAAAAAGCGGTCGCCTCTTCAACTAGGTAAAGGAGAAAATATATGGCTACAGTTACAAACTGGATAGATCATTTAAGTGCAGAAGAAGTTGTCGGAGCAGTTTATCCGGGAGCAGGATCCACTGAAACTTTACTAGTTATTCTTGGTGTAGTTTTTTGGATTGGCTGGCATGTCATCACAGCTAGATCTGAAAGTGAAAAACTTTCAAGGTTAGCTAAAAAAAGACATGGTGCTAATGATCATAAAAGCAATGTTACCGAATGGTAATATAAATTAAAGATTTGGGCGCTACTTGATTGTGGCGCCCTTTTTTTTTATAAAATTTAAAAAATGACTGAAAATAACAACGAAGATCAAAGACCAAGTAAGATGATAGGTGTAGTATTTCCAAAAGCTAAATATGGTGTAATAACGGCTATTATCATCATTGTGGTAGTTAATCTTATCTATTATAAAGATTTCTTAATATCTTTAATAAAATAAACCTAAAAAACTATGTGTGGAATTGTTGGCATCTATCTCAAAACTAAAAAATTTGAAAAGAATTTAGGTAAGATGTTATCTGTAATGTTAAATAACATGGAGTCTCGTGGACCTGATAGTGCTGGTTTTGCTATATATAAAAATGAAAGTAAAAAAATTTATAAATTTTCTTTATGCATTAATGATTTAAACTTCATTAACTTTAAAAAAGAAATATCTAAAAAGATCAAAAAAGCTAAATTAAATCAAATTTCTGATCATGTAATTCTTAAAACTCAGTTGCAACCAAAAAAAGTAATTGAAATAATAAATTCAAATTTTCCTAAAGTATCAATAGTTGGATATGGGCGATCAATAGAGATATTTAAACAAGTTGGTAAACCTAAAGATGTGGTTAAAAAATTTAAGTTAGATAGTTTTAGTGGAACACATGGAATAGGTCATACTAGAATGGCTACTGAGAGTGCAATCACTACAGATGGATCTCACCCCTATTCTACTGGTGAAGATGAATGCTTAGTTCATAATGGTTCTTTATCTAACCATAATAATTTAAGAAGAGAACTTACTAAAAAGGGCACTATTTTTAATTCAGAGAATGACACTGAAGTAGCAGCTGGATATGTATCTCATAATTTATCAAATAATAAATCTTTAAAGGATACTCTTACTTCTGGTCTTAAAGATTTAGATGGTTTTTATACTTTTATTGCAGGTACTAGAAAAGGATTTGCAGTAGTTAGAGATGAAATAGCATGTAAGCCTGCAGTGATAGCTGAAACAAAAAATTATGTTGCAATAGCTTCAGAGTTTCAAGCTATGGCTCATTTACCAGATGTAAATAATGCAAAAATTTTTGAACCTGAACCTGGTATTGTCTACTCTTGGGGAAAATAATGAAATTAGATTTAAAAAAAAAAAAATTAAGAGAAATAAACAATACTTTACAAAATTTAGATATTAAAAAAAATGAGAGAGAATTCACGATTATAAATCCAGAAGGAAGTCATGCTTTATGTGCCGGACTAAACCAAGAAATGAAAATTTTAATTAAAGGACATGTTGGTTATTACTGTGCTGGAATGAACCAAAAAGCTCATGTAACTATTGATGGAAATGTTGGAACAGGTGTTGCTGAAAATATGATGTCTGGAATAGTTCATGTAAAAGGTAATGCTTCACAGTCTGCTGGAGCTACTGCTCATGGTGGTTTACTAATAATTGATGGAGATGCTAGTTCTAGGTGTGGTATTTCAATGAAAGGAATTGACATTGTAGTTAAAGGTTCGGTTGGGCATATGTCAGCGTTTATGGCACAAGCTGGAACAATGATAGTTTGTGGTGATGCAGGCGAAGCTCTAGGTGATAGCCTATATGAGACAGACATATTTGTTAAAGGATCTGTTAAATCTTTAGGTTCAGACTGCATAGAAAAAAAAATAGAAAAAAAACATATAGATAAAATTTCTATACTTTTAAAAAAAAGTGAAATTAAAAATGTTAGACCAGAAAGTTTTAAGAGGTATGGTTCAGCAAGAAAATTATATAATTTTAACATCGATAATGTATCAAGTTATTAATAATGTCAGGAAATAAAAAAACTCACCCTCGTATTTCTTGGACTTTTGATGAATACACAAACTCAGAAATAAGACGTGCAGCTGAAACAGGAATTTATGACATTAGAGGAGGTGGCTCAAAAAGAAAACTTCCTCATTTTGATGATTTACTTTTTCTTGGTGCATCAATGTCTAGATATCCATTAGAAGGATATAGGGAAACTTGTAATACAAAAGTAACTTTAGGAACACGGTATGCAAAAAAACCTCTAGAACTAGATATACCAATAACAATTGCAGGAATGAGTTTTGGAGCTTTATCAGGAAGGGCCAAAGAAGCGTTAGGTCGTGGAGCTAGTATGGCTGGTACATCTACAACTACTGGTGATGGTGGAATGACTCCAGAGGAAAGAGGTCAATCTAAAAACTTAGTTTATCAACTTTTACCTTCTAGATATGGAATGAATCCAAATGACTTAAGAAAAGCTGATGCTATTGAAATTGTTATAGGACAGGGTGCTAAACCAGGTGGTGGTGGAATGTTATTAGGTCAAAAAATTAGTGATCGTATTGCAGAAATGAGAACTTTACCCAAAGGCATAGATCAAAGATCAGCATGTAGACATCCAGATTGGACTGGACCTGATGATTTAAAAATTAAAATATTAGAATTAAGAGAAATAACAGAATGGAAAGTTCCGATTTTTATTAAAATAGCTGGAGCAAGACCATACTATGACACTGCTTTAGCTGTTAAAGCTGGAGCTGATGTAGTCGTTCTAGATGGTATGCAAGGAGGAACCGCTGCTACACAAGAAGTATTTATTGAAAATGTTGGCCAACCAACTTTGGCTTGTATCAGACCCGCTGTAGATGCACTTCAAGATTTAGATCAACATCGAAAAGTTCAACTAATTATTTCTGGCGGGATTAGAAACGGAGCTGATGTTGCAAAAGCAATGGCTCTTGGTGCTGATGCTGTTTCAATTGGATCTGCTGCTATGATTGCACTAGGAGACAATGATCCTATGTGGGAAAAAGATTATAATAAATTAGGAAGTACAGCTGGAGCATACGATGATTGGCATGAAGGTAAGGACCCAGCAGGAATTACCACTCAAGATCCTGAATTAATTAAGCGTTTTGATCCAATAGCAGGTGGCAGACGTTTGTCTAATTATTTAAAAGTTATGACACTTGAAGCACAAACAATTGCAAGAGCCTCGGGTAAAAATGATTTACATAATTTAGAACCCGAAGACTTATGTGCATTAACAGTTGAATCTGCAGCCATGGCCAGAGTTCCCCTTGCAGGAACTAGCTGGATACCGGGAATAAAAAATAAAAAATAATATTGTAGAGATTAGCTAACAATAGTAAATTAAAATTATAAATTATGCCTAAAAATTTATCTAAAATAGCTAAAGCTAAAAAAATTAAGTATTTTCTAATAAGTTTTGTAGATTTATTTGGGGTGTTAAGATCAAAATTAGTTCCAGCACAAGCTATTAGTGATATGCAAAAAAATGGTGCTGGCTTTGCTGGTTTTGCAACGTGGCTTGATATGTCTCCAGCAGATACCGATATGTTTGCAATTCCAGATCCAGATAGTCTTATTCAACTTCCTTGGAATAAAGAAATAGGATGGTTAGCTTCAGATTTATGGATGGGTGGAAAAACTGTTAAAGCATCGCCAAGAGTGATGCTTAAAGAGCAGATCAAAGAATTAAACAAAAAGAATTTAACCATGAAATCTGGTGTTGAATGTGAATATTTTTTAATTTCAGAAGATGGTAGTAAAATTGCTGATGCTCGAGATACTCAATCAAAACCTTGTTATGATCAATCTGCTTTAATGAGAAGGTACGACTTGATTAAAGAAATATGTGATAGCATGATTACGATGGGATGGAATCCATACCAAAATGACCATGAAGATGCTAACGGTCAATTTGAAATGAACTGGGATTACACAGATTGTCTAATTACTGCTGATAGGCATGTTTTTTTTAAATACATGGTTAAATCATTGTCTGAAAAGCATGGATTAAGGGCAACATTTATGCCCAAACCTTTTGGAAATTTAACTGGAAACGGATGTCATGCTCATATTTCTTTATGGAATGAAAAGATAAATAAATTTTTAGATAATGGAGATAAATTAGGTTTAAGTAGGTTGGCATACAATTTTTTAGGTGGTATCATGAAGCTTACTCAACCTTTAACTGCTTTTTTTAACCCAACAATTAATAGTTACAGAAGAATAAATGCACCCCCAACAAAATCAGGAGCTACATGGTCACCAAGTAGTATTTCTTATACAGGAAATAACAGAACTCACATGATAAGAGTACCAGATAAAGGTAGATTTGAATTAAGACTAATGGATGGTGCTGTAAACCCATACTTGCTTCAAGCTGGAGTAGTTGCTGCTGGTCTACATGGAATAAATAATAAAATAGATCCTGGTGAACCTTTGTCTTGTAATATGTACACTGATCATAAAAATTATCCAAATCTAAAAAAATTACCTAACACAATTGAAGATGCTTTAGAACAATTAGAAAACAGTAAAGAAATTCGAGAAGCGTTTGGTGATAATACTATTAATAGTTATTTAAAATTAAAAAAATCAGAAATTGAAAATTTTAACCAAGAAGAAACTTTCGATAAAGAAAACCCAGTAACTGAGTGGGAAAAAAATAACACTCTTGATTGTTAGTTTTGATGAAAACAATCATAGAAAATGCTAATTGGTCAATACCTTCATTAATAGAAAATAAAAATTATAAATTTAATAAAAAAAAAATATTAACATCTCTTCCTGAAAAATTTATTGATGAGGCAATTCAATCTATTTCAAAATGGGAAACTTACGCACCCACACCACTATGCAAACTTAATAAATTAAACGATGAGCTAGGATTTAAAGAAATTTATTACAAAGATGAAGATAAAAGATTTAATCTAAAATCATTTAAGGCGCTTGGAGGAGCATTTGCAGTTAATAAAATAGCAGATGAAAAAAATAATGTAACTGTTGCTACTGCTACTGCGGGAAATCATGGAAGATCAGTCGCATGGGGTGCTCAAAGACTTGACTTAAAATGCAAAATTTTTATTAGTGAATTTGTAAGTGAAACTAGAGCTGAGGCAATGAGAAATCTAGATGCTGACGTTATAAGAGTTAGAGGAAACTACGATGCATCCTTAAGAGAATGCATCAAACAATCAAAACAAAATAATTGGGAAATTGTTCAAGATGTTTCGTGGGAAGGATACAAAGAAGTTCCAAAATTAATTATGGCTGGGTACACAATTATGATTAAGGAAATTATAGACCAAATTAAAGATAGTTCATTTACTCATGTCTTTTTACAGGCAGGCGTAGGTGGTATGGCTGCAGCTATGATTGCTGGGTTTGCTAAATTTTCCAATAATATTCCAAAATTTATTATCGTTGAACCACAAAATGCGAATTGTGTTTTTGAAAGTATAGCAAACAACAAGCCAACAACTGTTGATATTATTAATGAGACAATAATGGGTGGAATGTCATGTGGTGATGTTTCAACCGTAGCTTGGGAAATATTAAAAGATACTACTAATTACAGTTTAACCATAACAGATGATGAAATATCCACTGTGGTTGCAATGTTGGCAGAAGCTAAACTTTCTAATAAAAAAATAATTGCAGGTGAATGTGCTGTTCCAGGAATTATTGCGTTAATTGGCCTATTTAAAAACAAAGAATATTTTAATAAGTTAAACTTAAATTCAGATTCTAGAATTTTATTATTTGGTTGTGAAGGATTAACTGATGCAGCGATGTATAAAAAATTATTAGATGATGGATTAAAAAAAATCTAAATTTAATATGACAAAAAAAGCAGTTGTTTGGATCAGAGAAGATCTTAGAGTAGAAAATAACCCAGCCATATCATATGCGAGCAAAAATCATGAAGCTGTAAGTGCACTATATATTTATAATAACAAATATTTTGATAAAAAAAGAGAAGCTCAAAAATGGTGGCTATCTAAATCACTTGAGTTTTTTAAAGATAGTCTTAAAAAATTTAATATTTCTTTAGAAATAGTCTCTGGTGATGAAATAGACATATTTTCGAAAATTAAAAAAAATGATGATATCACTATTTACTGGAGTAAAGTTTACGAACCAGATGTCATTGCAAAAGGTAAGAAGATTAGAGATATATTTATAAAAAATGGAATTAATTATAAATATTTTAAAGGGAATATATTAATTGAATTTCAAGATGTAATCAAAGATGATGGTACACCTTTTAAAGTGTTTACTCCTTTTTGGAAAAATGCTGAACAAAAATATTTAAATAAAGTACCCTCAAAAATATTTAAAATAAAAAAATTAGATAAAGAATTTAGTCACTTTAAAAAAACTATTTCTCCTAAGGAAATATTACCAAAAAAAAATTGGTTTAAAAAATTTGAAAAATATTGGAAACCCTCTGAAAGTGAAGCTAAAAAATATTTGCAGGAATTAATTAAAAATAGAATTACTGATTATGGCAACACTAGAGATATACCTGGAGTAAATGGCACTTCAAAATTATCTCCTTTTTTGAAATTTGGTCAGATACATGTTGAAACTATATGGAGCAAATGTGATGAAGTAGCAAATAAAAGTAAAGGTTACAGAAAATATGTTAACGAACTTGGCTGGAGAGAGTTTTCACATAGTTTGATAAACAACTTTCCTGAAATGCTTAAAGGAAATCTTAGAAAAAACTTTGATAGTTTTCCTTGGGTTGAAAATGAAAAGTTCCTAAAAAAATGGAAAAAAGGAATGACAGGATATCCAATTGTTGATGCGGGGATGAGAGAGCTTTATGAAACTGGCTGGATGCACAATAGAGTTAGAATGGTAGTGGCATCTTTTTTAGTTAAACACTTAAGAATTCATTGGATGGAAGGTGAAAAACATTTTAAGAATCATCTTATTGATTATAATGAGGCAAGCAACGTTGCTCAATGGCAATGGGTAGCTGGCTGTGGTGCTGATGCTGCCCCATATTTTAGAATATTTAATCCAATTCTACAGGGATTAAAGTTTGATAAAGATGGCATTTACACAAAGAAATGGGTTCCAGAACTGCAAAATATGCCCATCAAATTTTTACATAAACCATGGGAGTTAGAGAGCAAATACCAAGAACAAATTAAAATTATTATTGGTAAAGACTACCCTGAACCCATTGTCGTTCACGAAGAAGCTCGTGCAGCAGCATTAAAAGCTTTTCAATCAATAAAAAAAAAAAATAATTTTTATTAGGAAGTTATCTCGTACAATCTGCTAGAAGTTCGCTTAAATGCCACAAACAAACTATTTGTAGAAGTTAAATCTTGCAAACTAGAGGCACTGCTAATTGCTAAGGGTATTTTTTTTTCATAGATAATATCAATTAGTGTAATAAATCTTTGTTGCTGATTTGAATTATCATCATTAAAAATTGGAACATTTTCTATAATCATAAAATCACATATTTCTGTAATTTTTATATAATCCTCTGCACCAATATTTTTGTTACATAAATCTTTAAAATCAAATCTAGCAATACCCTCATAATAATTTTTGATATTAAATTTTCTTCCTTTGATTAATAAAATTTTTTCTTTGCCAATCTTATCTTTAGTCAATTTTCTAAAAAGTTTATTAATCTTGAAATTGGTTGCTTCATTTAAAGGAGAAAAATATCGTTTATTTGTATTTTTTTTAGATTTACGATAATCTTCTTTAATAATAAGAATTTCTTCATAACACATATTCTTCATTGTCTTTATAAATGGTAGAAACTGATCTCTTTGAAGGCCACCTTTATAAAGGTTATTAATTTTAATGTTAGAAGAAAAAATAACTTTTATATTTTCCTCAAATATTTTTTTAAATAAATTTCCTAATATCATCGCATCTACAATGTTGGTAACTTGAAATTCATCAAAATAAATTAACTTATATTTTTTCTTTAATCTATTTACAAAATTATCTATAACATTAACTTTTTTGTTGTCTTTGTTTTTCAATACAAAATCATGAAAACTAATCATAAATTCATTAAAATGCAGTCTTTGCTTAAATTGATCAAAATTTTCATAAAAAAAATTTAAAATCATGGTCTTACCTACCCCTACATCTCCATGTAAGTAGAAACCATTTTTGCATTTTTTTTTTGAAAACAAATTTGATAACAAAGAATTATTAAAGTTTACTTGGTAAAATTTATTGATCAACTCAACTATATTAACCTGACAATCATTGATTTCTAATCCATTAGTTTTACAGTGATCTAAAAATAATTTTTGAAAATTCATTTCTTTTTTTTAAAATAAATTCCATATTTAGATCTTGGTCCTTTTCTAAGGCCAAATGGTCCTGATATAAATAGTGTTAATGGTTTTGTTCCTTCTTTTAAGTCAACACGGTGCAAGTTATTTGCTGTTCTAAACCCAACATATCCAGGTGACCTCCAAAACTTACCTGATTTTAAAGTTTCCCAATAACCTCCTCTTAAAATTATTGTGATATAGGGAAATGTATGGTTGTGAATGCCTTCACCATGATCATTAGCTAACATTTCATGCATCAAAATATTAAATGGAAACCATTTGGGCCTATGTCTTAGTAGTAAATAATACCTATTCATCCAAGGTTTTGCTTGATTATACTTTGGATGAGTTGAGCCCCTATCGAGAACTATTTTTTTTCGTCCTAATTTATCTAGGATTTTTAAAAACATTACTAATCTAATTTAATAATAGAGTTATCTTTAATTATAAATAAGCTTTGATTTAAAACAAATGGTCTTGATATTTTTTCATTATCAATTTTAAGAATGGAAATAAGTTTTCCATTTTTTATATCTATCACAAGTAACCTTCCATGGTCAGTTGTTAAATATATATTTTTTAAACCAACTATAAATCCTACCGGTTCAATTTTATTTTTAATTTTTAAAGAAGTACCATCAGAAAAATAATTATCCATATTTAAGCTTCCTAAGCCCCTTTTTTTAAATATTTTTTTTTTTTTTAAAGTTTTAAAAATATTTGTAATTCTGATAATATTGCCTGTTCTATTATCTGTTAATACTAAATATCCCTCATTTGATATTGAAATAATTGTATTTTCTACCAATGTAGATCTCGAACTAGAGTTAATTTTTTGTTTCCATCTTATAGTTCCATTTTTAACATCTAAAGAAAAAAATTCATTTCTGTTGTTGGAAAATAAAACAGAATCATTATTAGCGATTAAATCTGATGTTTTTAAGAAAAATGAATCTTCGTATATAGAGCTACTTTGAGTTGGTGTTTGCCAAATTAAAGTTCCATTATTAATGTCAACTGCAGTTATATCCCCAATCGAGTTATTAAATATAACTTTTCCATTAACTATAATTAATGTTAGCTTTTTTTGCGATTTTATAAATGATTGATCAGTTTTATAATTCCATAATTCTGAACCATCTTTTAATGAGAAGCATCGTAATATATTTTGAAAATCGACAACAAAAAATCTATCTTTAAAAACTTTTACTTGTGAGTTAAATGGTGAAGAGTTATTTTTTGACCACAATAGATCACCTGTGTTTAAATTTACTGCATAATACTTTGCGATACTATCTGCTATAACTAATTTATCTTTATCAATTCCAAAAAATAAAATTGGTTTTGATTTTTTTTCATATTTTGTATAATAATTTCTTTTCCATATTTTTTTTGAAAAATTATCAAATTTTAAAATTGATCCTTTGTTATCAAAAAATATAACATTATTATTGTTAAATACTATTTCTGGCTCATACTGGTTAAAATTTTTGATCTTAGAAAATTTAAATCTTGAAGTTTTTTTTAGATTTCCGTTATAGTTAGTTTGTCCATTATTATTATTTAAATTATTTATAAAACTATTTTTGATTAATTTTCCTGGTAAATTTACTTTTAAGTTTGGATTTAATTCTGATTTAAATACAGTTTCTTCTTTAAATTGCTCTTCAATTAATATTTTTTTTTCTTTTACTATTTTTTCAGTTTTCGTCCAAAGTCCAGTTTTTGTATCCATCGAGCAGCTAGTTACAAAAAATATTATTAAAAAAATTCTTAAGATATTATTCATTAAAATCTCTGTTTAATTTCTTTTGAGCTTCTAATTTTATCTTTTTATTACTTTTTTCAAGAACAACAATTTTATTAAAAAATTCTTTAGATTTTTGTTTTTCATTTTTGCTATAAAAATATTCTCCCATTAAGTATAGGGCATGAGATTTCCATATACTTTCTGAATTAATAAGAGGGTTTAAAATTTTAATTAAATTATTTTCAGTCTCAAACTCGGAATTATACAAAGCTTTTTTATAAATTAATAAATTTTTTATCTCTGTTTCTAACTTTGTCTCATTTATAACAATATCAAATAAAAAGTTTAATTTATTTTTTTCTGTAATTATATTATTATCTATTAAAAAATATAAAGCCAATGGCGAGTATGTTTTATCTTTTTCTTTTATTATTTCAATTAATTGATTTTCAACATTAGTTTGATCTCCAGAAATAAAATTAATTGTTAAATAATTATATTTTTCAGCTAATTTAATCTTATTTTTATTTTTAAAATCTTGGTAAATAAAAAAACTAAAAGTTAAAAGAATTAAAAAAGAAATAGATATTATTAATTTTTTTCTATTTTTAATAAAAAAATTTTTAATCTTTTCATTTCTTGTATTTGTATTTATAATTGATATTTCTTCATCCATAATTAAATCATTTTTCTTAAAACATATTGAAGTATTCCACCATTTTTATAGTATTCTAGTTCATTTTTGGTATCAATCCTGCATAAAGTATTAATCTTTTTAATGAGTCCTGAAGTGTATTTTATTTCTACTTTCACTTGATCTGATGGATTAATACCTTTTTCTAAATTAATTATACTGATTAATTCTGAACCAACTAAATTAATATTAGTTCTATTCATACCTTCTACAAATTGTAAGGGCAAGATACCCATTCCAATTAAATTTGACCTGTGAATTCTTTCAAAACTTTCAGCTATGACAACTTTTACACCAAGCAACTTAGTTCCTTTTGCTGCCCAATCTCTTGATGAGCCAGTACCATATTCTTTTCCACCTATAACAACTAAATCTGTTCCTCTTTTTTTATATTCAATTACCGCATCATATACTGGCATTATTTTTTCTTCAGGGTGTAATTTTGTTAATCCACCTTCAGTACCTGGGGCCATTTCATTTCTAATTCTTATATTTGCAAATGTCCCTCTCATCATCACTTCATGATTTCCTCGTCTAGATCCGTATGAATTATAATCTTTCGGTAAAATTTGGTGTTTCATAAAATACTCACCTGTCGGACTCTCTTTTTGAATATTTCCTGCTGGAGAAATGTGATCTGTAGTTACCATATCACCTAGAATTAATAATGGTCTAGCATCTTTTATTTTTTTAAAACCTTCTGGTAGATCTGGTAAGTTATCAAAAAAAGGTGGTTTCTTTACATAAGTTGAGCTTGAATCCCAATTGTAGATACTTGTATTTTTAGTTTTAATTTCTTGCCATTGTTTAGGTCCTTCTGAAACATTTGAGTATCTCCTAATAAACATTTCTGCATTTAAAGCTTTTCTTAATGTGTCTTCAATTTCTTTATTTGAAGGCCAAATATCTTTTAGGTAAACATCATTACCATCTTTGTTTTTTCCTAAAGGTTCTTTGTAAAGATCAAATTCCATATGGCCTGCCAGTGCATAAGCCACAACAAGTGGAGGTGATGCCAAGTAGTTTGCTTTAATGTGGGGAGATATTCTTCCTTCGAAGTTTCTATTACCAGATAAAATTGACACTGAATAAATATTTTCTTTTTGTATTGCCTTAATAATATTATTAGGTAATGGACCTGAGTTACCTATACATGTTGTGCAACCGTAACCTACTAAGTTGAAACCTAATTTATCTAAAAATATATTTAAACCTGCTTTAGCTAAATAATCGGTTACTACTTGTGACCCTGGTGCTAAAGATGTTTTTACCCAAGGTTTAGTTTGTAAGCCAAATTCTACAGCTTTTTTAGCCAACAAGCCCGCACCAATTAAAACATTTGGATTAGATGTGTTTGTACAAGAAGTTATTGCTGCAATTAATATTGAACCATCTTTAATTGCATAATCTGCTCCATTAACTTTAGAAATTTTTTTTTCTTTTCTATCTGTTGCATCTTCAAAAACTTTTTTAAATCCTGTTGAAGCTTCTGTAAGTAAAACTTTATCTTGTGGTCTCTTTGGTCCTGATATTGTTGGAACAACTGTTGACATGTCTAATGATAAAGTGTCTGTAAATTCAATTTCATCACTAACCCACAAACCTTGTTCTTTTGCATAGCTCTCAACTATTGCAACTGTTTTTTCATCTCTTCCAGAAAATCTTAAATATTTTAATGTCTCATCATCAACTGGAAAGAAACCACATGTTGCTCCATATTCAGGAGCCATATTTGCAATAGTTGCTCTATCAGCAAGTGTTAAATTCTTTAAACCTTCACCATAAAACTCAACAAATTTTCCAACAACACCCTTGTCTCTTAACATTTTAACAACAGTTAAAACTAAGTCTGTTGCTGTTGTGCCTTCTGGCATTTTATTGGTTACTTTAAATCCAATTACTTCTGGAATTAACATTGAAATTGGTTGGCCCAACATACCTGCTTCCGCCTCTATTCCTCCAACACCCCAACCAAGAACTGATAATCCATTAACCATAGTGGTATGACTATCTGTTCCAACTAATGTGTCAGGAAATAAATAGTCTTCGCCTTTAAATTTTTCTGACCAAACGACTTTTGATAGATACTCTAAATTAACTTGATGACAAATTCCTGTTCCTGGAGGAACTATTCTAAAATTATTAAATGCTTGTTGACCCCATTTTAAGAATGAATATCTCTCAGCATTTCTTTGAAACTCAATATCAACATTCTTTTCAAAAGAATCTGCTGTAGCAGATTTATCTACCTGAACAGAATGATCTATGACTAGATCTACAGCTGATAATGGGTTTATTGTATTTGGGTCTTTATTTTTTTCTTTGACAGCTTCTCTCATAGCTGCAAGGTCAGCAACCGCTGGAATTCCAGTATAATCCTGTAACAAAATTCTAGCAGGTCTGTAGGCTATTTCAGTTAATGATTTTTTTGTCTTCAGCCATTCTTTAATTGCTTTTATTTGGATTTTAGTAACAGACAGATCATCTTCATATCTTAATAAATTTTCTAATAAAACTTTAAGTGATTTAGGAAGTTTTGAAATTCCATCTAAACCATTTTTTTCTGCTTCAGTTAAAGAGTAATATTTGTATTCTTTATTATTAATATTAATAGACTTTAAAGAATTATAAGAATTTTTATTTCCTGGTTTCATTTAGTTTTAGATGTAGAACCCTATTATACAAACGATAAGTAGCAATGACATAGCATAATTAAATCGTTTAATATAATTATTATTTGTAGCAAAATTTCGCAAAAACTTACCAAAAAAAGCCCATGTAATAATACTTGTAAGAGCTGTTAAAGAGCAAACTACTAAAACTGTCAAAGAGCTGTTTAAATAATCATCTTCTATTACAAATTTTGAAATTAGAGTAATTGCTGCCATTACACCTTTGGGATTCAGGAATTGAAATATAAAAGTGTCAATAAATTTTACAGGATTGGTTTTTTTATCTTCTTTGGATAATGATGAAAATGAAATTTTGTAAGCTAAATATAATAAAAAAAAGGTTCCTAAAATTTTAATTGTTTCTTGTATAATTGGATATTTTATAAAAGTAGATATCAATACAAAATTAATCAAAATAACTAATATTGTATATCCTAACCAAACTCCTAATATTAATGGTATTGTTTTTTTGATACCAAAATTAAAACCTGAAAAAGATGCGATAGCATTATTTGGACCCGGTGTGTAACCTAGGGAGCAAGAAATTCCAATTAACAAAAATAATTCTGGATGCATAAAGATTAAGCTATAGAAAGACCATTCTCAGATTCTTGTGATGGATGAAGCAATATAACTTTTCCTTCTTTGTCAATTGATCCTAAAATGAGAACCTGCGAAATAACTCCTGCAATATTTTTTTCAGGAAAATTACAAACACCAACAACTTGCTTTCCCTTTAGATTTTCTTCATTATAATAATGAGTTATTTGAGCTGAAGACTGCTTAATTCCAATTTCTTTTCCAAAATCTACCTCAATAACCAAAGAAGGTTTTTGAGCTTTTTCATTTTTTTTTACAGATATTACAGTGCCCACCCTAATATCTACTTTATCAAAAATATCATAGGTTATTTGTTCTTTCATATATTTAATATATAATAGAACTTATTTATGAGTACAGAAAATAGTTCAGATCAATTATTCAACAATTCAATTAAAATTTTGACTGATTTAATTGGCTTCAAAACAATATCTGGAGAAGATAATAGCTCTTTAATTAACTACTGTGATGAAATTCTAAAAAAACTGGGTGCTACATCATTTAAAACTTTTGATGATGAAAAAAAAAGAGTTAATCTTTTTGCGACATTAAAAGCTAAACACTCTAGTGATAAAAAACCAATAATTTTATCTGGTCACACAGATGTAGTTCCTGTTTCAAAAGGATGGAGTACAGATCCATTTGTAGCAACAATAAAAAATGATAAACTCTTTGGTAGGGGTGCTTGCGATATGAAAGGCTTCATAGCTTGCACATTGGCATTTGCACCAATTTACGCAAAAGCTAATTTAGATAGAGATATCCATTTTTCTTACACTTTTGATGAAGAGACTGCATGCATAGGTGCTCCAATTCTAATTGAAGAATTAAAAAAAAGAGGAGTAAAAGACGGAATTTGTATTATAGGTGAGCCAACTAATATGAAAATCATAGACGCCCATAAAGGGTGCTATGAATACACAACTTATTTTGAAGGTTTAGCTGGGCATAGTTCTGCTCCACATAAAGGTGTTAGTGCTGTTGAATATGCTTCTAGATATGTAAGTAAATTAATTGAATTAAGGGAAAAACTAAAAGAAAGAACTCCTAAAGACTCAATTTTTGATCCACCACACTCTACTCTTTCAATAGGTGGCATTTTTGGTGGTATAGCACATAATGTGATTGCGGATAAATGTCATGTTAACTGGGAAACGAGACCAGTTGTTAAAGAAGATGGTATATTCTTAAATTTAGAATTAGATAAATTTGCAAATGAAGTACTCTTGCCTGATATGAAAAAAATTTTTCTAAACTCTTCTATTAAAAAAAATATCATTGGCGAAGTTGTAGGTTTTGATAGAGATGAAAAATCCAATGCATGTGAATTAGTTTCAAGTCTGACCGGTGACAACACAAGAGAGGTTGTTTCTTTTGGAACTGAAGCTGGACTATTTCAAGAAATTGGGATTAGCACTGTTGTTTGTGGGCCTGGTTCAATTGAACAAGCTCATAAAATTGATGAATTTATAATTCTTGACGAATTAAAAAAATGTTTAAATTTACTTAAGGGAATAAAAAATAATTCTGTTGTGAACTAATCGTTCCAACCGCTTACAACTTTAACTTCTAAATATTCTTCTAAACCTAATTTACCAGCTTCTCGACCAATTCCTGAATGTTTGTAACCACCAAATGGGGCATCAGGAGCTAAACCAGCACCATTAATATCAACCATTCCTGATCTTAATTTTCTAGCAACTCTATTGGCTTTTTCTTGATCTTGAGTTTGAATAAAGTTTAATAGTCCATAAGGAGTATCATTAGCAATAGCGATAGCTTCTTCTTCTGTTTCAAAAGGTATAATTGATAAAACAGGACCAAATATTTCCGTTCTTGCAATTTGCATTTTATTGTTAACGTCTGCAAATGCAGTAGGCTTAACAAAATAACCTTTGTCTAATCCATCAGGTTTTCCTGTTCCACCAGCAACTAATTTAGCACCTTCATCAATACCTACTTGAATTAATGTTTGAATTTTATCGAATTGTGTTTTTGAAACTACAGGTCCAATGTGGTCACCTTCTTTTGTAGCAACATCAACTTTCATTGAATTTGCGAAATTTTTTACTCTTTCTACAGTTTCATCATAAATAGATTTTTCAACCAACATTCTTGTTGGTGCATTACAAGATTGGCCTGTATTTCTAAAACATCTTAAAGCGCCTCTTTCAACTGCTTCAGCATCCGCATCTTTAAATATAATGTTTGCTCCTTTTCCACCAAGTTCAAGACTAACTCTTTTAAAGTCACTTGCTGCATTTTGAGAAATTAAAGCACCTGCCCTAGTTGATCCTGTAAATGAAATCATATTTATATCAGGGTGACTTGTTAATGCATTGCCAGTAACTGCTCCATCCCCATTAACTAAATTGAATACACCTTTTGGTAATTTAATTTCATCAATCATCTCTGCTAATATTATTGATGATAGTGGTGCTATTTCAGATGGCTTAAGCACCATTGTGCAACCAGCTGCTATTGCTGGAATTACTTTTAAACAAGTTTGATTCATTGGCCAATTCCATGGTGTAATTAATGCACAAACCCCTTTTGGCTCACGGATAATATTATTATTAAGAGCGTGTTCTCCTAATTTTGCTTCAAATGTGTATTCTTTTAAAACTTTTATATAAGACTTTATGTGACTTGCTCCAGTTCCTGCTTGTAACTGTGTTGAAAAATCAATAGGTGATCCCATTTCAAGAGAAATAGCTTTAGCCATATCTGCCCATCTTTTTTTATAAACTTCATACAAATCTTCTAGGTATTTTAATCTTTCTTCTTTTGTTGAAAATGCCCAAGTTTCAAACGCTTTTTTTGCTGCACTGACAGCATCATTTACATCTTCAACTCCACCTAAGGATATAACTGCACACTCCTCTTCTGTTGAAGGATCTATTACTTTTAAATCGTTTGGTTTTTTTGGAGAAACCCATTCACCATTAATGTAAAATTTTTTCTTATCTAACATTTTTAAATAATTATATTATCTTTTAACTTTTGCAAACAAATTAGTTAATTCATAAACAATCGTTGCTGCTGCTAAAGATGTAACTTCAGCATGGTCATATGCTGGAGAAACCTCTACAACATCTGCTGAAATTAAATTTAAACCAGATAAGCCTCTTATTACATTAACCATTTCTCTAGTTGTCATACCTGCTATTTCTGGAGTGCCCGTTCCTGGTGCAAAAGCAGGATCTAGAACATCTATATCTATTGATAAATAAAGTGGATTGTTGCCCACTCTATTTCTAATTCTTTCTGCGATTTTATCTGTTCCTTGTGTTTCAAATTCATCGCAGTGAATAATTTTAAAACCAAATTCTTCATCATTTTTAATATCATCCCTACTATAAAGAGGTCCTCTAATCCCAACATGCATCGAGGCATTATCTAAAAATAGATTTTCTTCTCTTGCTCTTCTAAAAGGCGTTCCGTGTGTATATGGAGCACCAAAATATGTATCCCATGTATCTAGGTGTGCATCAAAATGCACTAAAGCAACTGGACCATTATTCATTTTGTTTATGGCTCTTAATAATGGAAGGGCAATTGTGTGATCCCCTCCTAAACTAATAATACCTCCAACTTTATTAAGAAGTTCTGTTGCTCCTACTTCAATTTGTTTTATAGCTTCATTTATGTTAAATGGATTACAAGTAATATCTCCAGCATCTGCAACCTGCTGAACTTTAAAGGGTTCAACATCATAACTCGGATGATAATTAGTTCTTAAATGTCTTGATGCTTGTCTAATACTCATTGGGCCAAATCTTGCACCAGGTCTATAGCTAGTGCCAGCATCAAAAGGGATTCCAACAATTGCAACGTCACAACTTTCAACATCTCTTAATTCAGGCAATCTTGCAAATGTAGATGGTCCTGCAAATCTTGGGACTTTAGTTCCACTAACAGGTTGAACTGGATTTTTATTTCTTTCTTTTTTCATTTATAAATAAAATGTACCACATTCCTTTAATTTGGAATAACATCTATATTTAATAGATGGGATTATTTAGAGTTATTTTGCTGGTTTTTATTTTAATTTTGCCTGTTAAGGCAAATACAATCTACTATCTAATTAAAATCCCTAATCTAGAAATTTACGATTTAAATACTCCTAATAAACTTAAATATTTTTATGCTGTAAAATCTTTTAGGCTTGGTACTGAAAAAAACATAGTTTGTTTAAAAGCAGATAAAAACATTTTGGATGAAAAATATAAGATAATTCAAGAAAATTTAAACAAATACTCAACAAAATTTTTAAAAAAAATAAATCTTAAATATATTGTTTTGTGTGAAAATTTATCAATATCTGGAATTAATACAGCTGGCATTCCGGATAATAAAATGAAAACTTTAATACTTGATATTGGGTTTGATAAGAATTATTTCCAAAGAGTAATACATCATGAAATATTTCACATTATTAATGGCAGTCATAAAACACTCTTTAATGAAGAGGTATGGACAGGATTCAACCATAAAGACTTTAAATATGCAGAATGTTCAACTTGTTCTACAAGATTAAACCTTAATACGTACAATAACACTAATGGATTTTTAACAGAATACTCAAAATCAACTGCCTCAGAAGATATGGCAGAAGTATTTTCACACTTAATTTTTAATATAAAAAAATCGAATTATGATCCAATTCTAAAAAAAAAAAAAACATTTATAAAAAAAAATATATTGAAAATAGATAATAATTTTAAATTTTAATTAATGATTAAAAAAATCAAAGCATCAAAATCAGAAAAAATTACTTTAATCCTTTTAATTATATTAGGAATTTGTTTTGTAGCTTTTTTTGTAACTATTAAAAATAAATGTTTATTTGTTAAAAATTCTAGCCCAGAAAAAATTAAATTTAAAAATCCTGAAAACATTGTAATTCTAAATGCTCCCTGTGGTAACGTAATTATTGAACTTTATCCTAATATTTCTCCTAATGCGGTTGAAAGATTTAAAACTCTAATAAAATCAAATGCATATGATAATATTGCTTTCCATAGAGTAATAGAAAATAAATTAGTACAAGCTGGTGATTTGGAATTTGGAAAAAAAAATAGATTAGACTATGGAAAAATAGGTACTGGAAAATCAGGGCTAGGAACTATTAAATCTGAGCTTGATGGAGTGTTTAAATATACTCGTGGGAGTGTTGGTTTGGCCAGAAATTTTGAAAATAACACTGAAGACAGTCAATTTTTTGTAATTCTTCAGGACGAACCACTATTTGAAGGTGAATATACGCCTGTTGGTAAAGTTCTTTACGGTCTAAAAGTTTTGCACAAGATTAAGTACTTAAGAAACACAGAATATATTTTAAGGCCAGATTTTATTAATACTTTTAAAATGATGAATCAATAACCTAAAATTTTATCAATTTTATTTTCTAATTCTTTATTTTCTAAAAATAATTTTAAATTTTTAATAAATAACTCAAGAGTCATTTTTACATAGTTTCCATTATCATCTGAAGATATATGGGGTGTGATTATAAGGTTTGGCGTATGCCAAATTTTAGAATTTTTTTCTATTGGTTCATTTGTAAAAACATCAAGTATTGCTCCTGATAACTCTTTATTATTAAGTTTTTTACATAAAGAGTCATAATCCAAAACTGATTGACGTCCGATATTTACAATTCCACACGATGGTTTAAGCATATCTAATCTTTTACGATCAATTAAATTTTTAGTTTCTGAAGTTTCTGGCAGTGCAAGATACAAAATATCTGCTATTGGTAGGATTGAATCAATTTTGTCAATAGTTAGAATTTTAGAACAACCCTCAACAGGTCTTCCTTTTTTATTAACACCTATAATATTTGCGCCAAGTGGTTCCAAAAGTTTTGCCATTGAAGATCCTAATGAACCTGTGCCAACAAGTATAATATTTTTTCCTGCTATGGGATTGCTAAATAAAGACACAAACTCTTTATTTTTTTGATTTGTAATAATTTTTGGCATATGATTTTGAAGCATTAAGACACTCATTAAACCATACTCACCTGCTTTCTTTGCATGAACCCCACTACTATTTGTTATTACTAATTTATCAAATGACCAGGTAAAAGGTGATAAATGTTCAACACCTGCCGCGGTACAATGAATCCACTTTAAATTAGGAGCAATTTTTTTAAGATTTGAGGTTGGAAAATCATAAGTAAGCAGAATTTCCGATCTAAACATAGATGCGTTGAAATTATCTTCATCCCAATCAATAAAAAACTCAACTTTTTCTTTAATACTAGGTTCAGTTTCCAAAGCTTCTTCAAAGTGTTCTTTGGTTATAGTAAAGTTTTTTTCACCTTCTAAGTCACATGGAAAAGTGCCAGGACGTCCATGGTTATTTTTAATATGAATTTTAATTTTTTTAGTATTTATCAAAAATTCCTTTCTTTTCCATTTTAGATAAATTGTTTATAATATGAGTATCTCTCTCTTTAACTGACATATTCTCTAGATCAAATTGCATTTTCATAATAGCTGATCCTATCGACTTGATAAATTTACGGTCATCTATATTTCTTTTCGGTACTCTTAGTATTGTATCTTGACCATTTGTTTTTACTATACCTCCCTTTATTTTTTTTGGTTGTGGTGGCTCATTACCTTTTTCTAAACTTTTTACTAAGTTTCTAATTCTACGTCTATAAATCATAACTCCTTTGTCTGTTGGCATTAAATGCTCACCTTTGTGAGTACTGATAGAGCCCATTCCCTCTACTGCTTCTGCATCACCTGGATTTTTTTGCTTTTCTTCAAAAGTTCTGTTCATGATTTCACCAGCTTCAATTTTTTCACAGCCTTCTTTATTATTGTATTTAATTGGGTCTCCTCTTTCTCCAAAATTTCCCCACGCTAAAGCTATACAATGATGATCATCGACTGGCACCACCCATCTTGTAAAAGAACTTCGACCAAAATATCGAGTTTTAGTGCCATCAGCTGCAAAAGCTGCTCCTGCTTGTGTAAAATTTGGTAGAATTAATTCATTTACTCTTACCCAAACATTATCATTTATACGACGTGTATTACATCCAAGATATTGAATTCCTCTTTCAAAAAATTCTATCTCTCCTACTTCAGCAAAACCCTCTGAAAATTGTATTCCAGAACTTTGACCGTGTAGAAAAGAAGTGTGAACAGGATCCATAATGGCATCAAGAACTTGAATCCAATTACAATTATATTCTATACGATATGGTCTTGTTATATTACCAGGAATTTCAAATGCATCATAATGAGGAAACTCTGGTATCTTATCCATTGGACCTAAATAAGAAAATATTAATCCATTAAATTCAATAACAGGATAAGCTCCAAGTTTAAATGTTTTTCTTAACTTGGTTGCTTGCTTTGAATTAGAATCTTCACCTGGTGTTTCAAGAATTTCTCCATCTGTAGAAAATAACCAACCATGATAACAGCATCTGATCCCTCTTTCTTCAGTTTTACCGTATACCAAGGAAGCTCTTCTATGGGGACATGCTTTATGAACTAATCCAATATTATTTTTACTTGTTTTAAAAATTACTAACTCTTCACCAAGAATTCGAATCTCTTTTGGTGTCTCACTAACTTCAGAGGTTAATGCTACTGGGTGCCAGTATCTTCTTAGGTATTCCCCGCAGGGTGTGTTTGCATTTGTTTGAACTATGTCTTCATCTATTTTCAATATAGCTGTTTGATTATATCCTCTAAAACCTTCTTTTTTAAAATTAGATTTATTCATTAAAATTTATACAACTGCTCGTTTAAAACTATTAGATTGTAAATCTTAATATTCTAAATTAGGCTTTTCAATATAAAAAATAAAATTAATCATGGGTGACTTAATTAAAATTAAAAAACCAAAGAATAGTAGCACTGTATTTGGCTTACCTGCTAAATCTTATACTGATAAAAAATTTTGGGAAAAAGAATGTGATACAGTTTTGTCTAATGGTTGGTTATTTGTTGGTTTTGTTCATGAGTTTAAAGATAATGGCGATGTAATACCAATACATATTGCTGACAAACCAATACTGCTTATAAAAAATAATGATAGTAAAATTGTAGCATTCCACAATGTATGCAGTCATCGTTGTCTTAAACTTGTTGATGAAAAAAAAAATATTGGAAAAATTATTCAATGCCCTTATCATTCTTGGACTTATGACCTCGATGGCAATTTAAAAGGTGCCCCACATATAGGTGGAACTAATCAACATAAGCCTAAAGGGTTTAATTTTTCTGATCATGGGTTAAAATCAATACGTGTTCATGTTTGGCATGACTGGATATTTATAAATTTAAATAATAATGCTAAAAAATTTGAAGATTATGCAAAACCACTTATTGCAAAATTTCAAGATATAGATCTTAAAAAATTAACATATGCCACTACTTTAGATTTTGGAAAAATAAACACTAATTGGAAATTTCTTATAGAAAACTTTATCGAACCTTATCACGTTCAATTTGTTCATAAAACTACAACTAATCAACCACTTAAAGATCACTATACAGTTGTTGATGGCCTCTGTTATGGTAGCGGTGTTGATGTTAAAGAGGAAGATAATAAAAATAATAGTGCTTTATCTGTTACATCACGTTACTTATCTCTTTTCCCTAATTTTATAATAGGAACCTATTTTCCAAATCAAATAGGTGTTTATTTAAATGTGCCATTAACTCCAAGCCTAACAACACAGAAGAGGGTTATTTATACTACAGATGAAAAAACCATGTCTGAAGATGAAATAAAAGTTACCAAAAAAATTTGGTGGAGTGTACACAAAGAGGATCATGAAATGTGTGAAAGATTACAAGAAGGAAGATCTTCACCTGCATCTAACGAAGGTGGGCTTTTATCTCCTCATTGGGAAAAAGGTGTTCAAGCATTTCAAAAACTTATAATAGATTCGACAATGAAATCAAAAACAATAAAAAGGAAAAAAAATGTCTAAAGAAATTAATCTAGATGGATATAGACTTGCACACACAATGATAAGAGTTAAAAATCTCGAAGCATCTTTTAATTTTTACTGCAAAACTTTAGGAATGAAAGTTTTGAGAAAAACAGATTATCCAGAAGGTAAATTTACAAATGCTTTTATTGGTTATGGGCTTGAGACAGAATCTCCATGTCTAGAACTTACTCATAATTGGGATCAAAAAGACGATTACGATAAAGGTAATGGATGGGGACATATATGCATTGAAACACCTAATGTTTACAAAGCTTGTGAAGACCTTGTTAAACTTGGTATAAATATTACTCGTAAACCAGGTCCTATGAAGCATGGAACAAGAGTTATAGCATTCTGTGAGGATCCAGATGGATATAAAGTAGAGTTAAACGAACCAATAAAAATATAAAACTGAAAGGAAATACAAATGTCAAAAAAACCACAATTATATAAATTTAAAGATATTGAAAATAGACTGCATACATTAGAGCCTGGTAAGAGCTACATTAAACCATTTGTAACTAGTAAAGTAAGTAACACTATGTGTGGCGGATTAAATTTTTTAAACAAAGTTTCTGTACCATGGGATTTAACTTGTGATGAAATCATCTATTGTATGGAAGGAACTTTTCGTCTGACTTGTGATGGAGAGTCTTTCATTTGCAACCCTGGAGATGTACTTTATGTTCCAAAAGATAACCATATAGCTTACGAATGTGATAAAAAATGTGTAATATTTTATGCTGCTTATCCTCATGATTGGAAGCAACAAGCAGGTATAACATTTGTTCCAGGAATAGATCCTGAGGATATGCCAAAATAATAAGGAATTAAAGGAGATCAATATGAACAAAAATGAAAAGATTTATTATGAAAACTTTAAAGATGCAGTTGAACGTAATAGAAAAAAATTACCTGCTGTTCATAAAAAACTAAAAAGCGCTGGTGTAAAATATGTTTTATCAAGCTGGATTGATCTCCACGGCATTCCAAAATCAAAACCTGTTCCAATGAGTGATTTTGAACCTTTATGCTTAGGAAAAGGACCTCAGTTTGCTGTTCATTCTATTTCTTTTGTTCCAGAACTTACTCCCGCAGATTCTGATCAAATAATGTTACCTGATTTAGATGCAATTTATATTTGTCCATGGGATAAAACGACTGCAATAATTTTTGCTGATCTTTTTTGGGAGGATAAACCTTATAATGTTTGTCCTCGGCAAGCTTTAAAGCGTGCCATGCAAAAAGCTCAAGATGCAGGATATAAAGGAATGGCTGGCATAGAACCAGAGTTTATTGCAATGAAGTATGATGAAAATGGTGAACCTGTTAAAGCCATTGATAATGATCCAGCTAAAGGTATTAGGCCGAGACGACAAGCTTTTGGTTATGATGTGGAACACACATTAGATTCTATGCATTTTTTAAAAGAACTTATAGACATTTTAAATGATCTAGGTTGGATGATACATGATGTTGTTGCAGAAGGTGCTTACTCTCAATTTGAACTAGATTTTCACTACACTAACCTTTTAGAGATGGCAGATAGATTAGTTTTTCTTCGAATTCTTTTAAAAGAAATAGCAAAAAAAAATAATATGTTCATTACTTTTATGCCTAAACCAACAATAGGAGATTGGAGATCTGGAGCTCATATAAATTTTTCAATGATTGATAAAAATGGAAAAAATATTTTTGATGGTGGAAATAAATTTTCCAAAGAATGTATATTTGCAGTAGGAGGATTAATGAAACACTCAGAAGCTCTAACTTCAATTACTTGCTCAACTGTAAATTCATATAACGGTTTAGTCCCTAGAGTTGGAGGTTTTGAAGGTGGAACGGTTACTTGGGCACCAACAAATATTACTTATGGACATAACAATAGATCTGCACAATTTCGATTACCTCAAAACAGATATTGTATTGAAAATAGAGCAGCAGATATGACAATGAATGTGTATCTAGCGCTTTCAATGACAATTTCTGCAGCTATTGAAGGAATTGAAAAAAAAATACATCCAGGTGAACCAACGGATCAAGATTTGTATAATATGTCAGAGAGTGAGTTTAAAAAACTTGGAATTAAAAGACTACCAAGAAATTTACTATTAGCGATTGAAGCTCTTAAAAATGATAAACTAACTGATGAAGTTTTAGGGCCTGTTATGAAAAAATCATTACTTGCATATAAGAATGATGAGTGGGAGAGATATCATCAAGCTGTTACCGACTGGGAAGTAAAAGAGTATCTTAGACTTTATTAATGAAAAAGTTTCAAGAGTTTAACTTAGGAGGAGTTAAACTTTTATCTGGTAAAATTCTAAAGTCAGCCAAATTAGTTTACCAAACTTATGGTAAATTAAATAAAAACTGCTCAAATGTAATTGTACTTCCAACATTTTATACAGGAACTCATATTCGTAATGAAGGTTTTATTGGTAAAAATAGAGCTTTGAATCCAAATAAATATTTTATCATTTCAATAAATATGTTTGGTAACGGTCTATCTTCTTCACCAAGCAACACAGCTAGATTACAACATGGTTCTCAATTCCCAGAAATAACACTTTGGGATAATATTCATTGTCAGCACAAACTAATAACTGAAAAACTTAAAATAAAAAAAATTGCATTAGTAACAGGTTGGTCTATGGCTGGTTGTCAATCATATCAATGGGCAGCTCAATATCCTAATGTGGTTAAAGCAATTCTTCCCTTTTGTGCATCATCCAAAACCTCAATACACAATCATGTTTTTTTAGAAGGTGTAAAAGCTGCTTTGATAACTGATAAAAATTGGAAGAACGGTAAATATAAAAAACAGCCTGTTGCAGGCTTAAAAGCTTTTGGTCGTGTATATGCAGGTTGGGCTTTTTCTCAAGATTTTTATAGGGAAAAACTTTATAAAAAAATTGGGTACAAGAATGTAAAAAATTTACTAGATGATTGGTCAAATGATCATGCAAAAAATTGGGACGCTAACGATCTTTTATGCAAATTAAAGACTTGGCAATTAAACGATATAAGCATTGGTCCAATTTATAAGGGTAACTATATAAAAGCTCTTAAGTCAATTAAAGCAAAAACAATTATAATGCCCTGCAATCAAGATTTATATTTTAGAACAAAAGATAATGAGTATGAAAAAAAATTTATTAGAAGATCTTCTTTAAGATCAATTGATTCACCTTATGGACACTGTGCAGCAAATCCTGGCAATGATAAAAACTTTCAAAATAAATTAGATAGAAATATTGTTGAATTATTAACTTAATTAAACAAAAAATAGGAAAAAACGATCTTTTAAATTGTGAGTTGAATCCAATTTAGTAACAATAAAGCTTTTGATATAGCTCAAAATCTATCATAATAATTATATGAAAAATCAACTTAAGAAAAAGCTTAAGAAGGTTAATAAAAATTTTAGTAGTCAAAAAATAATTAAAGAACCGTTAGAACTATTTAAAAAAATAAATTTAAAAAAATTTGGAAAAGTTACTACAGATTCTTTAGTTAATTTAACTAAAACATACAAAAACTTTAAAAAAAAACAGAAACTAAAAGAAATAAAAAAAATTAATCTTGAAAGAAAAGAAAAGATTAATGCAATCAAGAAAGAGAAATTAAAACAACAACAACAAAAATTAAGTGAAGAAAAACAAATAAAAAAAGATTATTTAAATAAATTGAAAGAAGAGAAACAAAAGATTGAAAACCAAAAAAAACAAAGGTTAAAAATTGAAAAACAACACCGACAAAATGAAAGACAAAAAATTAAGATCAAAGAACAAAGATTAAAAGCAGAAGAACAAAAGTTAAAAGACCAAAAAGAAAAAAAACTACGAGAAGATGATCTAAAATTGAAAGAAGAAAAATTAAGATTAGAATTCTTGGAAAAACAACGGATAAGACAAGAAAAACAAAAATTAAAAGAAGAAGAACAAATAGAAAAAAATTTAGCAAAAGAAAGAACTAGGGAAGAAGAGCAGAGAATAATAGCAGAAAAACAAAAATTAAAAGATTTGGAGATTCAAAAACAAAAAGATGAAAATCATAAATTACAAGAAGAAGAACATAAATTAAAATATGAAGAACAAAGATTAAAAGAAGCTGAACAAAAAATAAGGGAAAAAGAAACTCAGAGATTAAGAGAAAATGAAATACAAATATTAAAGGAAGAAGAAGAGCTAAGGACAAAACAAGAAGCATTTAGATTAAAAGAACAAGAAGAAATAGCAGAATTAAAAGAATTAAAACTAAAAGAACAACTACATAGAAAAAAAGAAGAAGAGTTTAAGCTAAAAGAAGAAGAACAAAAATTAAAAGATTTAGAAGAACAGAAAGTAATAAATGCTAAAATTACAGAAGAAAATAGAATCAAAGAAGAAAATATAAGAATAAAAGAATGGGAAAGAACATTTGATGAAGAACAAAAAAAAAAAGAAGAAGAGCTTATAAGAAAATTCAGTGAAGAAAAAATTAAAGATGAAGATGAAGATGAAAAATTAAATGATGAAGATGAAAAAATAAAAAACGAAGAATAATAAAAGATTATTAATTAATTAAAGGTTTTCCAGTTGCCAAGGTATATTTAATTCTTTCTTGTGTTTTTTTGTTTTTTATTAATCTCATGAAAGAGTCTAATTCTAATTTAAATAAATAGTCTTCAGATAAAGTTTTGTCGATTGTAGTATCTCCCCCACTTAAAACATTAGCTAACTCTTTTCCCACTTCAATCCCATGGTCAAAAATTAATTTATTATTATAAAGTTTTTCTAAAATTTTAATCATTTCATCTTTAACTATTTTTCCTGGTAGATTAAATTTTTTTTCATTTGGAGACTTAAAATCTCTATTTTCTTCTAAAATTTTCCTTGAAACTCCTAATAAACTATTTCTATTCATTATTTTTTTATCTTTTACTTTTAGATACTTTAGAGGCTCTGCTTCAACTGGTGATGTGGCAGTTTTGGCATAGCCAATAATATCAAAAACCTTTAAAGGAGCATAATGTGGATTTTTTTTAGCTTCTTCGGTATCTAACCATCTTGCGAGCATCTCTTTACACCCACCACCAGCTGGAATTAATCCAACTATCGTTTCAACTAGTCCAACAACAATATTTGTATGAGAAACTACAAAATTACTTTGTACCATAACCTCAAAACCGCCACCAAGCGTTAAGCCTGATGGAGCAGAAATAACTGGGTGATCAGAGTATTTAAGATGTTTACAAGTTATTTGAAAATATCTAATAAATTTTTCTATAGATTTAAAATCATTTTTATCAGCAAAATCCATTGTATAATTTAAGTTAACTCCTGCAGAAAATTGCATACTTTCATTAATAATTATTAAAGGTTTGTCTGTAGCCTTCTTTAAAGCATCCATTGAATCATAATCAAGAGCATTTGCTTTGGTTGTAAATTCAACAATGTTATAATCTTTAAATCTATAAATTTCCGCAGAACTATTTCCATCTACACTTACAGCTGTTTTTTTAACTTTTCCTAAAGTTTCAATTTCAGTATATTTTTGTCTTTCACCATAAAATTTCTCATCTTTTGTTTTTGCCAGATTCTCTAAAAAATTATTACCTTTATAATCTTCAACTTTATTAAAAAAGTTAACTACACCAATTTCTTCGAGCATCTCAAAGGGGCCTTTGGTCCAGTTAAAACCCAATCTCATAGCTTCATCTATATCATTAAACTCTTTGGTAATTTCCGGAACTAAAGATGATGCATATTTGATTATTTTTGAAATGACTGACCAAGCATACTTACCATATTTATCATTTCTATTAATTAAAGATTTAAGATCAACTTTTTCAGATTTAATATTAATTTTTTTACTTGGTAAATATTCACCAGTTTCAAGGTTTAATGCTTCCATTACCTTTTTTCCATCAGATTTATTAACTCGGTAAAAACCACCTTTTCCTTTTCGACCAGTATATCCTGTTTCTATTAATTTTTTTACTAACGGAATTTCTTTTGCAACATCATGGAAATTATCAGTTTTTGGCAACTCTTTAATAAAACTTTTAAGGACATCGGCCATTAAGTCTATTCCGATAAGGTCATAAAGACCAAATACTCCTGTTTTAGGAATTCCCATAGGTCTACCAAATATTGCGTCAGCTTCTTCAATTGAAAGATTCTCTTTAAATGCTTCTGTCATTGCAATTTGCATTGCATAAACCCCCACTCTATTTCCTAAAAATCCCGGTGTATCATTACAGATGATTGCACCTTTCCCTAATTCATTTTCGCAAAAATTTTTTAAAGAATTAATTTTATCTAAATCGTTATTTTCATTTTTAACAATCTCTAGGAGGCCCATATATCTAACAGGATTAAAAAAGTGAGTTATGCAAAAGTCTTTTTTTTCATCATCTGATAGATTTTGAGATAAAACTTTGATAGGAATTGATGAAGTGTTTGATGATACTATTGCTCCATTTTTTCTTTCCTTAAATATCTTTTTATAAATATCATGCTTAACGTCTATTCTTTCAACAACAGCTTCTACCACCCAGTCAGCATCCTTAACTGTATTGAAGTCATCTGAAATATTACCAACTTTAATATTATTTATTTTTGATTTATCTAATAAAAGTGGTGGTCTTGATTTATAAATTCTATCTCTAGCTTGTTTGCTTATTTCTGTTTTTAAATCAAGTAAAGTGACTGGAATATTGGCATTACATAAATGAGCTGCAATACCACTACCCATTGTTCCTGAACCAATAACTACTACTTTTTTAATTTCCATAAGATTTAAAATGATGATTTTTATATTAGAATTATAATAATTAAACTAAATAGAAATGCAATTATATAGTCTTTACCATTTCTAAAATAAGAAATATGTATAAGGTGTAATTTTAAGGATTAAATTAAATGTATAAAGCAGTTATAGCAGGTTATTCTAGGTCTCCGTTCACAATGGCAAAAAAAGGAGAGTTAATTGACATTAAGCCTATTAATTTATTGGCAGAAGTTATAAAGAATCTTATTTCTAAATCTAAAGTTAATCGAAATTCTATTGAAGATATTGTTATTGGCTGCGCTTTTCAAGTTGGTGAACAATGTTTTAATATAGGAAAGTTGGTAACTTTTTTAACTGGAATGGATATCAAAACCTCAGGTATGACAGTAGATAGATGGTGCGGATCATCTATGGAAGCAATACATATTGCTGCTGGAAAAATTGCAATGGGATCAGGCAAAGCGTTTATTTGTGGAGGAGTAGAAAGCATGACACGTGTAACAGCAGGATTCGATCCTATGCCTTTTCCTTATTCAGAAACAGAAAATCCAAATGTTTATTTTTCAATGGGTATTACCGCTGAAAATGTTGCAAGAAAATATAATTTAACAAGAAAAGAACAACAAGAATTTGCAATATCCAGTCATCAAAAAGCATTTAATGCTCAGTCAAAAGGTAATTTTGACAATGAAATTACTACTATAGGTAATTGTTCTAAAGATGGAAATATAAGACCAAAAACTAATCTAGAAATTTTAGATGGTTTAAAACTTGCGTTTGATCAAAATGGTACGATTACTGCTGCAACATCATCTCCATTAACCGATGGTGCTGCTGCTACTTTAATTTGTGAAGAACAATTTGCCAAAGATAATAATTTAAATATTTTAGCTAGAATTGTTTCTACTGCTGTTCAAGGTTGTGTGCCAGAACTAATGGGTTTAGGACCAATTGGAGCTTCTAAAAAAGCATTAAAGAGAGCCAATTTAACAATTGAAGACATTGATATCGTAGAACTCAATGAAGCATTTGCTTCACAATCTTTAGCTTGCATTAAAGATTTAGGTATTGATAAAAAAAAAGTAAATTTAGACGGAGGCGCCTTAGCTCTTGGACACCCTCTTGGAGCAACAGGTGCTAGAATTACTGGTAAAGCAGCTGAATTGTTAAGAAGAGAAAATAAAAAATATGCTCTAGCAACTCAATGTATTGGTTTAGGAATGGGTATTGCTACAGTTATTGAGTCAGTAAATTAATTAATTAATTGTTAATACCTCTTAGTCTTTCAGATCTTCTTCTTAAAAGTTCTGCGGTAACCAAAATTAAAGTGGACATTATAATTAAACATGTTGCTACTGCCATTATTGTTGGACTTAACTGTTCTCTTAATCCAACCCACATTTGAATAGGTATAGTTGTGTTGTCAAGTCCTGCTAAAAATAACACAACAACAACTTCATCAAATGATGTTACAAAAGCAAATAATGCACCAGATATTACACCTGGTAAAATTAATGGTAATGTTATTTTCATAAAAGTATTTACAGGATTACTACCTAAGCTTGCGGCTGCTCTTGTAACACTGTGATCAAATCCAGTTAATGTTGCTGTAACCGTAATTACAACAAAAGGTGTTCCTAAAACGATGTGTGCTAAGATAATACCAGTGTGTGTTGCTGATAATCCTACTTTTGCCATAAAAAAAAATATTGCTGTTCCTGAAATAATCAATGGAACAATCATTGGTGAAATTAATAAAGCCATGACTGCTGCTTTGTAGGGCATATGTCTACTACTTAAGCCTAATGCAGCAACTGTTCCAAGTATAGTTGATCCAATTGTTGCAAAGAAAGCAATAATGATACTGTTTTTAGCTGCTAATCCCCAAGGATTTTTAGTTCCCCAAATCATATCCTTATACCATCTTAATGAAAAACCTTCTGGATCTAATGCTAACATTTTTGCTGAAAAGTGAATGTATTGTTCGGCATTAAAAGAAAGTGGCAAAATTACAAATAATGGTGCTATTAAAAAGAAAAACACTAAACCGCAAATAGTTAAATAGGTGTAATGCCATATTCTATAATTTAAAGATGTGTATTTTGGTAATGACATAATTTTATCCTAATTTAATATTATCTATTCCTACTAGTTTATTATAAATCCAGTAAATAGTTAAAACACCAACCAACAACATCGCACCTAGTGCTGATGCAAAAGCCCAATCTAGAGAGCTCTTCATATGATACGCAATTGTATTGCTTATTAACGATCCGCTAGCACCTCCTACTAAAGCTGGTGTAATATAATAACCAATCGATAGAATAAAAACTAACAAACATCCGGCGCCAATACCTGGCACAGTTAATGGGAAATAAATTTTGTAAAATGATATTAGAGGTGTGCCACCTAATGATTTTCCTGCTCTCATTAAACTTGGTGATATAGTTTTCATCACACTGTAAAGAGGTAACACCATAAAAGGTAATAAGATTTGTGTCATTGCAACAAAAGTCCCAATTACATTGTACATCAGTTCCGGCCTATTATCATTTGCAGCAAAACCAAGCAATACAATTAAATCATTAATTGGTCCTTGTTGTTGAAGCAAAACCATCCAGCTTGAAGTTCTTACAAGTAGTGAAGTCCAAAAAGGCAACAACACACAAATCATTAATAAATTACTATACTTCATAGGTAAAGTGGCCAATAAATGTGCAATCGGATATGCGAGAACAAAACAAAATATAGTCACCCAGAAAGCCACATTAATTGTTCTCATCCATAAAATTTTGTGAATTCTTCTATCTTCTGGAACTTGAACTATTTCTCTCTCTTGATTAAATTTTAGATCAACTCCTTTTAAATATTTTGCATAAGACCATGCGGGGGCTGTATTTTTTAGAGCACCCATAAACTCCATTTGTCCCCATCTTTTATGAACTTCAATAAATTGTTCTTTATAGTTTCCCTGTTCAAACTTATTAAGTTTTCTAACTGTTTTTTTAATTAAGCTACTAAAACCAGATTTTTCATAATTTAATCTTGCTATAATTTGTCCATAAGTTTTATTCTCTTTTAAATATGACAAATCTTCATATAGTGCTGCATAAACTGGTTCTTTTGGTAAGTCCTTAGCATCCCATTTTTCCATTGCTGTAAAAGTTTTTGGAAGCATTCCTGAAATTTTTCGATCATCAATACTTCTAAACAACATTTCACCAATTGGAAAAACATAAATGATTAAAATAAATAAAAATAATGGAGCAACAAGAAGTACTGCTCTTATTTTGTTTCTTCTTTCAGCTTTTTTTAAACTAACTTCTAAAGGTATTCCGTCTGAAGATAATATTTGTTCTGTACTCATAATAAAAAAGGGCGGTTATAAAATAACCGCCCTTATAATATAATAAAAACTTAATCTATAAAACTAAATTATAGACCAGCCTTCATAGCTTCCCATTTTTCACCAATTTCATCTTGGTTATCAGCCCAAAAATTTGGGTTCATAAGCATGTATTTTTTAGTGTTAGCAGGTGCTGTTGGCATATGTGGTACCATATTAGTCGTACCATCTTTAAACCAAGGTTCTCCAGCTTCCATAACAGCTATTGAAGATTTTCTCCAAGGAGCGTAAGCAATATACTTAGCACTTCCTGCTAGACCTTCAGTACTTGTCATTTCTCTAAGCACTTTCAAAGCGCTACCATCAGCATCTCCTGGTCCACCTTTAACCATAGCGAAATACTCATAGTCAAGAATTTGTGAATCCCAAACTTGTACTATTGGAGTACCTTCTATTTGCGCGTTAAAGAATCTACCATTCCAACCAGTAGCCATAACAACTTCGCCATTAGCTAATAATTCTGGTGGCTGAGCTCCTGCATTCCAAAATACACATCCGCCTTTTGGATCAGTACAAAGTTTCTTAATCGCAGCAATAGCTTTGTCTACTCCTCCTTCTTTTTCAAGAGCATCCCAAACTTTACCGTTACCTTTACCTGGATTAACTTTTAATGCACCAACTGTAGCAAGTTCTATACTAGACATTGCACCTTTATATATTGCTCTTTTACCAGGAAACTTTTTAGTATTAAAAAAGTCTTTGGCAGTTTTAGGTTTTTTCTTCCCTATAGTGTCATTGTTGTAAGCAAAGTTCCATGAATACAGAATGTTTCCAACTGCACATTTAGAAGGCATGCTAGTAAAAAAGTCATCAGAAGCTTTTGTTCCATCTGGAGCAGGAGCAAAGTCTTTGTCAAAATCGAATTCAACAAAAATTCCTTCGTCGCAACCAATGATAGTGTCTTTTGCATACACATCAATGATATCCCACGTAATTGCACCAGCTTCTTTTTGTGCTTTAATCTCTGATAATCCACCTGTGTAGTCTACCCAATTAACAGGTATTCCCAATTTCTTAGCAGTAGGATCACCGTACCCTAATTTTTGACTTTCAGTATAAGCACCACCCCAAGACGCAACAGTAACTGCGAATGCTGAAGTTGTGATAGAAAGTACAAAAGAAAGAGCTAGTAATAATTTACTTAATTTTCTCATTTATCCTCCGTTAACGTTATTTTTTAAAAAAAGAAGTAAAACAATATCGCTCAGATGTGTCAACAGCTGATTCAACCATATTTTCTTTTATTTATGTGATTTTTTAATGCGCTATTTTGGATCTAAAGCTCTACTGTCTTTACTATTCCAACCAACATTAATATCATTTCCTAATTTAATGTCTAGGTTAGACGTACTATTTGGAATTTTTAAAATAAATTGATCATTACCCAATAGATTAATTCTAACTCTTGTATGATCGCCATGATAAATAACTTCTTCGATTTTTCCTTTATGATTATTGTCCATTTTATCTTTTGGATTAATCAAAGCTCTTTCTGGTCTCAAAGATACAGTAGTTTTTTCTCCCTTGGCCTTAACTGAAATTGGATTTGCCAAAATTTCAGTACCATTATTTAATTTAACTTTGCAAGTATCGCCTGAGATATCACTAACTATTCCATCAAATATATTATTTTCTCCAATAAATCCTGCTACAAACGAATTAACAGGTCTTTCATATAGTTCGTCTGGGCTCGAAAGTTGTTGAACTTTTCCATCATTAAAAACTGCAATACGATTTGACATCGTTAAAGCTTCAGTTTGATCATGAGTTACATATACAACTGTTACACCTATGCTTTCATGAATATGTTTAATCTCGTACTGCATGCTTTCTCTTAAATTTTTATCTAATGCTCCTAATGGTTCATCCATAAGAACAACTTGAGGATCAAATACTAATGATCTTGCAACTGCTACCCTTTGTTGTTGACCTCCAGATAATTGCATTGGCATTCTTGCTTCAAAACCTTGAAGTGCTACCATTGATAAAGCTTTATCAATTTTTTTATCAGCTTCATCTTTTGGAATTTTTCTTACTCTCAATGGAAATGCTAAATTTTCATATACAGTCATATGAGGGAATAAAGCATAATTTTGAAAAACCATTCCAATTCCTCTTTTATGAGGTGGAATATTTGAAATTGCATTACCGTCTAAATAAATTTCTCCATGAGTTGGAGTTTCAAAACCTGCCAACATCATTAAACAAGTTGTCTTACCAGAACCAGAGGGTCCTAACATTGTTACAAATTCACCTTCAGCAATATCAAGTTTTAGACCTTTAACGACTAAGATTTTTCCATCATAGCTCTTGTCTACATTATCAAATTTTACGAATTCACTGTTTTTTGACATCGAGGATTTAAAACATTAGTTGTGTTATTTTTCAAGAACTTTTATTATATAGTGTTTATATTGATTATATACCTTGCAGATGCGTCTGTTTGAACAACGCTACAATGTTTTTTTTGCCCATTAAATATAACTAATTGATTTTCTACAGAATGAACCTTTTTCTCATTTTCAAACATAGTACAACCATTATTGGTGTTTAAATAATATATACAAACTGTATGGGGAAAGTCATAATCAACATGAAAAGGGTCTGGTTTCTGGACATCTCTTCTTGGATACAATGAAGACCTAATTCTTAAAATATTTTGATACTTTATTTTTTCTTTAATTTTATTCATTAATTTTGACATTAATGAAAAATTTGGGCTTTCTGGAAATCTATCAATAAATGTTTTGGGATGACAATCTTTAAAACTATGAATAAAATATCCATCTCTATCTTGATCCCTGCCATCTTTATGAGCAATAAAATTTACATATCTCCACTGACACCTTGGAGACATAATAAAATTTTTTACTTCCAGAAAGTCTTCAGAATCTAAGAAATTATCAATTATTTCAAGATTATTTGACATATATATCTTTTGACATATTGCAGAATAACTCACTTCCATTTTCTGTAACTCTCACAGATTCTGATGCTTCCACTCCCCAGTCACCAAATTGCATGACTGCGATCATATGAAATGTAACATTTGGATGTAGAGTAGTTTTGTCTCCTTTTGATATATTTAAAGTATGCTCTCCCCAATCTGGAGGATAGCCAATTCCTATTGAGTATCCAGTTCTAGACTCTTTTTTAATATTATATTTATCCAAAACTTTCCAAAACTTTTGTGCTACATCATCAGCTGTATTGCCGGGTTTTATTGCAGATATTCCGGCCTCTAAAGCTTCAATTGTTGCCTTCATAGCGTCTATTTTTTTTTGTTCTGCTTTACCCAGCTGAACTGTTCTCGCCATTGGCACATGATATCTTTTATGAACACCCGCTAACTCAATAATGGTTGCCTCTCCTGTAACAAACTTATCTTGTGTATGTGTTAAATGGGAAGCTGAAGTACCTTTACCAGTTGGTAGCAAGGTTGCAATACTGGCATAATCCCCACCATACTCTGGAGTGCCACTAAATAATGTTTTTTGAATATTTGCTACAGCATCACATTGTCTTATGCCTGGATTGATAGAATCAAATGCTGTATTCATTGCTTTTTCAGAAATCAAAGCAGCCGATTTCATTAAATTTATTTCTGCATCTGATTTAATAACTCTTGCCCAATTTACTAATCGTTCGCAGTCTTTGAGTTTAGCGTTCGGTAAGCCTTGTTTAATTTTTTCGTAACAATATGCTGTAAAATAATGACTATCCATCTCAAGGCCAATATTTAATCTATCCCATTTTTTTTCTTTAAATAATTCAACTAAACGATCATAAGGATGAAGAGGCCATGCATGAATATACTTTTCTTCATAAACAATAATATTTTCATTTTTTAAATAAGTTTTTATATAAGCACCTCCTGCATCTTGAGCTCTTACAAAACAAATTGGTTCATCAGCATTAACATGAACTATAACGCATTGTGCATAATAAAATGACCAAGCATCATAACCAGTTAAATAATTCATATTAGAAGTATCTTGAGAAATAAGTAGCTCGATGCCTTTTTTTTGCATAGAGTTTTGTACTTTTTTTAATCTTTTTTTGTATTCTTTTTTTGTAAATAACATAATTAATTTCCTGATAACAACTTTCCAAATCCTAGAATAGAGTCAGTTTTTCCAATACTTTGTAAAGTATCCCAAATTAAAACTTGATTGCTGCATAAAACAATTTTATTTAATTTTTTTTCAAGTTTATCAATAATTGAGAGTGCCGGTAAATTTGTGCAAGAAAGAAAAACTGCTTCAGCACCTTCCAATTCCATATTCGAAATAACATTAAATAAGTGATCTGGATCAATTTTAGCAATATCGCCATCAATTGAAATATCAAAATATGAATTTGAAGTTACAATAAAATCTTCTTTTTTAAAATAATCAACTACTTCATCATTTAATTCTTTTGAATAAGGTGTAAAAATTGCAACTTTACTTATATTTAATTTTTTTAAAGCATTACTAGCTGCAGTACTTGGTGTCGTAACTTTTGCTTCTGGTTTAGCTAATTCAATTTTTTTTTTTATTGAATCATAGCCTACTGCAATCGTTCCAGATGTACATCCATATACTACACAATCTAATTTTTCATCAGGCAAGATATCACTTGAAACTTCAGTTACTGTTTTAGACATTTTAATTAGATTTTCACTAGTTAGAGGTGAATAACAATGAATACGGTTAACAAAAAGATCAATATTCATATTTCTGGTTACATTAATAAAGTCTTTTTCAATCATAAAATCAGTAGCTAAAGCAATTAATCCTACTTTGGGATTAACACTAGAGTTATATTTTGGTTCTATTTTTATTGAATGCATTTTTAAAAATAAAATATATCATAGCCTTTTTACTTTTCACTAAAATTAAAAAAAATGAAAACTAGAGATATTAAATCTAATTAATATGTTAATAATATTTTATGCTTGATAAAAGAGACTTTTATATTAATGGTAAATGGAGCAAACCATCAAAAAAAAATGATTTTGAGGTTATTAACCCTTCAAATGAAGAACCTTTTGCAACAATCTCTTTGGGACATGAAGAGGATACTAATGCAGCTGTAAAAGCAGCTAAAAATGCTTTTGTTAAATGGAAAGAAGCCTCGAAAGAAGAGAGAATAGAACTTTTAGAAAAGCTACTTAAAATCTATAAAAAAAAATTTAACGAAATGAGCAATGCAATTTCAATGGAAATGGGTGCCCCTATTGATTGGTCATCTTCTGCTCAAACTACTTCTGGGCAATCTCATTTAGAAGACTTTATCTTAAGATTAAAAAATTTTAATTTCGAGGAACATTTTGACTCAAAATCAAATAACTACATATGTTATGAACCAATAGGAGTGTGTGGATTGATTACTCCATGGAATTGGCCAATTAATCAAATAGCACTAAAAGTAGTACCTGCATTAGCGACAGGTTGTACAATGATACTAAAACCTTCTGAGATAGCACCTATCTCTGCAATGTTGTTTGCTGAAATGATTGATGAAGCAGGTTTTCCATCTGGAGTTTTTAATTTGTTAAACGGAGATGGAGCTGGTGTTGGAACTCAATTATCCAGTCATCCTGATATTGATTTAATTTCGTTTACAGGGTCAACAAGAGCTGGAAAGTTAATTTCAAAAAATGCAGCGGATACAATTAAAAAAGTTTGTTTAGAACTCGGTGGAAAAGGTGGAAATATTGTTTTTGCTGATTCTTACCCTAATGCAATTAGAGATGGAATTAGAAATGTAATGAGCAATTCTGGACAATCATGTGATGCACCAACAAGAATGTTAGTTGAAAAATCTATTTATGAAAGAGCTATTAAAGAAGCGGCAGAAGAAGCAAATCTTATAAATGTTGATCTAGCATCAAAGAAAGGTAGTCACATAGGTCCTGTAGTTTCTAAAATGCAATATGATAAAATTATCAATCTTATTGAAAGTGGAATTAAAGAAGGTGCTACGTTAGCAGCAGGTGGACCTGATCTACCGAATAATTTAAATAAAGGTTATTTTATCAAACCAACAATTTTTACAAATGTTAGAAATGATATGGAGATAGCAAAAAAAGAAATTTTTGGACCAGTTCTATCTATAATTCCATTTGAAACAGAAGATGAAGCAATAAAAATTACTAATAACACCGAATATGGTCTTGGAAATTATTTGCAAACTGAAGATAAGGAAAAGGCTCACAGAGTAGCAAAAAAATTAAGATCAGGTTGTGTTTATATAAATGGTAACGCAGCTGACCCAGGAACTCCCTTTGGAGGATACAGGCAATCAGGAAATGGACGCGAAGGTGGAGTTTGGGGTTTAGAAGAATACCTCGAAGTTAAAACCATCACTGGCTGGAAATAAATTAATATCTCAATTTAAATCATGCATCTAATTCACAGAGGTATATTAAACAAAAGTTACAAAGAGAATAATTTAAAATCATTTAAGGCATCATTCAAAAAAGGTTATGGAATTGAAACAGATATACATGCTACAAAAGATAACAAATTTATATGTTTTCACGATTTTACTTTAAAAAAAATATTTAAAATAAACAAAAGTATAAAAAACTTAAATTACAAAGATCTAAATAATATCAGCAAAAATAATAAAGTTGAGATACCTCTTTTAAAAGATTTATTAATATCATCTAAAACAAAACATTATTTATTCATCGAAATAAAACCTTTATTTTCAAAAATTCTATTAGAAAAACTATTAAAAGAAACAAATAAATTTAAAAAATGTGTGTTTATATCTTTTAAAGAAAAAAATATTTACGATTTATTGAAAATTAAAAAAGTAACGAACGTAGGTTTATCTTTTCCCTCAAATATAAGTGTAAAAACAATTATTAAGAAATCTAAAAATAAAAATGTGAACTGCTTAATTTTGGATAAATATTTTATTAATAATAAAAAAATACAAGAAATTAAAAAAAATAAATATTTTTACACAATTAAAAGTAAAAAAGAATTTTTTAAATATAGTAAAAAAAATAATTTAATTTTTGAAAACTTGTAAGCCTATTTTTTAAGAAAATTTAATCTTCCTAAAATTTCATCTCTATCCATGTAATACCCTTGTAAATGTCGATGACCAGAATTTGGATCAAAAGCAGTTCTTCCATGGAGGGCCCTTCTGTTATTAAATGAAAAAATATCGCCTGGCTCTAATCTAAATTTAATTTGAAATTTATCATCATGTAAAAGATTTCCAAATCTACGATGTGCTTCATACACCTTGTTCATAATATTAGGATGACAATCTAATGTGTCCATAGTAGCTACACTAAATCTTATATCGTTATAATCTCCATCTTTAGTTAATGAAATCGCAGTCGCATGAAAGCCTCTAATTAATTCTTGAGTATAATCTTTATCTTTAAATTTTATTGGAACATTCACTAAAGTTTCAAAAATATCTTTTTCGTTTCTTCTTAAATAATCAGCTACCGCAAATCCATCTACGGATGAAGAATTTCCCCCTTCTGCAGAGTTAATTAGGCAATGAAGAAATTGATACCCCGGTGGTGTTTCAAACCAAGGTAAGTCCATATGATTTTTTAGAGCATGCGCTGTATACGCTGAATTATTTGGTTTTGGTATATTAATAACTTCAAAAGGTGTGTTAAAAAAAGTTTGCCTAGTATGACTTATTCTATTTAAAACTGGAAATGCTGACTCTTTTTCAAGTGGAGTATTCTTTACAATTGCAATTCCTTTATAATGTAAAAGTTCTAGCCATTTAATTAGACCTTCTTCACTATTTAAAATTTCATCATGTCCTATACTTATGGAATTTAAATTTTTTTCTAAAGAGCTATCCCATAATTGATAAGGTGAAATATATTTTTGCTTACTTTTTAATGTATAACAATTTTCTCTAAGCCATTTTGAATCATAATAACTAGTATGATTTCCTTCACTCCATTCAATTACAAGTTTTCCTTCTTCAGTTACTCTAAATTCTTTAGCACTTAAATTTTTTGAAACTTCAAGAATATTAAACATTCTGTGATTTGAATCTTTATCATGAGCTGTTGGACAGTTATCTCTTAACCAAAAATAATTAAAATTACTCTCCTGCCCGTCACTCCACTTTATATGAAGGTCATTTTTATTTTTCTCAACTTTTGAAATACTGAACATTTCTAATAATTATGTAGTTTTAAAGGTTTTTCAATGCACTTTATAGTTGCATTAAAACAAATAGATGCTTGAATTTGAATTCCATACATTATTAACTACCCTGATTAAAACTTAACTTAAGGGAGAAAAAATATGAAGTTTTTAAAAAGATTAGTCCTTTCAGCCTTCTTTATATCTACATTATCATTAGTAGGAACTAGTGCAAATGCAGAGTGTAAAGCAAGATTGGGAGATTTTGACTGGAGTAGTGCTAATATTCATACAGCAATTACTACTTTCATACTTGAAAAAGGATACGGCTGTAAAGTTGAGGTAACTAAAGGAAGTACAACACCTATTATGGCTGCTCACTACGATGGTCAATTAGATGTAATTACTGAAGTTTGGTACGACAATATTATTGCTAACTACGAACCATATGTAGCAGATGGTACTATCAAAAATATTGGAGTTAATACACCAGACTCGCAGCAAGCTTTCTACGTAGATAAAACTACAGCTGATAAATACAATTTAAAATCTGTTGAAGATATGAAAGATCCTAAAATAGCTGCACTATTTAAAGATCCTGAAAACCCTTCAAAAGGTAGAATGACTAGCTGTATTTCTGGTTGGACTTGTTACACTGTAAACTTAGTTAAACAAAAAGAGTATGGTTTAGATAAATACTATACAAATTTTGACCCAGGTTCTGGGGGAGCATTAGATGCTGCTATTGCAGGTGCTTTTGCTAAAAAGAAACCTATCTTTACATACTATTGGGCACCGACTGGCTTAATGGGTAAAGTTGATCTAGTTAGATTAACTGAGCCTAAGTTTGTCAAAAAATGTTGGGATGATATGTCTGCAGTTGTTGAAAAAATCAAAGCAGAAGGACCAGAAGCATATACTAAGTCTTGTGCATGTGAATACAGAGATATGGCGTTAACTAAATCTGTATTGACTAAATGGGCTGCTGCTCATCCTGCGGAAACTAAGTTCTTATCGCAGTACTCAATTCCTACTGCTACAGTTAATAAAATGTTAGCTTTCTACGAAGATGAGTCAGATGGTGACATGGACTTAACAGCTAGAGAATATTTAAAATCAGAGTCAGCTTGGACTAAATGGGTTCCTGCTGATGTTGCTAAAAAAGTAAAAGCAGCGCTTTAATTTTACATAAAAAATAATTTGAAGGAGCCCTACGGGGCTCTTTCTCCAAAAAAATAATCATATGTTTAAAAATAAAAAAAATTTATTTAACTTAAGTCTATTAGGAATTTTTATATGGTTATTAATTTCAAGTTATAATTCATCAAAAAGAAAACCTGAAACTATAGGGGAATTATTTAAAGATTTTTCGTGGTTAAGTGATTGGCCCAAATGGCTAGATTTACCGTTAATGCCATTGATTAATAAATTGTTTAAATCTCTTAATGAAAATTATGGTTTTATTTTTGAAGCAATAAATAACTTTTTATTATTCTTGCTGATGGGTTTAAAAAATTTCTTAGTTCAGGCTCCTTGGCCATTAGTTATTATAGGTGTTGTTGTGCTTGCTTATTATGCAAGTGGTAAAAAAATTAAAACTACTGTTGCAGTTGGTTTTTGTACATTCTTTATTGGATTTTTACATCCACGTTTTTGGGATAAGGCAATTGAAACAACTTCAATTATGTTAATCAGTATATTTCTATGTCTTATTATAGGTGTTCCAATAGGAATATGGATGTCTAGAGCTAACAAGGTAAGAGAGAAAATTCTTCCTATACTAGACTTGATGCAAACAATTCCAGCCTTTGTGTATTTAATTCCAGGTATAATGCTATTCGGTCTTGGCGCAGTACCAGCTATTATTGCAACATTTATTTATGCTGTACCTCCATTAGTTAGATTAACAGATCTTGGAATTAGGTTGGTTGATACAGAAGTAACTGAAGCAGCAGATGCATTTGGTGCTAGTAAAAAACAAAAATTATGGGGAGTTCAAATTCCATTAGCACTTCCTAATATAATGCAAGGGGTTAACCAATGCACGATGATGGCATTGTCTATGGTTGTTATTGCATCAATGATTGGAACAAGAGGTTTAGGGGATGAAGTTCTTTTAGGTCTTCAACAATTAAACGTAGGTAGAGCTGCAGAAGCAGGAATTGCTATTGTATTATTGGCTATTGTATTAGATAGAATTACTCAATCTTATGGAGAAACACTTCAAGAAAGAAATTCTCCAACCAAAGAAAAAAAATAATGTCTAAAATAGAAATTAATAATATTTATAAAATTTTTGGTAATAAACCTCAATCTGTAATGCCGATGGTTAAAGATGGGGCAACTAAAGATGATGTTTTAGAGCAAACTGGTCACACGGTGGGATTAGACAATGTTTCTTTAAAAATTGAAGAAGGTGAAACTTTCGTTTGTATGGGTTTGTCTGGTTCTGGAAAATCTACACTAATTAGACATTTAAATAGATTAATTGAACCAACAGAGGGTGAAGTTATTATAGATGGTACCAATATAATGAATTGCAACCCAGAACAGTTAATTGATTGGAGAAGAAATCGTATTAGCATGGTGTTTCAAAGGTTTGGTTTATTTCCTCACAAAACTGTAAAGCAAAATGTTGGCTATGGTTTAGAAATGCAAGGAAAGTCGGAAGATGATAGAGATAAAATTGCCATGGAGAAAATTGAAGCTGTCGGTCTTAATGGCTTTGAAAATCAGTTTCCAAATCAATTATCTGGTGGAATGCAACAACGTGTTGGTTTAGCAAGAGCTTTAGCAACAAACTCAGATATTATGTTAATGGATGAAGCTTTTAGCGCATTAGATCCTTTAATTAGAAGTGATATGCAAAAACAATTGATAGATCTTCAGTCAGAGTTAAAAAAAACAATAATTTTTATTACCCATGATTTAGATGAGTCTTTAAGACTTGGTGATCATATTGGAATACTAAATGCTGGAAAATTAGTGCAAGTAGGAACACCTATAGATATCATAATGAAACCTGCCGATGATTATGTAAAAGCATTTGTTAAAGATGTTAATAGAGCAAGAGTAATAAAAGCTAAAATTATCATGAAAAAAGCAAATGAAGTAAATGGAATTGATAAAACTAATTTAATTAAAGTCCAGGAAGATCAATTTATAGAAGAATTTTTACCACAAATAGTATGTACAGATGCTAATTGTGAAGTAGTTGATAAAAGTGGAAATGTTAAGGGATATATAACTAATAAAGAACTTCAAGAAACTTTAACTAAGTCATAATTAATGGTTAACCAATCATTAAAAAATAAGAAAATTATCATTTCTGCAGGTGCTTCTGGAATTGGTTTAGCGACTGCAAAAATTTTCCTTGCTAGAGGTGCATATGTTTATCTCTGTGATATTAATAGCAAATCTTTAAATAAGCTAAATAAACATCCTTTAAAAAACAAAAAATTATTTGCTTATCTTTGCGATGCTTCAAATGAATATCAGGTATCTGATTTTTTTGATAAAGTTAAAAAAAAAACAAAAAAAATTGATGCTTTAATTAATAACGTCGGCATTGCTGGACCCACAAGTTCTCTTGAAAAAATAAAATCAAAAGATTGGGAAAATACTTTGCATGTTGATGTAAATAGTCATTTTTATTTTACTAAAAGAGCTATTCCACTAATTAAAAAATCTAAAAATGGCTCAATAATTAATATTTCATCTACCGCTGGAATATTTGGCTTTCCATTACGTTCGTCGTATGCTGCAAGCAAATGGGCAATCATAGGTGTTACAAAAACTTTAGCAATGGAGCTTGGTAGATTTAATATAAGAGTTAATGCAGTTTGTCCTGGAACTATTAAAGGAACAAGAATGAAAAAAGTAATAAGAGATAAAGCTAAATTTACTAAAGTTTCCACAAAGGTAATTGAAAAAGATTTTATCTCAATGAGTTCTATGAAAAAATGGATTCTAGAAGAAGATATTGGGAAAATGTGCTCTTTTTTAATTTCAGATGACTCAAATAAAGTTTCTGGACAAGTAATATCTGTTGATGGTCACACAGAAAGAAACGATTAGATTTAAAAAACCTCCCCTAAGTTTAAGGGGAGGTTAATATTAACTTAACAACCTAATTGGGAGAGAGATTAATAAAGCTAATTCTTAAAATTTTTTCTATATATTTCTTATAATGAGTTAATTAAATCCGGCGCAAGTTTTTTAGATTTACCAGAATATCTAATTGATTTAATGTTATCTAGATTAGATTTATCTTCTCCGACAATTATAAAGCCAATCATTCCCATGCTCTTATGTGGTGTACACCAATAAGCATAAATTCCAGGGACATCAAATTTGAATTCCACATCTTTATTATATTTAGATTTAAATTTATCAACACCTTCAGGAACACCACCTTTTATAAATTCAACATTGTGACCTTTATTTGTGGCTTTCCAAAAAACTTTATCTCCTACATTTATTTTTACAATTTTTTGGGAGAAAACCATGCTTTCTTTTCCTTGTTTATTCAACATTTCTACTGTTGCATCAGCTGCAAAGGAATTTGAGTTTAAAGATATTACTGAAAACAAAGCTGTAATTAGGATAGCTATTTTTTTTATTCTATTTATCATACTTGATTAACTTTCTGCACATATGGGTTAATAAATTATTACTATTCATATAATTAGTTAAAAAAAAAAATCAACTTTACTAAGTGTAACAAGTTGCCACATTAATATTAAACCAACTTATAGTTTAACTTTTTTCATTATCTCAATTTTTGTTCATATTTTTTTCTCATCAAAAGTAAATCTAATAAATAATTATCTCTGATGTTTGAAATTTTTGCTACTGATTTTCCTTTAGATTGTTTTTTGGTTCCATCGACTAACCTTTTAATTAATCTATTTGATAAGTTTGGAGCTTTTAGTTTTGTCCATGGAAATTTTAAGGCTGGTCCAAACTGTTCTAACATATGCTTCATTCCAGATTTACCTCCCGCTAAATGAAAAGTTATAAAAGTGCCCATTAATGACCACCTTAAACCTGGCCCATCTTCTATTGCTCTATCTAAATCCTCTGTGGTTGCATATCCTTCATTAATAATATGCAATCCCTCTCTCCATAAAGCCTCTTGAAGTCTATCAGCCAAATAACCTGGTAATTCTTTTTTTACATTAATAGGATTCATTGAAATAGATTTATAAAAATCATTAGCTTTTTTTAAATTTGCTTTTGATGTTTTTTTTCCTGGCACAATCTCCACAGCAGGTAATATATATACTGGATTAAATGGGTGACCAATAATACCTCTGTTTGGATTTTTACATTTTGAAAAAATAATAGATGGTAATAGTCCTGATGAGCTTGAAGATATAATTGCATTAGGTTTTGAATGTCTTCCAATATCTGACATTAATTTAGTTTTTAATTTATAATTTTCTGTTGCACATTCTTGAATAAAATCTGCATCTTTTATTGCTTTTATTAGTGATGTCTCAAAACTTAAGTTTTTTAAATTAATTATCTTTTTTTTAAAAAGTTTTTTTACAAATGGAATAGCTCTTTTAATTTCTTTAATTAATATTTTTTTTTGCTTTATATTTAAATCAAATGCTATAACTTTTTTATTGTGTGCTAACATTCTGATAATCCAACCTGCTCCAATAACTCCCGTTCCAATCACGGCAATCTTATTTATCTTAGATGGCATTAAATTTATTTATGTTTTGTAAGTTTTAATTTTTCTCTTGTTTCTGCTGGTGTCATTATAGATGATCCAAGATCATCTATAATTCTTATAGCTTTTTCAACCAATTGTGCATTAGTTGCTAATTTTCCTTTTGATAAATATAAGTTATCCTCAAGTCCTACTCTTGGGTTTCCCCCCATTAAAACTGTTTGAGCAACATATGGCATTTCATTTCGTGAAATTGCAAAGCCAGACCAAACCCCTTCTTTTGGCATTATATCTAACATAGCTTGCATTGCTAATGTAGTTGCTGGAGCGCCCCATGGAATTCCTAAACACAATTGAAACATTGGTGGATCACTTAACAGTCCTTCTTTATAAAGTTGAGAACCAAACCACATATTTCCTAAATCAAAAGCTTCTATCTCTGGTTTAACTCCAATATCTTTTAATCTTTTTGCAGCTTTTCTTAAATCATTTGGCGTATTAACTGTAATTACAGAACTATCACCAAAATTTAAAGTACCCGCATCTAGTGTACAAATTTCAGGAAGAAATTGTTCAGCATTTGCAATTCTTTCCATTACATTTGCCATATCTGTTAGTGGACCAAATTCTAATGGATTTTCTCCTTGGCCAATGTCAAGATCGCCTCCCATTCCAGTTGTTAAATTTAAAATTACATCCGTGTCACTTGATCTAATTAGATCAATTACTTCTTTGTATAGCTCTAATCTTCTGCTTGGTTTACCATTATCTTCTCTTACATGAATATGTGCAATTGCAGCACCAGCTTTAGCTGCTTCAATTGCTGCAGTTGCTATTTGTTTTGGTGTTTTTGGTAAATCAGGATGTTTACTAGCTGTATCCCCAGATCCAGTTACTGCACACGATATGAATACTTTATTGTTCATTTTAATATTAAGAAATATACTCTAGATTAATAAAGATGGAAATAAGTGAATTACAAAAAGATTTAGCAGCTGTATTTAGATGGACTGCAAGGCTTAATATGAACGAAGGTATTGCTAATCATTTTAGCGTATGTTTACCTAATTCAAAAAGCTTTTATGTAAATGGTTCTGGATCACATTTTAGTTCTATTAAAGCTAGTGACATGGTTTTAGTAGAACAAAATAAAATTGAAGAAATTAAAAAAAAACCGGAATTAGTTGATCCCACAGCATTAAATATTCATGGCACAATTCATAAAAAAGTTCCTCATGCAAGATGCATACTTCATGTGCATTCAAAATATGCTACAGCCCTATCAACTTTAAAAGATCCAAAATTAAAACCTATAGATCAAAATACTATGCGTTTTTATAATCGTGTTGCAATTTTTAATGATTTTGGAGGACTAGGGTTTGAAGAAGAGTCAAATAAAATGGCAGCAGCGATTGGTAACAATCGTTCAATGCTACTAGCGAACCATGGAATATTAACTGTTGGAGAAACTGTGGCTCAAGCATTTGATGAATTATATTACTTTGAAAAAGCTTGCGAAACATACATCACAGCATTATCAGCTAATAAAGAATTAAATGAAGTAGAATCAAATATTGCAGAAAAGACAGCTCAAGAATGGGAAAATTATCCAGTTAATATGGGTGAACAACATTTAAAAGAAATAAGAAAGATACTAGACAAAGAAGATTCAAATTATAAATCATAATATGAAAAAAATAATAATTATTTTTTTATTTATCTGTACGCCTTTATTGGCCGGAAAAGTAGAACGGCTAGGTTTTTATAACTTACAAGAACTTCTAGAGGACGATAATTTAACTTATAAAATTATTAGAAGTTGTGTTTCTTTAAATTCTGCCATAACAGAGATCACAAAAGAAGAACATCCCGAATTATCAAAAAGTTTTTTTGAGACAGCAAACTACTTATACCCTTTTGGCATTCTTACTTTATCAAAAATAAAAAAAATGAATTATAAAGATGTTGAGAAAGAGTATATGACCAGTGTGACTGCCCAAACATCTGACTATATGGATTTCATGAAACAAAATGGAGTAGCTAACCAAAGTTTTATCAAAGGAACTTTTATTGGGGATGATCTTAATTTTTGTAACGAAATTAGATCTGCAATAGAAATAACCATAACGGAAACTAAAAAATTGAAATCAAAAAACTAAGATTAAATTATTCAGATTTTTTCTTAAACTTTGGAATTTTTGATTTCTTTTTTTTCTTAAATTTAGGAATTTTAGATTTTTTTGATTTTTTTACTCCTTTTCCCGAGGAAGCTTTCTCTTCGATTTGTGGCATTATTTCTTTACATTCTTCGGTATTACAGAAATAAGTCGCACCTGTTTTATTATTATAAAGGTAAGCTCCACAATTAGATTTCTTTTTTAAAGTACAGTTTGCAGGTTCTAAAATATATTCAGAATGTACGTTGGTCGAAATGAATAAAAACAATCCAAGAACTAAAAAAAAAAATTTCATACAAAGTTTACTATTAGCGTTAAAAATAAAATTGATTCAACTATTAATAGAATATATTTTCAATAATTATTTACCTCAATTTAGTATATATTTTCCCTACATAACAAGTGAAAATTTACCTATAAAAAGTATATATAGAAAAGATTAATTTATATACCACTAGATAATTTTTTTTATACGTGAGAGTATAAAAAATATAACTAATGAGGAGAGAAATATGAAAATAAATAGAATTATCTATGTTGTCATTTTTTCTTGGTTTCTAGGAATTTTTAGTACCGCTTCTGCAGGAGAATTATGCACTGAGTGTCTAAAAAAAGTTCCTAAGGAAATGAGAGATTATGTCTACAACATGGACTTTATGGATAAAGACCAACCTCTAGGACCAGCAGTTATGAAGGGCTGGAAGAGTAAGAGAAAACCACCATGGACAATAGGTTATGCAAGTACTTACGCAGGTAATACATGGCGTAAGGGTGCAATGGAACGTTTAATGGAAGTTGTTTATCCTAAATGGAAAGCACTTGGAATGGTTGATGAAATTGTAATTACTCAATCAAACTTGGATGACTCTTTGCAAATTCAGCAAATGAGACAGATGATAGATGGCGGAAAAGTTGATGCAATTATTGTATGTTGTTCAAACATAACTGCTCTTAACACAACTATTAAATATGGTTGGGAAAAAGGCATACCTACACTTTCATTTACTGGCTTTACAACATCGCCATATTCAATCAACACATCTGTTAACTACAGATTGGTTGGTTATTATGTAGGTGCATGGATGGCTGAGTTAATTGGTGAAAAAGGTAATGTAATAGTTATCGAAGGAATACCTGGTTATTCAGCATCTGACCAACAAAACAAAGGGGTACTAGCTGCACTGTCAGAATATCCTAATGTAAAAGTTGTTGGACAATTAGCTCATAACTGGACTTCTCAAGTTGCTCAGAAAGAACTTTCACAGTGGTTATCAACAAATACAAAAAAAGTTGATGGTATTGCGGTTCAATCATCTGGAGAAACTGGAACTTTACAGGCATTACTACAGTCTGGTCTTGATCCAATTCCACCAATCGCATTAGGTGGAGAGCTAGGTGCTCTATGTTATTGGAGACAAAATCCTAAATATATTGATGAAGCGATATATGCATGGCCTCCAGGAGATGAAGTAGAGTTAGGTATGGACGTAATGATTAGAACTTTGCAAGGTCAAAGTCCTATGATTCAATCTATATTAGTTGGTCCTGCTACAAAAAATTTCGATGAAATCAAAGCAATCTTAGATGAAGATTGTGATCGAAATTCTACTGGTTGGGATAATCCAGGAATGGAAAAATGGGCTCCTAAAGAATACGTAGATGCATTCTTTGAGAATCCAAGCGATCCTACAAAATACGATCCAAAATCTCACTAATACTTTTAATTAAGTATGAGTGCTGAAAAAAATATAGAAGACAACACCTCTAAAGAGGTGTTGTCTGACAGATCTAAAAATGTCCAGGGCGATATTTATGTCCAGGATGTTCATAAATATTTTGGTGTAACTAAAGCTTTAAACGGAGTAAATTTTAATGCAAATTTTGGTGAGATACATGCAATAGTTGGTGGAAATGGCTGTGGCAAAAGCACTTTAGCAAAAGCAATGTCTGGAGTGTTACCAGTAGATAAAGGTAAAGTTTCAATACTTGGTCAAACTCCAACTTCTCCTGTAATGGCTAGAAATATGGGGATAGCAACAGTATTTCAAGAAGTAATGATTGCGGAAGAATCATCCGTAGTAGATAATTTATTTGTTGGTTCAGATGATTTTTGGTACAAAAATTTAACTCAAAGAGAAAAAGTATTAAAAGCCCAAGAAATTATGGAAGATCTTGTTGGTGAATACATTGATCCATACACTCAAGCTTTTAATTTATCACTTCCAATAAAGGCTTGGATTACAATTGCAAGAGCATTTTTAAGAGAAAATACTAAAGTATTAATTCTTGATGAATCATCAGCTGCTCTTGATTTTGATTCAACTGAAAGATTATTTAAAAAAATGAGAGAATTGCGTGACAGAGGTGTTGCAATATTGATTGTTACACACCGAATTGCTGAATTAGTTAGAATTAGTGATAAAGCAACTGTTATGAGAGACGGTAAAGATGTCGGAGTATTAGAGAAAAAAGATCTTAATGAAAAAAATCTAATAGGCCTAATGACTGGAAGAGAAGAAACTGGGGAAAAATCTACATCAGTAGCAATACAAACTAAAACTGAAAAAGTTGTAATGAGAGCTGAAAATTTAGTTGTTTGGCCAGATAGTAAGCCTGTCAATTTTGAAATTAGAAGAGGAGAAATAGTCGGTGTAACAGGTCTAGATGGAAATGGGCAAGATGACTTTGTTAAAATCTTAGCAGGTGTTCAAGAATCTCATGGAGGTACTTTAGAGGTTTTAGACACTAATGAAAAATTTTTGAAATTCAATTCACTTGATAGTGCAAAAGAAAATGGAATATCTTTTGTTTCTGGTGATCGAAAAAAAGAAGGAATACTTCCTAACTTAAGTATATATGAAAATTTAGTTGTCCCTCTTTATGAAAAAACTAGTAAGGCAGGGTTTTTAGGGTTTGTTAATTGGATGGAGTTAAATGGAATTTTTGATTGGGAGGTAGAGAGATTAAGTATTAAAACTGGCTCAAGAGATGATTTGATTGGTTCATTAAGTGGAGGAAATCAACAAAAAGTTATGATTGCAAGATCATTTGCACAGCACCCTAAAATTCTTATTTTAAATGATCCAGCGAGAGGCATAGATATAAGTACTAAAAGAGATCTATATGTTCATTTAAGAAAATATGTTGAAGAAGGTAATACAGTTGTTTTCTTATCCAGTGAATTAGAGGAATTTATTGGACTATGTCCAAAAGTAATAGTTTTTAGAAATGGAACAATATTTGATATTTTTGAAAACGACAGAATTAATGCAGACACTTTGCTCGAAGGAATGTTTGGTCAAACAGCAGGAGTTGGTGAAACAACTGTTTCAAATAAATCAAATTTATCCACATTACCCATTCAAAATAAATCACTTGATGATAATAAAACAAAGGTAACACAAAAAATAAAAGTAGTAAATTTTGATAATCAAAATGCGAATAAAGATAAAACTAAAATAAAAATTAAAACATTTTAATGAAAACAAAAGATAAAAATAATTATTATAACGATGAAGATGAAGTTAATTTTGATAAATTAAATAATTTTAGAAAATTTAATTCTGACATTAAAAGTAGTACTCAATCTAAAAATCATAATATTAAATATGCTAATTCTGATAAAAATTATTTTAATAATATTATAAAAACTGAGGAAAATTTACCTTTATTTACAAAAAAAGATGCTCAAAAAGAAGTGACATATTATAATTCATCGGATTTTCAAAAATTTGATCAATTTAATAACTTTTTGGAATACAAAGACAATGCAGAACAAAAGCAAAATATAAATATAGATTCTGAATTGAGTTATTCATCAAATGACTATGGTGAGTTTAACAAAATAATTCCAACAAAAAATACAGGAAAAAAAATAATTAATAATAAAAATCAAAAAGTTAAGATTATTGATTATAGTAAATTAAAAGATAATGAAAAAAATCTTAAAAATAAAGTGGGAGTCGAAAAAATAAAAATTGTTTATTTTGATTAGAAAAATATGGAAGTAATTGAAAAATTAAAAAAAACCTATAGACCAAGTGCAGATACTTCATCAAATAAGTATCTAATGGTTCCAATTTTTATTTTTTTTGCTTTACTGATTTTTGCTCTAATTAGAAGTCCAATACTTATTTCTCAATCAGGTATTGGTAGTGCAATAATGCTTACTGCTCCTTTAATATTAACTACATATGCTTTGACATTCATTGCAATGGCAGGAAGAGGAGGAGTTGATTTATCTATTGGTCCTTTCATGGGCTTTATAAACGTAAGTAGCATTCAGTTATATGCCGCAGGATATTTACAAACACCTATTACATGGTTTGTGTATGCAATTTCGATGGGTTTGCTATGGCAACTTTTTTATGCTTTAATTGTTTGTTTTGTAAGAGTTTCACCAATTATTGTTTCGCTAGCAGGATATTTAGCATTTGCAGGAATTAACATCGTAATTTTACCAAGACCAGGAGGGATTGCTCCTGATTGGCTGCTTCCATGGGGAGAAGGTTTTACTATCTTAAACCCAATATTTCTCCTGATGATTTTAGCAACGATATTTTTTTATATAATCACTCACACAGCTTTTTGGGGTCATCTAAAATTAATGGGTTCGGATGAACGTGCTGCTTTTACAAGTGGTGTAAAAATTAATTTAGTAAGAATAGTTGCTCATATGATAGCAGGAATTTTTGCAGCTCTTTCTGCAATATGTTTTACTGCTCTTGTTGGTTCTGGAGATCCCTTGCAAGGAACCAAATACACTTTATTAGGTATTACGGCACTAGTTCTAGGAGGTGCAAGTTTAGCTGGAGGACGTGGAGGTGCCTTTGGTGCAATTCTAGGTGCTTTAAATTTATATCTTATAAATTATATCTTAGTTACTTTTAGGTTTGAAAGACTTCAAAGCTTTGTATCTGACTTATCTTATGGTTCAGTTTTGGTTATAGCTTTATTGGTCAGCCTTATACTTCCTTATGTCACAAGAGTTACTAAAGGTTTATCTGTAATAGTTTTTTTCATTCTAATGGCGTTTGCTGGGTTATTTGTCATGATACATCAAATTTATGATCAACCAATTGTCATTGAAAAAGTTGTTGAGAATGATGCGAAATCTGAAACTGAGACAAGAGGATCAATAGTAAGAAAAGTAGACGCAACAGGAAATATTATTGTTGAAGATAGTGGAAGTGCAACTACGGGACAAGGTACCTCTAAGGGTGGCTCTCTTGCGGGACATGGAGTGGTTCAGTTCACTGAAACGCCAGGAACAATTATTTTTTATATAATTTTAGGAATAGCATTTGTTGCTCTTTTATTTTATTTATTATCGGCTCATAGAAGTCCATCTACTATTACTTTTGTGTTTATTGTGGTGGTAATGGCTACTGGTTTAATTTTCAATCCAGAAGATAAAGGGAAAGACACACTGAAAGATACAGAAAAAATAACCTTACAATCTAATCAAGTAAGTAGTATTGAAACATCTGCTCCTCAATATTTTAGTTTAGAAAAAATAAATTTTCTACCTAATGTTATAGAGAGCACTCTTATTTCTGGGACTACCTATAGTATAGTTTATTTAGCTGGTATTGTATTGTTTGCTTCATTGATTATTGTATCTATGCTACCCCAGTTTAGTCCTAGAACCAAATCAACAGCAATGATGTTTTTTCTAGCTGCTTTATCTTTAATTGTATTAAAAGGTATTTCATATAATAACTTAATTGAAAACACAGATATTAGCTTTTTTGGTATTCAAGGGTATGGTGTAATATTAGTAGTTTTACTTCTATTTGTTATAACCGCACCATTTGTTCACTCAAGAATAAAAAATTTAACCAATGTCTATATATTTGGATTTGGTATTCTTGCTATAATTTCTACATATTTTATAGGTGGAAATACATTTATTCCTGATGATCCATCTCTTTATCAACCTAAAATTATAAACGAATTAAACATTGTAGATCTTTCACAGGTTGAATATGAGGGCACTAAAAGATTTTTCTATGAAACTGTAACTTCGGGATATTCCCAATTTGCATTCAGTATTCTAGCAGTATTTTTACTTCAATATTTTTTATTTCTTAATATGGGTAAAAAAGGGAACTACAGAAGATTCGCACCATATATTTATATAGTTATATTTGCTGTAGCGCTTTGGTCTGCAATTTTTTATTCAGTTGGATATTCATTTTATAAAATTTTAGCAGTATTTGTTATTGGTATTCCAATTACTCCTTTAGTATGGCAATTTATGTCTATTTATAATGAGAAAAATGCCCGTGATAATCAACTTAGTCAATGGGAAGAGGTAAAGTAAAATGAAAAGATCATCTTTTCTATTCCTTAAAGGATTAGGATTAATATTTGCAATTCTTTGCGGTATAGGAACTGCAGTACTTGGTTGGTACGATGGTGCTGATTGGATGAATATTACCACCTACTCTATTGCTGTAACTGGATTAATATTATGGGGATGGTATCATTTTTCTGTTAGATGGATTAATGAAGATTTAAAAAAAAATATATTTACTAAATTTCCTAAAGAAGAAAATGCACTAGATGAAGAAGATGAAGAAAATTTCTTCTTTAAAAATGTTAGAGAAAATAGGTGGAAAACAGTAGCATTTCTTGGTGTTATTCTTATTTTTACATTTGTATCTTTAATTTCAGAAAATTTCTTTTCAGGAAGAACGTTAGTTTCTTTTTTAATCTTCCTTATATTCGTAATTTTTATGGGTGTCATAAGCAGATATATAAAGGGAAGTAAAAGTGTTTTTGTTGGTATAGGAGTTTTGATTGGATTATTTATTATTGGATCCTTAACTATACCTGGCTTCTTGACTACTATGAATATGAAATCAATGTTAGTCTTTGCGTCATTTCTTGGTTTAGCAACAATCGGACAAACTTTTGTTGCACTTTTAGGAGGTCTGGATTTATCGATCCCTTTTGTTATTGGTTCAATGAATGTTGCATTAATGTCGTTAATTTCTAAAGGAGTTTCACCTTGGTTGGCTTGTCTAGTGATATTATTATTAGGGGCTTTAATTGGGTTTGTTAATGGTTTTTTAAGCTTTAGGCTTCAAGGACAAGCATTAATTTTAACTTTGGGCGTTGGATTTTTTGTTAAAGGTGGAGTTCAAATATTAGTTTCAATGGGAACTTTTTCAGCTGGTACAGTTTTTGGAGTAGTTCCAGATTGGATGCAAAATTTAGCATCTATGGGTGGAAAAACTCTTGGTCTTCCAATACCTCCTGTAATCATTATTTGGATTGTAGTAAGTATTTTAGTTATTATTGCTCTAAGATTAACAAAATGGGGGAGACATTTATATGCTTTAGGAGGAAGTAGATTATCCTCATCAAGACTATCAATCTCTGAAAGAGGATATTGGATTGGAGCTTATGTCATTAGTGGATTTTTCTCTGCTTTGACTGGAATATTACTTCTTGGTTGGAGTGGTGGAGGATATGTTGGAGCTGGAGATATATATTTATTTACAACAATAGCCGCTGTAGTTATTGGAGGAACCTCATTGCTAGGCGGTTCTGGAGGATATGGATTAAGTGTTATCGGAGTTTTTATTTTACAAATAATAACAACAGTTCTAATTGGATGGGGTTTAAGCTGGGAAGCGCAACAATTTATTCTTGGGTTATTAATTATACCGATGGTGGCTCTTTATGCCAGATCACCTCATATAAGAAGTCAAATATAAAGGAAAAAATTTATGACTAAATTAAATTGTGATATGGGTGAAAGCTTTGGAATTTATAGAGCTGGTAATGATGAAGAAATAATGCCTTTGATAGATATTGCTAATGTTGCTTGTGGATTTCATGCGTCTGATCCAAATCATATGAGAAAAACTGTAGCACTTGCAAAAAAACATGGTGTAAAAGTTGGTGCTCACCCTTCTTTTCCAGACTTACAAGGGTTTGGAAGAAGAGAAATGAAAATGCCAAGACAAGATATAAAAAATATGATCATGTATCAAGTTGGTGCTTTAAAATCATTTTTAGACGAGCAAGACATGCCCCTAAATCATATTAAACCTCATGGATCATTATATGTTATGGCTGCAAAAGATGAAAATATGGCACATGCTATTGCAGATGCTGTAGAAACTTTTAATGTTAGTATTTTTGGCATGGCAAATACATGTCATGAGAAAGTTTATAAAGATGAAAGAGGTTTAAACTTTGTCTCTGAATTTTACGCTGATCTAGATTACGACGAGAATGGAAAATTAGTAATAGCAAAAGGTAAAAATGCAACTTATGACAGTAAAATTGCCACTGATCGCGTTTTACGAGCTATATCAGAAAAAAAGGTTACAAATACTGTTGGCAAAGATATAGATGTTGGGTGTGATACTATTTGTGTACACTCAGACACTCCTAATGCTGTAGAAATTATTAAAGGTATCAAGTCAGCTCTTAAAAAATAAAATAAATGAAAAAAATTCTCATAGCTAATCGAGGAGAAATAGCTTGTAGAATTATTGATAGTTGTAAAAAATTGAATTTATATTCAATTGCCGTCTACTCTGATATCGATAAAAATAGTAAACATGTTAGAAAAGCTGATGAATCAATTCATATAGGTGCCTCTAAAGCACAAGAAAGCTACCTATCAATAACAAAGATTATCGATGCTGCTAAAAAATTAAATGTAGATGCAATACATCCAGGTTACGGATTTATGGCAGAAAATTCAGAATTTGCTCAAAAAATAATTGATTCAGATATTATTTGGATAGGTCCCAAGCCAAATACAATTATATCAATGGGCAATAAAGATATTGCAAGAGAACTCGCGGTAAAAAATAACCTCCCAATTTGCCCTGGCTTAAATAATGATGAACTAAAAAGGGATGACCTAGAAACAAAATGTAATGAAATAGGGTTTCCAATTTTAATAAAAGCAAGTGCTGGCGGAGGAGGAATTGGAATGCAAATTGCAAATAACTATGAGCAATTAATTCAATCAATTGAAAAAACTAAAAATTTAGCAAAGAAAGCTTTTGGTAATAGTGATATTTTTTTAGAAAAATTTATATCTAATGCAAGACATATAGAGATTCAAGTCTTTGGTCTTGGTGAAAAGAAAGCCTTACATTTTTATGAAAGAGATTGTTCAATACAAAGACGTTTTCAAAAAATTATTGAAGAAAGCCCAGCACCCAAAATTGAACAATCAATTATAGATGAAATGGCAGAGAATGCTGTAAATTTTGTTACAAATCAAAAATATGAAGGAGCGGGAACAATAGAATTTATATACGACATTGATAATAAAAAATTTTATTTTTTAGAAATGAATACTCGAATTCAAGTAGAACATCCAGTTACTGAGGCTATTACTGGTTTTGATTTAGTTGCAATGCAAATTAAATTTGCATTAAAAATGGATATAGATTCAATAGATCAAAATAAAATTAATAAATCAGGACATGCAATTGAATGTAGATTGTATGCTGAAGATCCAACTAAAAATTTTCTTCCATCTCCTGGAAAAATTACAAAACTAAAAATTCCAAATATTGGTTTGACTAATATTAGGCTGGATATTGGTGTTGATGAAGGAGATGAAATTTCTTTTTATTATGATCCTATGATTGCAAAAATTATATCTAAAGGTGCAAATAGAAATGAAAGTATAAACAACATGATTCATTATTTGAATAGTTTTGAAATCGAAGGAATTAATACAAACAAGGATTTTTTAATATCAGTACTACAAAATAAATCTTTTGAAGAAGCTAGCTATAATACAAAATTTATAGAAAATAATTTATCTTTGTTTACTAAAAAAATAACAAGTATACCAACAATAAAAAATGAAGTTTTAGAACCAGATAAAATTATTCAAAAATATACTGACAAAGATGTAAAGGCTTTCGAAAAAATAGTTTCAAAATCACCTAAAGATAAAACTTCCCAAAATTATACAGAGAAAGATATAAAAACATTTAACAATATTGTATTAAAAAAAACAAATACTAGTAATGCGTCCTCATCTTCAATAAAGAATATTCCTGGTAAAGTGTACAAAGAACCAAAATTTAAACCAGGTGGTGATAAATATATGTTCATTGAATTCGGTAATCTTATGGATCTTGAAATAAATTTTACTGCACAAAACTTGGCTAAAGCTATTCATGATAATAAAATCAAAGGAGTTTATGAAACAGCTCCTTGTTTTGCATCAATGCTAATTCACTATAATCCTGATGAAATAAAATTTAATGATTTAAAAAATGAAATGAAATCACTTATTAAATCATTAGGTCCAACTGACGATATTGAAATTAATAGTAGGGTTTTTTCATTTCCAACTGTTTACCTTGATAAGTGGACAAAAGAATGCATTGAAGATTATTCTAGCAAAATATCAAAAAAAACACCTGATCCTGAGTTTATTGTGGAGCTAAATAACCTTGAAAATACTGATCAATTTGTAAGAGTGCATTCCGGCACTGAATATTGGGTATCTGCACTTGGTTTTTGGCCTGGCCTGCCCTTTATGATGCCTCTTGATCCTAGATGCAAACTAACAGCTCCAAAATATAATCCTCCTAGAACTTGGACACCAAAAGGAGCTATCGGTATGGGCGGATCTTCTACATCAATCTATCCAGATAGATTGCCTGGAGGATATCAAATATTTGGGATTATCCCTGTTCCGATTTGGGATACACAAAAAAGCTTTTCAGTATTTGAAGAAAGCATATGTCTTTTTAAACCAGGAGATAGAGTAAAATTTATACCTACCACATATGAAGAATTTGATCATGTTTCAAATAAGGTGAAAGATAAATCTTATGACTATAATATTGTTGAGTATCAAAAATTCTCAGTCAAAAACTACAAAAAATGGTTAACTACGATTGATAAAACGAAAAGGTTTTAATTTTTATGGTGGAAGTAATTAAAAAAGGTCTAGAAACATCAGTTCAAGATTACCCAGGTAGAATTGGAACTTTAAATCAAGGATTTCCAGCTTCAGGTCCAATGGATAGTTGGTCTTTTAGACTGGCAAACATATTAGTGGGGAACGAACCTGGTGAAGCAGCTCTAGAATGTCAATTCATAGGTCCCACACTTAAATTTAAAAATGACAGAACAATAGCAATCACAGGAGCAAACATGTCTCCCAAGTTAGATGGTAAAAGTATTCCATTGTGGGAAAGTTTAGAAGTTAAAGCCAATCAAACTTTAGAAATGCAGTTTGCTACTGTAGGTGCCAGATCATATATAGCTTTTTCTGGTGGTATTAATAGCAAACCATGGTTGGGTTCAAGATCAACTTTTCATAAAGCAGGAGTTGGAGGAATTAATGGTAAAGCTATACAGGATGGCCAAACTTTACCTTTAAGAAAAAATAAAACTATTCACCCAAGAAAAATCAAAAAAAACTCAATCCCAATAATGTCTACTGATAAAAATTGGTCTATAGAAGTTGTGCTAGGTCCAAATGATGATTGGGTTGATAAAAAGGGACATGAAATATTTCTTAACTCTAAATGGAAACTTCAAGCAAAAAGTGACAGAACTGGCTATAGGTTGGATGGACCTAAATTATCTTTTACTGACAAAGCAACAAACAAAAGTCTTGAAAATGGATCAGAACCTTCAAACATTATTGATCAAGGTTATCCAGCTGGGGCTGTAAATCTTGCTGGTCAAACTCCAATAATACTGGTTAATGATGGGCCTAGCATGGGTGGCTTTATTAACCCCTATACCGTTCCGTCTGCAGCATTTTGGAAATTAGGTCAAGCTAAGCCAGGTGATACTTTTAATTTTGTTGAAGTTTCAGTTGAAAA
>CAJQRZ010000011.1 GCA_905612435.1 uncultured Candidatus Pelagibacter sp.
ATCCTGCGTGGCTTTAAACATCTCATCTGCTGTTTCAACTTTTATTAAATTTATATTATTATTTATTTCTAGATTTGTGGGACCAGATATTAGTGTCGTTTCAAATCCATTTTTAGCTAATGACTTTGCTAAAGTGTACCCCTGTTTTCCAGATGATTTATTTGTTATAAATCTAACAGGATCAATATATTCATTAGTTGGCCCTGCAGTTACTAAGGCTTTAAACTTTTTATTTTTATTTAATTTATTAAAGTACATTTCTATTTCTTGTAAAATATTTTTTGGTTCAGTCATTTTTCCTTTACCAAATTCTCCACAAGCCATATCTCCAATTTCAGGACCAATTATTTTGTATCCATAAGATTTTAGTTTATTAAGATTTTCTTTAGTTGATGGATGTTCCCACATTCTAACATTCATAGCTGGTGTTAAAAAAATGTCTTTATTAGAAGCAAGAATTACTGCTAAAGCTAAATTATCTGAAAAACCAGCGCTTAATTTTGAAAGAGTGTTTGCTGTAGCAGGAGCAACAAGAATTACATCTGCCCATCTGGATAGTGATATATGGTCCATTTCTGATTCATTCTCAGCATTGAATAAATCATAGTAAACTTTTTCTTGAGAAAGAGAAGTTATTGATAACGGAGTTACAAATTCTTTAGCACTTTTAGTAAGAATAGTTTTAATTTCCGCACCTTGTTTTTTTAATAACCTAATAAGCACTAAACTTTTATATGCAGAAATGCCTCCACATATTATTAAAAGTATTTTTTTTTTTATTAAACTATTCATTGAGTAAATTAAAATACTAATAGACCAAAAATTACAAGCAGTAATAACCCAACAATAGATTGATTTCTAAATGCTATCATCTCTGATTTTTTTTCATTTAGAGCAGTATAAGAATTAGAGTTTTGTGGTATTTGACCACTAGCTAAAAATGTTAGGGCCTGGTTAGCTTTATCCATAATTTCTGGAAAATTAGGTAATCTTTTAATTACTTCTGTTGTGTTTTTTAAACCTTCACTTAAAGTATTGATTGGATCTTTTGTTTCTTTTAACCAACTTTCTAAAACAGGTTTTGAAGTTTCCCATATGTTAGTGTTAGGATTCAGTTTTCTAGCAACTCCCTCAACAACAACCATAGTTTTTTGTAACATCAATAATTGAGGTTGAGTATGCATATTAAATTTTTCAGTAACATCAAAAAGTTGTTTTAATAATTTTCCACCAGAAATATCTTTAACTGACTGACCAAATATTGGCTCACCAATTGATCTTAATGCTTGGGCTAGATCATCTACAGGAACATCTTTAGGAACTAGACCTGCAACTAAATGAACTTCAGCAACTTTTTTGTAATCTCTTTGGATAAAACCAAAAAGAATTTCAGCTAAAAACCTTTTACTTAAATTATCTAACCTGCCCATAATCCCAAAATCTATAGGCACGATTTGTCCATTGTTATCAATAAATATATTACCTTGATGCATATCAGCATGAAAGAATCCATCTCTGACAGCGTGTCTTAGAAAATGCTGAATGATATCAGAGGCAATTCTTGTAGTATCAATATTTCTTTTTTGTAAATCTTTGGTTTCACGGATAGAAACACCATCTACCCAGTCAAGCGTCATTACATTTTCACTTGTAAAATTCCAATAAATTACAGGAACTCTAAAACCTGCGTCGTTCTTCGTATTTTCAGCATATTCATTTGCAGCTGCAGCCTCAAATCTTAAGTCCATTTCTAGATTTGTTATTTCTTTAAGTAGAAAGACAACTTCAACTAATTTTAGCCGTTTTGTTTTTTTAATAAATGACTCAACAAAAAAAGCAAAAAGCATTAACGCATCAATTTCTTCATTAAATATTTTTTTAATATCTGGTCTTAAAATTTTAATAGCCACATCTTTTATTATGTCATTGTCATTTATTTTAGCTTTATGAACTTGAGCCACTGATGCTGCTGCAACAGGTTCACTTAAATCTATTATTGAATTAAATGTTTTTTCTCCTAAATCTTTTTTAATTATACTTTTTGCTTTGGATAAAGAAAAAGCAGGAAGTCTATCTTGCAAGCCTTCCAATTGTTTCGCTAGCTCATCTCCAATTATATCAGGTCTAGTAACTAAAAATTGTCCTAATTTGATAAAAGTGGTTCCCATAGATTGTAAAGACTTGGATAGCCTTTCACCTTCAGTGACATCTAAATTTACTTTTTGAGAATTGGAAAAAGAAAAAGAAAGTATTTGAAATAATATCTTAATACCCAGTGGAGGCTTTTTAAACTTAGATACAACATTTAGAATGTCAGATTTAGCTAATTTTCTTCCTAATTTAAATAATATAAATAGTTTTTTAATCATTAAATTTTCCAACCAGAATGAATCGCAACAATTCCACCAGATAAATTTCTATAAGAACAATTCTCGAATTTATTTTTTTTCATTAGATCAATTAACTCTTCCTGATTAATAAACTCTTCAATGCTTTTAACCAAATATTCGTAGGGTTTTTTTTTGCCAATAACTGCCTTTCCAATTAAGGGAATAAGTTTTGAATAATTTTTATAAACAAAATTAAAATTGGAATTTAGAATTTTAGAGAATTCTAGACATAGATAACGACCACCAGGCTTCAGAACACGGTGAGCCTCTGAAAGAGCTCTGTTGAGATCTTTAGTATTTCGCAACCCAAAACTAATTGTATAGTAGTCACAAGAATTATCTTTAATAGGTAATTTTTCTGCAGGTGCGATTAACCAGTTAATATTTTTATAACTACTTAATTTTATTTGTCCTTTACCAATCATACCCTTGTTTGGATCAACGCAAAAAATTTTACCATCACTATTAGTTAAATCTTGAAAAAGTTTACCCAGATCACCAGTTCCGCAAGCAACATCAATTAAGGTTTTATTTTTTGAGGGATTCATCCAGCTCATTAAATCTTTTTTCCAAACTCGGTGAACGCCTAGGGACATGATATCATTCATTAAATCATATTTGTCATAGACACTATTAAAGACATTTTGAACAAGTCTTTTTTTGTTTTGGAGATATTGTTGC
>CAJQRZ010000012.1 GCA_905612435.1 uncultured Candidatus Pelagibacter sp.
TTTGTGTTCCGTCTGGAATTTTTATTTTAGCTTTTCCACCATCAATTGTGGGTATTTCTATTGTCTTACCTAATGCTGCATCAGCTATAGATATAGGAAATTCAAAAAATAAGTTTTCATCAGATCTTTTAAAAAGATCATGTGAAGTTACATTAATAAATAAGTATAAATCACCACTAGTACCACCTCTGGATCCTGCTTCACCTTTCCCGGCTAGTCTTATTCTTGTTCCATCATCAACGCCCTTGGGTATTGTTACTGATATCTTTTTAGAAGTTTGCTTGTTCCCCTGACCATTACAATCATTGCATGGGTTAGTTATTTCTTCTCCACTACCAGCACATTGGTGACAAGTTTGTTGTACTGTAAAGAATCCTTGGTTAGATCTTACTTTTCCATTTCCATCACAAACCGAACATCTATCGGATGAGTGGCCAGGCTTGGAACCATTACCTTTGCAAGTATTACATTTTTCTGTAGTTGAAAATTTGATATCTTGTTTTTTACCTTGATATGCTTCTTTGAGTGAAATGGATAAATCATATCTTAAATCAGAACCTTTATTGTTAGAGTTTTTTCTTCCTCTGCTTCTTCTATCCCCACCAAAATCCCCAAAAAAATCTTCAAATATGTCTGAAAAGTCAGCTCCACCAAAACCTCCCCCTTGCCTTCCACCACCATTTTCAAAGGCAGTATGTCCAAAATTATCATAATTTTGTTTTTTTTCTTGATCCGAAAGAATATTATAAGCTTCACTAGCTTCTTTGAATTTATCTTCTGAAGCTTTATCACCAGGATTTTTATCCGGATGATGTTTTACTGCTAGTTTTCTATAGGCTGATTTTAATTCTTCTGGGCTTGCACTTTTACCAACACCCAAGACGTCGTAAAAATCTCTTTTAGTCATAAGTTACTTTAAGATGATAGTTGTTGTAAGTCTTAAGCGCTTTTTTCTTTATCTTCTTCTTTTACTTCTTCTTTATCTTCTTCTTTTACTTCTTCAAAGTCTGCATCAACTACATTATCGTCTTTTTTTCCTTCATCATTTTTATCACCATTTTTAGATGAATCTGGTTTTTTTTCTTGAGACTTATAGATCGCTTCGCCTAATTTCATAGAAGCTTGAACTAAAGTTTCTGTTTTTTTCTTAATATTTTCAACATCATCCCCTTTAATTGCTTCTTTTAAGCTAGATGAAGCGTCTTCTATTGCTTTCTTTTCAGCATCTGAAACTTTAGCACCATGCTCTTTTATATTTTTTTCTGTTGAATGAATTAAAGTATCAGCTTGATTTCTTACGTCTACTGATTCTCTTTTCTTTTTATCTTCTTCTTTATTTGCCTCTGCATCTTTAACCATTTTTTCAATTTCTTCATCACTTAAACCTCCAGAAGCTTGAATTTGAATTTTTTGTTCTTTTCCGGTTCCCTTATCTTTTGCAGAAACACTTACAATTCCATTTGCATCAATATCAAAAGTTACTTCTATTTGAGGAATACCTCTTGCTGCAGGAGCAATTCCAACTAACTCAAAATTTCCAAGCATTTTATTATCAGAAGCCATCTCTCTTTCACCCTGTAGTACTTTTATTGATACTGCTGGCTGGCTATCTTCAGCTGTTGAAAAAACTTGGCTTTTTTTAGTTGGTATTGTTGTGTTTTTTTCAATTAATTTTGTTGATACTCCACCCAAAGTTTCAATTCCTAAAGATAAAGGTGTTACATCTAAAAGAAGTACATCTTTTACATCTCCTTGTAATACGCCAGCTTGAATTGCCGCACCCATTGCAACAACTTCATCGGGATTAACACTTTTATTAGGATCTTTTCCAAAGAAATTTTTAACTTCTGAAATAACTCTTGGCATTCTCGTCATTCCACCTACCATTACAATTTCATCAATTTCACTTGCAGTAAGACCAGCATCTTTCAAGGCTATTTTGCAGGGTGGTAAAGTTTTTGAAATTAAATCTTCAACTAAAGCCTCTAGTTTTGCTCTAGTCATTTTTAAATTAATATGTTTAGGACCAGTTTTATCTGCAGTAATAAATGGTAAATTAACATCTGTTTGTTCAGCTGATGATAATTCAATTTTAGCTTTTTCAGCTGCTTCTTTTAATCTTTGAAGCGCCAGTTTGTCAGTTTTTAAATCAATTCCATTATCTTTCTTGAATTCACCAATTAAGTAATCAACAATAGTATTATCAAAATCTTCTCCACCTAAAAAAGTATCACCATTTGTAGATTTAACCTCAAATACACCGTCTCCCAGTTCAAGAATAGATACATCAAAAGTTCCACCTCCTAAATCATACACAGCAATTTTTTTATTTTCTTTTTTTTTATCTAAACCATACGCTAGAGAAGCTGCGGTAGGTTCGTTAATAATTCTTAAAACTTCTAAGCCCGCAATTTTTCCAGCGTCTTTTGTGGCTTGTCTTTGTGCATCATTAAAATAAGCAGGTACAGTTATCACGGCTTTAGTTACTTCTTGACCCAAATATTTTTCAGCAGTTTCTTTCATTTTTTGAAGAATAAAAGCAGATATTTGTGAAGGTGAATATTTTTCACCTTTTGATTCAATCCAGGCATCACCTTTTTCTGATTTAACTATTTTAAAGGGTGCAGCAGCAATATCTTTTTTTACAGTTGGGTCTTCAAAATTTCTTCCAATTAATCTTTTTACAGCAAATATAGTGTTTTCAGGATTAGTTACTGCTTGTCTTCTAGCAGGTTGTCCAATAAGCTTTTCACCATCATTAGTAAAGGCAACAACCGATGGAGTTGTTCGCGCACCTTCTGCATTTTCTAAAACTTTAGGTTGACTACCTTCCATAATAGACACGCATGAATTTGTTGTTCCTAAATCTATTCCTATAATTTTGCTCATAATTTAAATCCTACCTTTCATATAGGTGTTAATTTTCTATCTACAAGTTCAGACAAGTATTATTTATTATCTGGTTTTTCTTTACTTTCCTCACTTTTTTCATCTTTTTTTTCAGTTTTTTTTGATACTCCAACCAAAGACGGTCTTAACAACCTATCCTTCATCATAAATCCTTTTTGAATTTCTTGAATAATTGTACCAGGTTCTTTTTGATCATCCTCAATTTCCATCATAGC
>CAJQRZ010000013.1 GCA_905612435.1 uncultured Candidatus Pelagibacter sp.
TTAAAAATAGAACAGATTTAGAATTCAAAGAGGCAAAAGATCAGGTAAAAAAAATTGCGGATTTTCGCCTTAATGAAATAATTAATTAGTACTTTTTTCAACATATGTTGCTACCGCTTTAATTTCTTTAGTAGATAATTGATCTTCGTAAGCTGGCATAACTCCGATTCCATTTGTGACTACAGAAATTACTCTTGCAATATCTGGTTTTATTATATTTAAATTTGGACCAATATTTCCATTAGAATTTGCATCTTGAAGAGTATGACATGTAGCACAATTACCATCACCTAAAAAAATTTTTTTTCCAATGTCAGGTAAGTCATCAGCCTTTACGTTTTGAAAATAAAGAACAATTAATGCTAAAATACAATAATTAATATTTATTAATTTTTTTTTCATTATTAAGTATTAATATAGTATTAAATTAATTTAAATATATTTATGAAAATTTTCGATTGTTTTATGTACTTTGATGAAGAAGTTGTTCTTGATGTAAGATTGAATACATTGGATCAGTTTGTAGATTATTTTGTTATAGTTGAAAGCAAGTTTACCCATAGAGGAGATAAACGACAATTAAAATTCAATCATGAAAAATTTAAGAAATTTAAAGATAAAATTATATATTTAATTTATGAAGAAAGATCTGGCAATATCGAAACAGTAAATGATAAGGATGGTGAAGCTGTAAACTCTGGTAAATATATTTTAAATGCAGCTCTTAGAGAAAATGGTCAAAGAAATTATATTCAAAGAGGTTTGAAAAAAGCTGATGATGATGACATTATTTTAATATCAGATGTAGATGAAATACCAAATTTATTTAAAATAAATTTTAACCAATTTAATCAAAAAATTATTCTATTTAAACAAGACATGTTTTATTACAAATTTAATTTATATATTCCAAATTTAAAATGGACAGGAACAAAAGCCTGTAAAAAAAAAGATTTAATTAATCCACAATGGATGAGAAATATCAAAGATCGAAAATATCCTTTTTTTAGACTAGATACTTATTTTTCAGATACCAAATATATAAGTATTAAAATTATTGAAAATGGTGGGTGGCATTTTTCAAATATAAAAAATGCTGAACAAATTAAATATAAATTAAAATCATATTTGCATCATAGAGAATTTGACTTAAAGCCACTAACAACTAAAGAAATTGAAAAAATTATTGATGATAAAAAAGCAATTTATGATCTCAAAGTAGATAAAAGAGTCAATAAAATTGGAGAAGGTAGCAAATTAGAAAAATTTGAATTCAATAGATTGCCAATACATATTCAGAAAAACTATAATTCTTACAAAGAATGGATGGATTAATATGAAAGGATATTGGATAGCCCTATATAAAGAAATTAATAATACAGATAATCTAAAAAAATATGGAGCAATAGTAACTCCTGTTATTAAAGACTTTGGAGGGAAACCATTGGTTAGAGGAGGAAAGTATAAATTATTAGAAGGTGATGACTTTCCGAGAACTGTAGTATGGGAATTTCCAAGCTATGAAAAAGCTTTAGAGTGTCATAGCTCAAAAGAATACCAAGAGGGATGGGCATTGGCTAAGGATACAACTATAAGAAGTTTACAAATTGTTGAAGGCTTCAATACTGAATAGGTTCGGGGTCTATACTTCTCCAAAGATACCACGTAGCAACTGAACAATAAGGAGAAAATCTTTTTTGTAATAAACTCACGTAAGATTCTGGTGGTAAGTATTTTTTTTTATAATTCTTTGAGATAGCTCTTAAAAGACCAATATCTTGAACTGGCCAAATATTTGAGCGATTATAAGTAAATAATAATATCATTTCAGCAGACCATCTTCCAATTTGTCTTAATTGAGATAAATAAATAATTGCATCTTCATCAGACATTTTATGAATTAGTTTAGAGTTAAATGACTTATCTAACGTTTGCTTAGCTAAACTTTTTATTCCTCTAACTTTTTGTCTACTCAATCCACAACTTTTAATTTGAACAGAGGATAGTTTGGATATCGTCTTCGCATTAATTTTATTTTTACACTTTTTTTTAAACTTTAGAAAAACTGAATTTGCTGCTGCAACACTGATTTGCTGTCCAATAATACTTTTACATAGTGAAAAAAAAATATCCTTTCTAGAAGTCAATACAGCCTCTGAAGGGGATTTGTATTTATTGACTAATAAAGACATCACTTTATCTTTGTTAGATAAATATTTTTTTGCTGTATTCCAATATTTCGGTTTTTTATTCATGTCTGGGTAGCGAGTCTTGTTTTTTATAATAAATTTCTCTTCTAAAAATTATAAGAGAGGCAAGGACTACAAGAGATGCACCAATTAATGTTTTTACTGTTGGTATCTCATTCCAAATTAAATAGCCAAAAATAATAGCAAATATTAAAGCTAAATATTTTAAAGGTGCAACTAAAGATACCTCTGAAAGCTTATAGGATTGAGTTAAAAATAAATTTGCAGAACCTCCCGTAACTCCAATTAAAGCTAAAAGAATAAAATCTTGAAAATTTGGTATTATCCAGCTCATGGGAATTGTGACTAAGCCTGCAATTGAAATTGTAATTGTAAAAAAAATTGAGATAAGCCAAATAGGTTCTGTCGTAGATAACTTTCTAATTGTAATAGTTACAAAAGCCATCCCAATACAGAATATTAATGGGAGAAAATAAAAATAATTCATACCTTTAAAGCCAGGTTCAGCAATTATAATAACGCCAATGAATCCGATCAAGACTGCTAACCATCTAAAAACACCCACCTTCTCACTCAGTAAAAAGATTGATAAGATCGTAATAAATAAAGGTGCTGCATAGGACAAGCTAACAACGACAGCTAAAGGAAGCTCTCTTAATGCAACAACTATTGCTATTAAAGCTGTTAAACCCATAAGGCATCTAAATAAATGCTCTTTGGATCTTTCTGTTGTATAAAAAGTTTTTAATTTATTTTTTGGTATTAAAAAATAAGTTGGTAAAAGTCCAAAAAAACCCCTGAAAAACAATACTTCTCCTGTTGGATAATCACTTGACCATTTTACAAGTAAATCCATAACAGAAAAAGTGCACACAGATAGAAACATGTACAAAAAACCTAATTGATTTTTAGTTAACATAGCAATAATTTGTAAATCAAATTAAACTATAATCAATGGAAATAGCAGTTTTAGGATTAGGGTGTTTTTGGGGGCCAGAAATCAAGTTTAGTAAACTTGAAGGGGTTATCAAAACAGAAGTTGGTTACTGTGGTGGTGACAATAAAGAAACCACTTATAAAGAAGTGTGCACTGGCAACACTAATTATGCAGAGGTTATTAAATTAGACTTTGACTCTAAGGTTATTTCTTATGAAAAAATTTTAGAATTCTTTTTTGAAATTCACGATCCTACGACTTTAAATTCACAAGGGCCAGATTTTGGAACACAATATAGAAGTGAAATATTTTATTTAAATGACAGGCAAAAAGAAATTGCTGAAAATACTATTAAAAAAGTGGATTCAAATTTATCTGGAAAAGTTGTAACAAAATATTCTCTGTTAAAAAATTACTGTCCTGCTGAAGAATATCATCAAAGATATTTAGAAAAAAGATAATATGCCTTTAGTAGATACAAACTGGCTAGAAAAAAATCTAAAAAATGTAAAAATTATTGATTGCTCATGGCACATGCCTCAAACGAAGAGAAACGGTTTTGAAGAGTATCAAAAGCAACATATAGAAAACACAATCTTTTTTGACTTAGACAAAAATTCTAAAACGGATACCGATCTACCTCATATGCTAACTGATATTAAATCATGGGAGGAAATTGTATCAAATATGGGAATAAAAAATGAAGATCAAATAGTTATCTATGATAACTCCGATGTTATTAGCTCTTGCAGGTGTTGGTATAATTTTATTTACTTTGGACATAACCCAAATCTTATACATATATTAGATGGTGGTTTAAAAAAATGGAATAATGAAAAAAAACCAACAACTATTAATTTAACAAAAATTAAGATCAGTAATTATCTAGCTGCTGAAAAAAAAGAACTAGTAAAAAATAAAAAAGAAATAAATGAAAACATTTCTATAAATAAATTTAAAGTTATTGATGCAAGAAGTAGAGAAAGATTTGATGGCAAAGTGACTGAGCCGAGAAAAGGCTTAAGAAGTGGCTCTATAAAGAACTCCTTTTGCCTACCCTTTTCTGAACTTATAAATGAAGATCGTACATTTATTAATAAAAACACAATTCTCAAAAAGTTTAGATTAACTAAATGTGAACTTGATAAAAACATTGTATTTACTTGTGGTTCTGGAGTTACCGCTTCAGTTTTGGCTCTTGCTTATTCCTTAATAGACACTAAATATATGCCAACAGTTTATGATGGCTCATGGAGTGAGTATGGAAAAAATTAAAATATGAAAAGATCAACAAAAATTACAACTGCAATAATAACCTTCTTCTTAATAATCACATTAGTAATTATTGGTAGAACAATGATAGGCAATCATTTTAAAAAAAAATTTAGTAAAAGGTCTCCTCCAGGAATTATTGTTAAAGAAGTTGCTTATAAAAGTTTTTCTGAAAATATTGAAAGCTTTGGCACTGCAATCTCAAAAAAAACAACCTCTTTTAGAATTAAAAGAGATAATTTAATATCTGAATTAACCCTTAAAGATTATGTTAAAAAAGGAGATTTAATAGTTAAACTTAAAGATAAAAATATTATAGCACCATTCGATGGTGTTCTTGGATACAGGGGCATAACTGGAGATATTCTTGGGTCAGATAATTCAATTATTATAACTTTAGATGATAACTCAATTATTTATTCCGATCTAAAAATTCCTGAAACTTTTGCTCCATTTATAAAGAAAAATTTACCTATTACAGCAAAATTCTCTGGAAGTAAAAATAAGACTTACAATGGAAAAGTATATGCCGTCTCAAGCAGAATTAATGCTGAAACAAGAAGTTTACTTACAAGAGTTATGATTGAGAATGAAAATTCTGAATTAATACCTGGCTCTCTTCTAGAGGTGGTTATTAATTATAACGAACGAGATTCCCTTGGTATACCTGATACAAGCATGATGATACTAGGAAATAAAACTTACGTTTATAAAGTTTCTGAAGATAACATAACAAATAAAACAGAAATAAAAATTGGAATAAGAGAAGGTGGATTTATTGAGGTTATCACTGGCCTTAATGAAGGAGAAACCATTGTTGCTGAAGGATTAAAAAAAGTTAGACCCAGAGGCAAAATAAAACCTATTAAAAAGTAATGTTTATAACTGATGTAAGTATAAGAAGACCGGTTGTTGCGTGGGTAATGTCTCTTATATTAATTGTATTTGGAATATTTGTTTTTTCTAAGCTTCCAGTAAGAGAATTACCAGATGGTTTACAGTCACCAGTAGTACAAATTAAAGTGGATTATAGATCTGCATCAGCTTCAATAATTGATCAAGAAGTAACACAGGTAATCGAGGATGTTGTTGGAGGAGCCGCAGGAATTAAAAATATTACTTCAACATCTGAAAATGGAAGTAGTTCGGTTAATGTTGAATTTAATACAGATATTGATTTAGACAGTGCTGCTAACGACATAAGAGAAAGAGTTGCAAGAGTAGTTGATAACTTACCTAGCGAGGCAGATGCTCCTCAAATATTAAAACAAGCAGCAGGATTTACAACAACGATGTGGTTAGCTGTATCGTCTTCTGATTGGAGTGATTTAGAACTTGGAGATTATACTGAGAGATATTTAGTAGACCAGTTTTCGAGTGTAAAAAATGTTGGAAGAATTTTGGTAGGAGGGTTAAGAGAATTAAGTGTAAGAGTTTGGATAGATCCTATCAAATTAGCTGCTAATAATTTAACCATTCAAGAAGTTGAGAAAGCCTTAAGAAGTGAGAACGTAAGTCTTCCAGCGGGTACTCTTGAAGCTAACAATATAGATTTAACTTTAAATTTAGATAAATCATATAATAACATTTATAAGTTAAAAGAATTGCCAATAAAGAAATTGAAAGGTAGCACGGTCAGACTTTCTGATGTTGCGAATATAGAATTCGGACCTGTTTCAGAAAAAACATTATTTAAAACACAAACAAAAGAAGCTCTAAATTTAAAGACAGTAGGAATTGGTATTTATGCAAGAAGTGGGGCTTCAACCGTAGAACTATCAAATGCTATCAAAAAAAAATTAGTTAAAGTTAAAAAAACATTGCCTGAGGGAGTTAATATAGAAGTTGCCTTTAACAGAGCAACTTATGTAGGCTCTGCAATTAAAGAAGTTTATAAAACTTTAATAATTGCCTTCATATTGGTTGTAGCAATTATTTATTTATTTCTTGGAAATATAAAAGCTGTGATTGTCCCAGCTGTTGCTTTACCTGTAAGTTTAATAGCATCTTTTTTAGGTCTTTACTTATTTGGCTTATCAATAAATATTTTTGTTTTATTAAGTTTTATTTTAGCAATAGGTATAATTACCGACGACTCAGTAATAATGACTGATGCAATTTATACCAGAATTGAAAATGGAGAAAATTCTTTAGTTGCAGCATACAAAGGTTCAAAACAAATTAGTTTTGCAATTATAGCTACTACATTAATTCTTATAGCTGTTTTTCTTCCTTTAATTTTTATTGATGGTATTGCAGGAACGTTGTTTAGAGAAACTGCAATAGCACTCTCTGTTTCAATTGTAGTCTCTTCATTTGTAGCTCTTACACTGTCTCCAATGTTAGCAAGTAAATTTTTAGCAAAACAAAAAAAGCAAAATTTTATTGTCGTTAAGTTTGATAAATTTTTTAAATCATTATCAAGCTTCTATCAAGAAACTCTCAGTTATTGGCTAAATAAAAAAAAAATTATAATTTCATTCATCATTTTTACCATTGTTCTGTCTGGTGTTTTATTTACTTTTACAAAAAAAGAATTATTGCCTATGGAAGATCGAGGTGTGTACCTTGTTCTTGGTTTTGCTGATGAGGGTAGTTCATTTGAGTATACTAAAAAACGAGCACAAGACGTTGAGGCAAGGTTAATACCTCTTCTTCAAGCTGAAGATAGTCCTTATGACAGATTTATTATGCGCGTTCCCGGATTTGGAAGTAATAAAAATTCATTTAACAGTTTTATAATCATTGCATTATTAGATAATTGGGCTGATAGAAAAAAAAGTTCCCTAACAGTTATGAGGGAAGCAATTGGAAAAATAGTAACTGTACCTGAAACTGTGGCTTTTCCAATTTCTCCACAATCTATTCGGGTGTCTAGTTTTAACAAACCTATTCAGATGGTTATATTGGGAAATACTTATGAAGAGTTAGAAAGTGTACAAAACAAAGTTATATCTAAACTTAGAAAAAATAAAAACTTATCTAGAATAGAATCTGACTATTCAAGAGATAAACCTGAAATAAAATTAATTATTAATAAAAATAAAGCTAAAGATTTAGGTGTTTCGACTGACTCTATTGGTAAAACTTTAGAAACTCTTTATGGGGGAAAAACTGTAACTAAATTTAATAAACTAGGTAAAGAATATCCTATTATTCTTCAACAATACTTAGAGGATAGAAGGGCAAAAGAAGGTCTAGCTAAAATATTTGTAAGATCAGAAACTACAGGTAAATTAATTTCACTAGCAAATTTAGTGGAATTTAAGGAGGAAGGTTCAGCAAAAAAACTAGCAAGATATAATAGACAAAGTGCTGTTACCATATCTGCAAATATATCCGAAAATTATACTCTTACAGAAGCAATATCATACTTAGAAAAAACAGTTTCTGAAATTGGTGTAGATAATCAAATTGCCTGGAAAGGAAAGTCGGAGGAGCTTAAGGAAACTAGCAATGAATTATTCATTATTTTTGGATTAGCTTTCTTGACAGCATACTTGGTAATGGCTGCAACCTTTAATTCATTTATTCACCCTTTTATTATTATGTTAACTGTCCCACTTGCTTTGTTTGGTGGATTGGTTTTTATTTTATTCTTAAATAGCTCCATTAATATTTTCTCTCAAATAGCACTTGTGATACTGATTGGAATATCTACTAAAAATAGTATTCTCATAGTTGATTATGCTAACCAACTAAGAACTGCTGGAAAAAATATTGAAACATCTGTTAAAGAAGCTTGTCACTTAAGATTTAGGCCTATAATGATGACATCAATAAGTACAATGATAGCCATGATGCCTCTAGTTATAGGAAATATAGGCCCAGGGGCTGGTGAAGCATCAAGATTAGCTGTTGGTGCTACTATTTTAGGTGGAATGATTATATCGACCTTCTTTACATTGTACGTAACTCCAACAATGTATTTGGTATTGGCAAAAAATACGAAAAGAATAGATGCTGTGGATATTGAACTAAAAAAACAACTTCGTTAAAAAATAATATATTTATTTTTATTTAGTTTTTTCTGACATTTTTGTAATTGGGATTTATACTTGTCTGATTGATTCTTAACTTTTTTCGCCAAGATAATTATTTTCTGATTTTTTTTATAATTTTTATATGCACCCCATCCCTCATGATAAGCAATGTATTGTCTAAAAACATCTTTTTTAGAAATTTTTAAAATAGACTCTGTCTTATTAGTATACCAGCCTATAAAATCAACACTGTCTTTAAATCTTGTTCTTCTTGCTAGTTTATTTCCAGTTTCATTTTTATATTGTTCCCATGTTCCATTCACAGCTTGTGAATAACCAAAAGAACTTGATGGTCTTTTGAATGGAATGATCTTAAATATTTTTTGTCTCTCTGGCTTTGCTAACCAATCAAAGTCTGATTCAATCTTAATTATTGCCAGCTGAACATAAATAGGTGTCCCCCACTTTTCTTCTGTTTTTTTTGCATGCTTGTACCATAAATATCTTTCATTAAAAATTGAACAACTATTAGATGTATTTTTAGGTATAGAAGAACAAGCTGAAATAAATAAGATTATCAAAGCTAGAGAAATATTAACTATTTTTTTCATATTTTTTTTTAATTTTATAAACAATGACAACCACTGTAACACCTATAATATTTCCAAATAAATCCTTTGGATCAAAACCTCTATTGGGAATAACCATATGAAAAAATTCTAGAATAATGGATGATAAAAATAGATAGTTAATTAAAAAATTAATTTTCTTAGTATTGTGGTAAGCTAAAATTCCTATTGTAGACAAAACAATAAATGCATAAAAATGATTAGAAGCAATTAAAAAATCTCTTGTAATTTCGGGTTGATTAGAGGGATCATTATACAAAACATGACCTAATATACTTCCAGGATACAAATAAAATATTATTAGTATTAAATTAGCACAATGAAAGCCTTTAATTAAAATAGTATTTATTTTTTTCATAATAATTTTATTTATTTTATCTATTTTATCAGTTATCAAAATATATCATATGCCTCATTTAATTTTAGTTAGACATGGTCAAAGTGAATGGAACCTAGAAAAAAGATTCACTGGTTGGGTTGATGTGGATCTTACTAGCCAAGGAAAATTGGAAGCATGCAAATCTGGAGAATATATAAAGGAATTAAATATAGATATAGATTTTTTTTTTTCATCTTTTCAATTAAGAGCCATTAATACACTAAAACTTATTCAAGATACTTTAAGAGATAAAAGAGAACCCATAAAGGCATGGCCATTAAATGAAAGACATTACGGTGCATTAACAGGCTTAAATAAAGATGAAATGAAAAAAAAACTTGGTGAAGATAAAATTCAAGAATTTAGAAGATCTTGGGACGTAAAGCCTGACCCTTTAAGTAGAAATAATCCATATCACCCATTAAATATTGAGACTTATAAAAAAATCCCTACAGAAAAAATTCCAGACACAGAGTCACTTAAAGATACTTATGAGAGAGTAATAGAATATTATAATTCTGATATTCAAAATAAATTGTTAGAAAATAAAAATATTGTAATTTCAGCTCATGGAAATTCAATTAGAGCGTTATGTAAATTCTTATTTAATCTAGATAATATAAAAATATCTTTACTTGAAATACCAACTGGCAATCCCCTTCTAATTAATCTGAATTCTAAACTTGAAATCATGGAATGCAAATACTTAGATAAAGTTAGAGCTAAAGATTTACTTGTTTTTTAATAATTCTTCGTAAACTTTTAGATTTGTCAAATGATAAAAATTTTCTGAGCTCTCATAACCGTATAACTCATTTATATTAATTAATTCATTCCAAATTTCTGATATTGAAAAATTATTAATAGAGTAGGATTCGAATAGACTTTTATTAATTATTTGGCACCCAGTATAAATCAAATCGTTTTGGTCATCTTTTTTTATTTTATTTTCTATAAGATTAAAATCACCTTTTAATTTTTTATCAAAACTAAGATTTTTATTATCAAGCAAAAGTATATTTTTAATTTGACTAGAAAAATAAAATTTTTCCATATTTTGAATAATTTTTACATAATTCTTATCCCATACAGTATCTGGATTTAAAGTTAAAAAATCTGACTCATTTGAAGAATCCATCATGTTTAAAATTCCTCCTCCAGTATTTAAAATTACTTTTCCATCGTTAATTATTTGAATATCTAAATTAAATTTTTTTGTTCTAATAAAATTTTCAATTTTTTCTTTTAAATAAAACGTATTTATTATTATTTTTTTTATTCCTAAAAATTGAATTAAATTAATACAGTTTTCGAGTAATGTAATTTCATTAATCTTCAAAAGTGGTTTTGGTTTTACTAATGTTAACGGATTTAATCTATTTCCGTAACCAGCACACAAAATTAATGCTGTGTTAATTGTCATTTAAAATTCCTTATTTCTTTAGAAAAATTAAGATCTAACATTCTTTTAAGGTCATCAAATATTTCATTATTTTTGATTCTCAGTTCTATTAGTTTCCAAGCATA
>CAJQRZ010000014.1 GCA_905612435.1 uncultured Candidatus Pelagibacter sp.
GTAACTAATTAATATTATAAATATACAGAAACAAAGCTTATTTGACTGCCATTTGGTACTCCACCGGTCACATAAAGTCACATATCAGTCACACATCAAAAGAAACTTGGGTCAGTTAAAGAGTTGAGTTATAAGTTTATACAAGTATAAACATGACAAATAGATGTGCCCTCGTGGTGAAATTGGTAGACACAAAGGACTTAAAATCCTTGCCCTTTTGGGAGTGCCAGTTCGAGTCTGGCCGAGGGCACCAATAAAATGCTTAAGCCTTATATTTTTTTTGATAAAAATAAAAAATCATTGAAAATTAAATCATTCTTATCTCAAAAAATGAAACTTTACAGCTTAGTTAAATCTAACTTGATTATTGTCATAGGTGGAGATGGTTTTATGTTAGCTACTTTAAAAAAAAATCACAAATTAAAAAAATCATTTTATGGAATTAATTCAGGAGACTATGGATTTTTGATGAATAAATTCTCATTAAAAAATACTATCAAAAATCTTTCTAAAGCTAAAATGATAACAATATCACCTTTAGTAATGACAGTAAAAAATAAATTGGGAATAACCAAAAAAACAATAGCTATTAATGAAGTTTCAATTTTAAGACAAGGTAGACAAGCTGCATCACTGTCAATTAAAACTCAATCCAAACAAATTATTAAAAAATTAATTTCTGATGGAGTTCTTGTTTCGACGCCAGCGGGTAGCACTGCTTATAATCTTTCTGTTTATGGACCCATTTTAAGTTTGAACTCAAAAAAACTTTCTATTTCACCCATAAGTGCTTTTAGACCAAGAAGATGGAAAGGAAAAATTGTAAGTGAAAAATCTAAAATAATAATAAAAAATTTGAATCCTTTAAAAAGACCAATTAGTGCTGTTGCTGACAACATAGAATTTAGAAATGCTAAATTAATCTCAATTAAAACAAATAATGCAATTAAGTTTAATCTTCTTTATGATAAAAATAGAAGTTTACAAAAAAAAATTAAAATTGAAGAATTGAGAAAAGAAATAAATTAACTAAAACCACTTTTACTTTCTTCCTATATATATTCTTTATTTTGCTCATTTCTCTTACCTCTTTTTAATTTTTCTAAAAGTGAAATAAATAAAGGATTGTGTGGTGCCCCCGCACGGAGTCGAACCGCGGACCTATTGATTACAAATCAATTGCTCTACCAGCTGAGCTACAAGGGCATAAGTTTTATTAACAACTAGTGGGTTATATATCAATTATAATTTCTAGCACACATTTTTTTTGTCTAAAAACTCAAGTAAAAACTAAAAATTTCAATAAAATTATACTAAAATTATATCCATCAAATTTAAACATCAATTGATTAAAGTATAAAGTGAATTGATTAGTAGCATAAATTTTAAGAAGTTTATTTTTTGTAAAGTATTAAGATTAATCTAATTATAAATTATATAATGATAATTATTAACGATTCTAAAATAAAAAATTATAATGAGTAAGAAATTTACATTTGTTGATCTATTTTCCGGTGCAGGAGGTCTTTCATATGGATTTAAAAAAGTTGGCTTAACCTGTCTGTCTGGAATTGATTTTCTTAAACCAGCAATAGAAACTTTCAAAAAAAAACCATAAAAATGCTATTGGAATGTATACAAAAATATACAGAATAAATTTTTTAAAATTATAATTTTTCTTCCCATTTCTTTTTTTTTTGAGTAAATGTATCTAATAAATGAATAAAAAATTTTTCTTCTTAATTTTAATAATATTGATTTTTTCATCAATAGAATTTTTATCTTATTTAATTATAAATAGAATAAACAATCATCCAATTATGATAAAATCAAAAGATTTATTTCAAAAACGAGAAAATAATAATTTTTTCGATAAGTTTACAAAGGATTATGTTGATTTAAACCCATATATCAATGAACCTGAGGAATTTGAAAATTATGTTTCTAAAAGTGATATAAATAATTCATTCTATGTATCAATTAATGCTTTTAAAAAAGAAAATAATGAGAATATTTTAATCCAAGGTGACTCGTGGGCATCGTTTGCACATACTCCAAAGATAAGAATTTTTTTAAAAAAATTAGCAACCAAAAGAAACTTTGGATTATATAGTGCTGGTGTGATCGGTTTTTCAGTAAGTCCTATGAATGTTCAATTACATCTCTTGAGAAATAAATTTAATATACATCCTTCAATAATTATTGCTATTATGGATCAAACAGATTTAGGAGATGAATTTCATAGATATCAAACGCTCAATAAAAATACATTGAACCTTGAAAACAATTATGTTTCTTATGAATTTAAAAAAAATTTTTTTAATATTCTAGATAGTAAAAATTTTTCTTTTTTTAAATTATTAGGATTGTCAAAAGAGTTTTTTATTTCTAGGTATAAGCAATTTAACAATGATTTTTATAAGACATGTAGTTATATAGTTTCTAGAATTATTTATTTAATTGATGATGTTCCGACAGTTATAGCACCTTTGGTATATGGGTTAGAAAAAGATGATAAAAAAATTATTAAATATAGATTAAACAACTATATTAATAATGTATTTAAGAATAATGATGTCAAAAAGTTAGTTATTGTAACACATCCTCACAGAAATCATTTAGTTAATGATAAAACAAAATTTAAAGAAAATATTAGTTTGATAATTAATGATACTATTTTTAATTCTCCCCATAAAAAAAAAATATTACATATCAACTTTAATGATGATTTTGATTATGTTTATAAAAATATTGAAATAGATCTTATAGAAGATCCAAAAATAGAGAAAATTTTTTGGAAAAATGACAGAGCTTCTCATTTGACTGCACAAAATTATTTAGATTATTATTATCCGCACATATTTAGCAAATGTTGTAATTAAATTTTTTTACATTTTGTACATTTAATATTTATTTTTCTGGTTTTATTAAGTTATCATTCTTCTAGATGCCTTTTTCAATCTTGCCGTTAGCATATATGAAGATTTCTTTTCCATTTCGTTTATCCTTTTTTATCCATCAAGGATCCTAGTACAAGAGGTTTTTTATGACGCAATGAGCAACCACTTTTGCTCTTATTTTAACAGTTCAAATATTCAAAATCAGTTTTAAATCGGTTTCTAATTTTAGAGAATATTTTTTTGTTATTTTATGCTAGTTTATTGATGAAGTTTGGTTAGAAGAAAGATTACAAATCAATTGCTCTACCAGCTGACCTACAAGGGCATAATGAGTTTTTATTAAGAATCCTTCCACTAATCAAGATTTTTTTTTAAATAACTGAGGTGATGAAAAACTATTGCTGCACTATTTGATATATTTAAGCTTTCAATATTCTTATTAATATCAATTCTAACTAAAAAATCTGTATATTTATCAGTATGTTCTCTCATACCAAATCCTTCTGAACCAAATAAAAGAATGTTTTTTCCTTCCCATTTAATTTCTGTAAAGTTCTTTTTTCCATTTGTATCAAAACCATATACCCAAAAGTTTTTTTCTCTTAAGTTCTTTAGTGTTGAATTAATATTAGAAACTTGAAAAATATTAAGATGTTCCATACATCCGCTTGCAGCTTTATACATTAATTTACTATCACTAGGAAATTGTCGTTCTTTAACTATTAGACCATCAATATTGAATGATGCGGCACTCCTTATTAATGAACCAATATTTCTTGGATCCGTTACCTCGTCAATACAAACAAATGTTAACTTATTTTTTCCTTTAATAAATTCTTTTAAAACTGGTTGTTCAATATGTTCAATCTCAGCAATATAACCACCATGCATTAATTGTTCTTTAGTTGTGTATTTATCTAGTTCTTTTTTTGTTTTGTAGTAAATTTTAACATCATCAAGAACATTCTTTTTTGGATTTTTTCTATGAATATTTTTTTTACTTTCTTCTGTTAAAAACACTTTTAAAACTTTTCTTTTTGGGTTTCTTAAAGCTTCAATTACAGCATGTTGCCCAACAATAAAAAAAGGTGATTTATTCATAAATTATATGCAGTTTTATACGTATTTTATCACGTTTTCCTACTAAATCTCGTGTTGCAATTACACAATAAAAATATATAAAACGCTTGTTGTTTGAAGCTTTATTGAATAAGGGGACACTTCCCCAAAAAGGAGGGGTTCCAGAGCGGTCAAATGGGGCGGGCTGTAAACCCGTTGACTTCGGTCTTCGAAAGTTCGAATCTTTCCCCCTCCACCATTCAATAAAATTTTTTACAACAATGGAGTGTTATTCTTGGGGTTGTGCGGGTGTAGTTCAATGGTAGAACGCTAGCCTTCCAAGCTGGATGTAAGAGTTCGATTCTCTTTACCCGCTCCAAGAAAAAAAGAAATTATTAATTAAAACAAAAACTGAGGTAAAAATAAATGTCAAAAGAAAAATTCGTAAGAAATAAACCGCACTGCAATATCGGTACAATCGGTCACGTTGATCATGGTAAGACAACTTTAACTGCTGCAATCACTAAAGTATTATCAGAAACTGATGGTTCAACTGCAACATTTACTGCGTATGATCAAATTGATAAAGCTCCAGAAGAAAAGGAAAGAGGAATTACAATTTCAACTGCTCACGTTGAGTACGAAACTGAAAAAAGACACTATGCCCACGTAGATTGTCCAGGTCACGCTGATTATGTTAAAAACATGATCACTGGAGCTGCACAAATGGATGGAGCAATTTTAGTAGTTAATGCTGCTGATGGTCCTATGCCTCAAACTAGAGAACATATCCTTTTAGGAAGACAAGTTGGAATACCTTCAATTGTTGTTTACCTAAATAAAGTTGATCAAGTAGATGATAAAGAAATGATTGATCTTGTTGAAGAAGAAATTAAAGAACTTTTAACTTCTTATAAATATCCAGGAGAAAAAACTCCTATCATAAAAGGTTCTGCTTTAGCTGCTGTAGAAGGTAGAGATGATGAAATAGGAAAAAACTCTATTGTAGAATTAATGAAAGCAGTTGATGAATTTATTCCACAACCCACTAGAGACATTGACAAAGCATTCTTAATGCCTGTTGAAGATGTATTTACAATTTCAGGAAGAGGTACTGTTGCTACTGGTAGAATAGAGTCTGGAGTAATTAAAACTGGTGAAGAAATTGAAATCGTTGGTGTGAAGGATACTAAAAAATCAGTTTGTACTGGTGTCGAAATGTTTAGAAAACTTTTAGATTCAGGTGAAGCCGGAGATAATGTTGGAATCTTACTTAGAGGTGTAGAAAGAGCTGATATCGAAAGAGGACAAGTTCTTTGTAAACCAGGTTCAGTAACTCCTCATACAAAATTTGAAGCTCAGGCATATGTGCTTAAAAAAGAAGAGGGTGGGAGACACACTCCTTTCTTTACTAAATATAGACCTCAGTTTTATTTTAGAACAACAGATGTGACAGGAGAAGTTGAATTACCTACTGGTACTGAAATGGTTATGCCTGGTGATGATGCTAAGTTTATTGTTAAATTAATTACACCTATTGCGATGGCAGAAAAATTAAATTTTGCTATTCGTGAAGGTGGAAGAACAGTTGGAGCTGGTGTAGTAACTAAAATTATAGAGTAGCTCTATAGGAGTGTAGCTCAATTGGTAGAGCGCCGGTCTCCAAAACCGGAGGCTGAGGGTTCGAGTCCCTCCGCTCCTGCCAAACTTAGTTGAATTATTATTATGAAGAACCCGTTAAAATTTATACAGGAAGTTAAACAAGAAGCTTTTAGAGTTTCTTGGCCTACCGGTAAAGAGACAATGCAAGGAACCTTAATGGTTGTAGCAATGGCAATAGTTGCTTCAATATTTTTCCTATTACTTGATCAAGTCCTGAAATTTTTTTTAGACTTATTACTAAAGGTAAGTGTCTAATGAAAAGTTGGTATATTGTTCAATCACATTCCAGTTTTGAAAATAAAGTAGCTGGTTTGATTAAAGAAGAGGCAGAAAAAGCAAAAATTTCTGAGAAAATTGAAGAAATTGTTGTACCCACACATGATATTACTGAAGTTAAAAGAGGAAAAAGAATACAGAGAAAAAAGAAATATTTTCCGGGTTATGTGTTAATTAAAAGTGAAATGGATAATAATATTTATCATATGATAAAAAATATAAAGAGAGTTAGTGGTTTTTTAGGCTCAAAAGGAATTCCGATACCAGTTTCAGATAAAGAGATAGAAAAAATACTAGGTCAAATAAAAGATGGCGTAGCACAACCAAAATCTGGTATAGAGTATTCAATTGGTGAAAATGTTCAAGTTGTTGATGGACCTTTTGCATCATTCAATGGAATGGTTGAAGAAATAGATGAAGAAAAATCGAGACTTAAAGTTTCAGTATCAATTTTTGGGAGACCAACACCAGTTGATTTGGAATATAACCAAGTAGAGAAAGTAAGTTAATGGCTTCAAAAAAAGAAATTAGTGGATTTATAAAATTACAGATCAATGGTGGTCAAGCTAATCCAGCACCTCCAGTAGGACCAGCATTAGGCCAAAGAGGAATTAATATTATGGAGTTCTGCAAAGCTTTTAATGAAAAAACAAAGGCTTTTATGGGCAAACCAATTCCTGTTGTAATTACAGTTTATAAAGATAAAAAATTTGACTTTATAACTAAGTCACCTCCAGCTTCGCATTTTATAAAAGAAGCAGCCAAATTAAAAAGTGGCTCAAAGGAACCTGGTAGAAACATAGTAGCTTCAATAACAAAACAACAAGCAGAAGAGATTGCAAAACAAAAAATGGAAGACCTTAATGCTCATAACTTAGAACAAGCTATAAAAATAATTAAAGGATCAGCAAGATCAATGGGAATAGAGGTAAAAGAATAATGATTTCTAAAAGATTTAAAAAACTCCCTGAAAAAACTTCTAATCTTCCCTCAGAAACAATAGAAAAATTACTGCCAGAAGTTAAAAAAAATTGTACTACTAAATTCGATGAATCTGTTGACTTAAGTTTCCAAGTTAATAATAAACAAAAAAAAGGTGAAATTAATATAAGAACAGTTGTAAATTTACCAGGTGGTACTGGTAAAAATGTAAAAGTCGCCGTAGTTTGTGAAGATATCAAAGCACAAGAGGCTAAGGATGCTGGCGCAGATATAGTTGGTAGCGATGAATTTATTGAAAAAATTAAAAATGGTGAATTAAATTTTGAAAAACTTATTTGTACACCTGGAATGATGATTAAGCTTTCAAAGCTTGGAAAAATTTTAGGTCCAAAAGGATTAATGCCTAACCCAAAATTAGGGTCAGTTTCTGAAAATATAAAACAAGCAGTAACAAATGCAAAATCTGGACAAGTGGAAATTAGAAATGATAAAGATGGTAATATTGGTGTAAGTATAGGAAAAAAATCTTTTCATGATGATCAATTGCTAAAGAACTATCATGCTATTCTTGATGCACTTGAGAAAGAAAAATCAAATAATACTTTAAAAGGTGATTTGATAAAAAATACCTTTATAACATCAAGCATGGGTGTATCTTATAAAATTAAGTTAGGAAAAAATATATAGTTATGATGAACAAAGAGGAAAAAAAGAATTATATAAGTGAAATGGAAACTCAGTTTCAAAATAATAAAGCTATATTAGTTACTCACTATCAAGGTCTTACAATGTCTCAACTTGATGATTTAAGAGCACAAATGAGAGAACATGGTATAAAATTTAAAATTACCAAAAATAGAATCACAAAATTAGCTCTTGAAAAAACTAAGTGTAAAGATCTTTCAAATTTATTTGAAGGTGCTACAGCTGTTGCGTTTTCAGATGATGCGATTATGTCCGCAAGAATTTTATCAAAATTTGCAAAAACCAATGAAAACCTAAAACTTTTAGGTGGAATTATGGATAATGAAGTTTTGGACCAAGAGGGAGTTCAAAATGTAGCTAATTTGCCAACTCTAGATGAAGCTAGGACTAATATTGTGGGAATTCTAGCAGCATCGGCTTCAAAATTTGTAAGTATTTTACTTGCACGTTCTGAAAAAATGAGTACTTTGAGCCCAGAAAATTCTGAAAAAACAACCTAAAGAGTAAAAAAAATATGTCTGACCTAAATAAAATTATTGAAGATTTATCAAGTTTAACTGTTGTTGAAGCAGCTGAACTTTCAAAACAACTTGAGGAAAAGTGGGGCGTTACAGCAATGGCTGCAGCAGCGCCAGTAGCAGCAGGTGGAGTTGCTGAAGAAGTAAAAGATGAATTCACAATCATGTTAACTGCAGCAGGAGATAAAAAAATTAATGTTATTAAAGAAGTACGAGCTATTACATCATTAGGTTTAAAAGAAGCAAAAGATTTAGTTGAAGGTGCACCTAAAGAGGTTAAGTCAGGTGTTAATAAAAAAGAAGCCGATGAAATTAAAGCTAGGTTAGAAGCAGCAGGTGCTAAAGTAGAACTTAAATAAATTAATAAGAAAGAATTAAATTAATGGTTAATTTATTAATCATTAACATGGTATAGATGCATTTATCTTTTACTGAAAAGAAAAATATAAGAAAAAACTTTGGTAAACTTAAAGAAAGTTTGTCAATTCCTAATCTTATTGAAGTCCAAAAAAATTCTTACAAACAATTAACTGATTTAAAAACTGATACTGCAGAACAAGATATTAAAGGGTTTGATAGGGTTTTTAAAAGTATATTTCCAATAGAAGATTTAAATGACAAAGCAACTCTTGAGTATGTAACTTATAGATTAGAAAAACCAAAATTTGATACAGAAGAATGTATTCAAAGAGGTTTAACTTATTCATCGGCACTTAAATGCACATTAAGACTTGTTGTTTATGAAATTGATCAAGAAAATAATACAAAAGATATTCTTTCTGCTAAAGAACAAGAAGTCTACATGGGAGAAGTTCCAATGATGACGGACAGCGGAACATTTATAACTAACGGTGTTCAACGTGTTGTTGTAAATCAAATGCATAGAAGTCCAGGTGTATTCTTTGATCATGACAAAGGAAAATCACACGCTAGTGGCAAGTTACTTTTTAATTGTAGAGTTATTCCAAACAGAGGTTCTTGGTTAGATTTTGAATATGATGTTAAAGACTTTTTATATTTTAGAATAGATAGAAAAAAGAAAATTTTTGCATCTACTTTATTACAAGCATTAGGTTTAACTAAAAGCGATATAGTAAATGAATTTTATAAAAAAGAACAATATAAATACGACTCAAAGATTCAAAAATGGAAAACAAAATTTAATCCAGAAAATTATAAGACTAAAAACTTCTCAGAAGAAGTTGTAGATGCCAAGAATGGAAAAACTATTATTAAATTAGGTGATAAAATTAATTTTTTAAATGCTAAAAAATTAGAAAATGATGGACTAAAAGAAATTTTTGTTACAAATAATTCACTTTATGGAAAATTTTTACACAGTGATGTTAAAGTAGGTGAAGAAGATGATGAAAATTTTAAAATTGGTACTGAAATAAACGAAACTATACTTGAGCAAATAATTACTGCTAATATATCTACTATTGAAATATCAATAACAAACTCTATTAATAAAGGTCCTTATTTATTAGCGACCATCCTTAATGATAAAAATGAAACAAAAATTGACGCAATTAATGAAGTTTATAAAGTATTAAGACCAGGTGAACCTCCTACTGTTGAGATTGCAACTCAAATTTTTAATAATCTTTTTTTTAGTTCAGATAGATATGACTTATCTGACGTAGGTAGAGTTAAGATGAACTCAAGATTAAATTTGGAATGCTCTGATAAGATTACAATATTAAGAAATGATGATATTTTGGCCATTGTTCATAAAATGTTAGATTTACGTGATGGTAAAGATGAAGTAGATGATATTGACCATCTTGGTAATAGAAGAGTTAGATCAGTTGGTGAACTAGTTGAAAATCAAGCTCGTATTGGTGTTTATAGAATGGAAAGAGCTATTAAAGAAAAAATGACAACTCTTGATATTGAGTCAGTTATGCCACAAGATTTAATTAATGCTAAGCCTTTAACTGTTTCTTTAAAAGATTTTTTTGCAAGTTCGCAGCTATCTCAGTTTATGGATCAAACAAACCCATTATCTGAAATTACTCATAAAAGAAGAGTGTCTGCATTAGGGCCAGGTGGATTAACTAGAGAGCGAGCTGGATTTGAAGTAAGAGATGTTCACCCAACTCATTACGGAAGAATTTGCCCAATTGAAACACCAGAAGGACCAAACATTGGCTTGATAAATAGTTTGTCTACTTATGCAAAAATTAATAAATATGGTTTTATAGAAAGTCCTTACAAACGTGTTAAAAATGGAATAGTTGAAGATAAGATTGAATACCTTTCGGCAATGGAAGAAACTAAATATACAATAGCACAGGCAAACTCTAAAGTTGATGAAAAAGGAAAAATTACTGAGGATTTAGTTTCCTGCAGACAAAACCTAAATTTTGTTTTATCAAAAGCTGAAAATATTGATTATATTGACGTTTCACCAAAACAATTGGTTTCTGTAGCAGCATCATTAATACCTTTTTTAGAAAATGATGATGCCAACAGAGCTCTAATGGGATCAAATATGATGAGACAAGCTGTTCCATTATTAAAACCTGAGTCACCTTTAGTTGGAACTGGAATTGAAAGTGATGTTGCTTTAGATTCTGGTGTAACAATAGTAGCTAAAAGAGATGGAATAATTGATAAGATAGATGGAAAAAGAATTGTAATTAAAGCTACAGATGAAACTGACTTCACTAAATCTGGAGTAGATATTTATAATCTACAAAAATTTAAAAGATCAAATCAAAATACATGTATAAATCAAAAACCCTTAGTAAGAGTGGGTGACCAAGTAAGATCTGGTGATATTATAGCAGATGGTCCTTCAACTAAATTAGGTGAACTTGGCTTGGGTAAAAATGTAACTGTAGCGTTTATGCCATGGCAGGGATATAATTTTGAAGATTCTATTTTGATTTCTGAAAGATGTGTTACCGATGATGTATTTACTTCAATCCATATAGTTGAATATGAAGTTATGGCAAGAGATACAAAATTAGGTGAAGAAGACATTACTAGAGATATTCCTAACGTTAATGAAGAGTCATTAAAAAATTTAGATGAATCTGGGATTGTATATATTGGTGCTGAAGTTAAAGCAGGAGATATTCTAGTAGGAAAGGTAACACCTAAAGGAGATTCAGCTTCAGGACCTGAAGAAAAGTTATTAAGATCTATATTTGGCGAAAAGGCTATAGATGTAACTGATACATCATTAAAAATGTCAAGAGGTAGTAGTGGCGTAGTTGTTGATGTTAGAGTTTTTAACAGGCACGGAATTGAAAAAGATGAAAGATCTATAACTATTGAAAGAGCTGAAATCGAAGTAGTTCAGCAGGATAAAATTGTTGAGGAAGAAATTCTTGAAAGAAGCATTAAACAAAGAGCAAATCAAATTTTAAATGGATCAATTGTAAACAAAAAAATTAAAGATATTGAACAAGGCACAAAATTAGATTTTGAAAAAATTAATAATTTAAATGTTGGTGATATATTTAAGTTAAATGTGGACGATACAAAAAAAGAAGAATCTATTCTTCAACTAAAGGATCAATATAATAAAGCCAAACAAGACATTCTAGAAAGATTTGAGGACAAAGTTCTGAAAATTAGAAGTGGTGACGATTTATTACCAAGTGTAATGAAAATGGTAAAAGTTTTTGTTGCAGTCAAAAGAAGATTACGACCTGGAGATAAAATGTCAGGAAGACATGGTAATAAGGGTGTTGTTAGTAAAATCGTTCCTGTTGAAGATATGCCTTTTAGAGAGAATGGTAAAGCTGTTGATATAGTACTAAATCCACTTGGTGTGCCAAGCCGTATGAACGTTGGCCAAATTTTAGAAACACACCTTGGCTGGGCTTGTAAAGAGTTTGGAGATCAGATGAAAAATTTAATTACTCAAAATCAAAAGAAAATTGAAAAGACTGAAAAAATTTCAGAATTTTTAAAATCTGTTTATGGAAAAGAAATATTTGAAAATAAACTAGATAAATTAAATAAATCAGAGTTTAAAGATTTATGTGAAAATCTTCAGAATGGTATACCTATAGCGACACCTGTATTTGATGGCGCTAAGGAAAAAGATGTAACTGAAATGCTTCAACTAGCAAAACTTCCAAGCTCCGGTCAAACTCCATTATGGGACGGTAGAACAGGAGAAAAATTTGATAGAGATGTTACGGTTGGAATTATTTATATGCTAAAACTTCATCACCTTGTTGAAGATAAGATACATGCAAGATCTACTGGTCCTTATAGTTTGGTAACACAACAACCACTAGGTGGTAAAGCACAATTAGGTGGTCAAAGATTTGGTGAAATGGAAGTATGGGCTCTTGAAGCTTATGGAGCTTCTTACACCTTACAAGAAATCTTAACAGTTAAATCAGATGATGTAGCAGGAAGAGTTAAAGTATATGAAACAATTGTTAAAGGCGAAGAGAATTTTGAATCTGGAATACCAGAGTCCTTTAATGTTCTTGTAAAAGAAATTAAATCATTAGCACTTAATATTGAATTAAATTAATTATGAAAAAAGAATTAACAGATTTATTTAAGAATACAGAAATTTCAGAAGCACAAAATTTTAGTAGTATTAAAATTACTTTAGCTAGTCCAGATAAGATTAAATCTTGGACTTATGGTGAAATTAAAAAACCAGAAACTATTAATTATAGAACTTTTAGACCTGAGAAAGACGGTTTATTTTGTGCTAGAATTTTTGGACCTATAAAAGATTATGAATGTTTATGTGGTAAATATAAACGAATGAAATTTAGAGGAATTATTTGCGAAAAGTGTGGAGTAGAAGTAACAAAATCAAATGTTAGAAGAGAAAGAATGGGTCATATTAATTTAGCTACACCTGTCGCTCATATATGGTTTTTAAAATCTTTACCTAGTAGAATATCCTTAGCAGTAGACATGAAGCTTAAAGAAGTAGAAAGGGTTTTGTATTTTGAAAATTTCATAGTTACTGAACCAGGAATGACAACTTTGAAAAAAAATCAATTATTAAACGAAGAAGAACTAGCTAAATACCAAGAGGAATTTGGTGATGAATCTTTTACTGCAGGAATTGGAGCTGAAGCAATTTTAGATATTTTAAAATCAATGGATTTAGAAGCTGAAAGAAAAATTTTAGTTAAAACAATTCAAGAAACAAAGTCAAAAGTTAACGAAGAAAGATCTATCAAAAGATTAAAACTACTAGAATCATTTATCGAGACAGGTCAAAAACCTGAATGGATGATATTGACTATAATTCCAGTTATTCCTCCTGAATTAAGGCCATTAGTTCCACTTGATGGAGGTAGATTTGCTACTTCAGATTTGAATGATCTATATAGAAGAGTTATTAATAGAAACAATAGACTAAAAAGATTAATGGATCTTAAAGCTCCAGATATAATTATTAGAAATGAAAAAAGAATGCTCCAAGAATCTGTCGATGCATTATTTGATAATGGTAGAAGAGGAAGAGTAATTACAGGTACTGGAAAAAGACCATTAAAATCTTTAGCTGAAATGCTTAAAGGTAAACAAGGTAGATTTAGACAAAATTTATTAGGAAAAAGAGTCGATTATTCAGGTAGATCTGTAATAGTTGTTGGACCAGACTTAAAACTTCATCAATGTGGGTTGCCAAAAAAAATGGCATTAGAGCTGTTTAAACCATTTTTATATGCAAGATTAAATAAACTTGGACTAGCGTCAACAATAAAACAAGCAAAAAAATTAGTAGAGAAAGAGACAAATGCAGTCTGGGATGCTTTAGAGTTGATAGTAAGAGAGCACCCAGTTATTTTGAACAGAGCTCCAACACTTCACAGATTAGGGGTTCAAGCTTTTGAACCAAAGCTTATAGAAGGTGATGCTATTGAATTACACCCTTTAACTTGTGCTGCTTTTAATGCTGATTTTGATGGAGATCAAATGGCAGTTCATGTCCCATTAAGTTTAGAAGCTCAATTAGAAGCTAGAATTTTAATGCTCTCTACAAATAATATTTTAAGTCCATCAAATGGGAAACCTATTATTGTACCCAGTCAAGATATGATTTTAGGAATTTATTATTTATCTCAACCACCATTTCAAACAAAAAATATAGAGGGTTATTTTGTTAATTGTGATGAAATAGAGCAAGGACTTGAGTCTGGTAAAATTAAAGTTCATTCAACAGTTATTTCAAGATATGAAACTGTTGATGAAAAAGGAAATAAAAAAATTGAAAAATATACTAGTACTGCTGGTAGATTTTTATTAGCAAATCTTTTACCTAAAAATAAAAATATTAAATTTTCTCTTATAGATAGGTTGCTTCCAAATAAAACTGTTTCTGAAATTATAGATTCAGTTTTTAGATTTTGTGGACAGAAAAGTACAGTTATTTATTGTGATAAGCTAAAAGACCTTGGATTTAAACATGCTTTTAAAGCAGGGATTTCTTTTGGTAAAGATGATCTAATTATTCCCGCTAACAAAGGAAAGTTAATCGATGACACAAAAAAATTAATTGGTGATTATGAAAACCAATATGCTGAAGGATTAATTACAAGAGGGGAAAAATATAATAAAGTTGTAGATGCATGGTCAAAATGTACAGATAAAGTTGCTGGAGAAATGATGAGAGGTATATCGGCAACCGAAACAACAAAAGATGGCCTACAAATCAACTCAGTCTTTATGATGGCTGATAGTGGAGCTAGAGGTTCCGCTGCACAAATGAAACAATTAGCAGGTATGAGAGGTTTAATAGCTAAACCTTCAGGTGAAATCATTGAAACACCAATTACATCTAATTTTAAAGAAGGCTTAACAGCTCTTGAATATTTTAACTCAACACACGGAGCTAGAAAAGGTTTAGCTGATACAGCTTTAAAAACTGCAAGTTCTGGATATTTAACAAGAAGATTATGTGATGTAGCTCAAGATTTAACTATTAGTAAAATTAAATGTGAAAAACCAGGTTTCATTGAATTAGCTGAAATTTTAGAAGGTGGAAATGTAGTTGTTAGTTTATCCGAAAGAGCTTTAGGTCGGGTTGCAGCATCTAACGTTAAAAACCCTATTACAGGAGAAATTATCATTAAAAAACTAGAAATGATAGACGAAGCTTGTTGTGATAAAATTGATGCAGCTGGTGTTAAGTTTATAAACGCTTTCTCTGTAATGACATGTAGTTCAAAAATAGGTGTGTGCGCTACTTGTTATGGAAGAGATTTATCTAGAGGAAAAATGGTGCATGTTGGCGAAGCAATCGGCATGATTTCTGCTCAATCAATTGGTGAGCCAGGAACTCAGTTAACTATGAGAACATTCCACGTTGGAGGAACGGCTTCAGTTAAACAAGAGTCTCAAATTGTAACAAAAACTGAAGGAATTTTAAAAATAATCAATACAAATTTACTAGAAGATTCAAAGAAAAATTTAATTGTAATGGGAAGAAATACACAATTATCAATTGAAGATGAAAATGGAGTCCAAGTAGCTGTTTATAAAGTTGCTTATGGATCAAAATTATTTTTTCAGAATGGAGACAAAGTCAAAAAGAATTCTAAAATTTGTGAATGGGATCCATACACAACCCCTGTAATTGCAGAAAAAAGTGGTATAGCTGGATATGTAGATTTAGTAGATGGTGTATCTCTTCAGGAAATAACTGATGATGCTACAGGAATATCATCAAAATCTGTTATTGATTGGAGATCTCAATCTAAAAATACTGATTTGAAACCAAGAATAACCTTGAGAGATAGCAAGGGTAATGTGATTAAAAAAGCTGATGATAATGAAGCGAGATATTATTTAGTTCCAGATTCTATTTTATCGGTAAAAGATGGTCAAAAAATATTTGCAGGCGATGTAATAGCTAGACTACCAAAAGAAACAACAAAAACTAAAGATATAACTGGTGGGTTACCTAGAGTTGCAGAATTATTTGAAGCAAGAAAAGCTAAAGACAGCGCCATAATTGCAGAAAATGATGGTAAAGTTTTATTTGGAAAAGAAGTTAGAGGCAAGCAGAGAATATCAATTCAATCAGATAATGGCGATGTTTCAAATTATTTAATTCCTAAGGGTAAACATATCAATTTTAACCAAGGCGAAGAAATTAAAAAAGGTGAATATTTACTTGACGGTCAACCTTTACCACATGATATCTTAAGAATTTTAGGTATTAAAGATTTAACTGAATATTTTGTAAACCAAGTTCAAGAAGTTTATAGATTACAAGGTGTTATAATTAATGATAAGCATATAGAGACAATTTTAAGACAAATGTTGAAAAAAATTGAAGTTAAAGTTCCTGGAGATTCAAGTTATTTACCTGGAGAAATAATTGATAGAATTAAATTTGAAACAAATAATGAAAAATTAGTTTCAGAAGGTAAAAACCCAGCTTCTGGTGAAAGAGTTTTAATGGGTATAACTAAAGCTTCTCTACAGACTGAATCATTTATTTCAGCGGCATCTTTCCAAGAAACGACAAGAGTTTTAACAGATGCAGCGATAAAAGGAAAAGTTGATAAATTAGTAGGCTTAAAAGAAAATGTTATAGTTGGAAGATTAGTTCCAGCTGGAACTGGCCATATTAAAAATAATTGGAATAGAAAAGCACTAGAAGAAGATCAAAAATATCTATCCGACCAAGAAAAAATTGAACCTTCAGAAACGCAAGTAAATCAGTAAAAAAAACACTTTAAACTTGTAGTTTTAGTTTGACAAAGTGTAATTAAATAGTATTTTGGCGGTGTTTTTGGTTGGAATGTAGTACCTACTTTATGGAACTAAACGCTGCCACAAAATAACCTGTCAGTTATTTTCATCAAAAATATATTAATTAATTTAAATAATTTTATGCCAACTATTAATCAGTTGTTAAGAAAAAAAAGAATTAAACCCTTAGCAAGGAACAAAGTTCCAGCTTTAGAAAAACAACCACTTAAAAGAGGTGTTTGTATTAAAGTTTATACAACAACTCCAAAAAAGCCAAATTCAGCATTAAGAAAAGTTGCACGTGTAAGATTATCAAATGGATTCGAAGTAACTGCTTACATACCAGGTGAGGGCCATAATTTACAAGAACACTCAGTTGTTTTAATTAGAGGTGGACGTGTAAAAGACTTACCAGGCGTAAGGTATCATATTCTCAGAGGTAATTTAGATACACAAAGTGTTGCTAATAGAAAAAAACGTAGATCACTTTACGGAACAAAAAAAAGTAAATAATAATGTCTAGAAAAAAAACACAACCTAAAAAAATTGCAGTTCTAGATCCTATTTTTAAATCTCCAATAATACCTAAATTAATAAATTCAATCATGTATGATGGAAAAAAAGGTGTAGCTTCTAAAATAGTTTATGAAGCTATTGATAAAATTAAATCTAAAACAAAAGAAGAACCAATAAATGTATTCAATGAGGCAATTAATAATATTAGACCAACTGTAGAAGTAAGATCACGTAGAGTCGGTGGTGCGACTTATCAAGTACCTGTTGAAGTTAAAACAAAGAGAGCTCAAGCACTTGCTCTTAGATGGTTGGTTGATGCTTCGAGAAAAAGAAAAGATAAACACATGTCTGATAAAATGTTTAATGAAATTTTTGATGCTTATGAAAGAAAAGGATCAGCAGTAAAAAAAAAAGAAGATGTACATAAGATGGCAGAATCAAATAAAGCTTTTGCGCATTTTAGGTGGTAATAAATTATGGCTAGAACACACACACTAGATAAATATAGAAATATTGGGATCATGGCTCATATTGATGCGGGGAAAACAACTACCACAGAAAGAATTTTATACTATACCGGAAAAAGTCACAAAATTGGTGAAGTACATGATGGTGCTGCAACAATGGATTGGATGGAACAAGAACAAGAAAGAGGTATTACAATTACTTCTGCAGCAACTACTTGTTTTTGGAATGATCATAGAATTAATATTATTGATACACCTGGTCATGTAGATTTTACTATTGAAGTGGAAAGATCTTTAAAAGTTTTAGATGGTGCTGTTTGTGTTTTTGATGGTGTAGCTGGTGTAGAGCCTCAATCCGAAACTGTTTGGAGACAAGCAGATAAATATAAAGTTCCAAGAATTTGTTTTGTAAATAAATTAGATAGAACTGGTGCTGATTTTTTTAGATGTGTGGATATGATTAAAGATAGACTGGGATGTAAACCTCTAGTATTGCAAGTTCCTATAGGAATTGAAGCTTCATTATCAGGTGTGATTGACTTAGTTAAAATGAAAGCTCAAGTATGGAAAAATGAAGCATTAGGTGCTGAATGGGAATATAAAGATATCCCCGAGGATTTAAAAGAAATATCCAAAAAATATAGAATAGAATTAGTTGAAATGGCTGTAGAACAAGATGAAAAACTTATGGAAAGTTATCTTAATGGTGAAGAAATTAAAGAAGAAGATTTAATTAAGTGCATAAGAAAAGGAACCTTAAATTTTAACTTTGTTCCTATAACTACTGGTTCTGCTTTTAAAAATAAGGGTGTTCAGCCTCTACTTGATGCAGTTATTAATTATTTACCAAGCCCGATTGACATTGGCTCAATTAAGGGAACTAAACCCGGAACTGAAGATATTGTTGAAATGAAATTTGATGATGCTACTCCCTTTTCAGCCTTAGCTTTTAAAGTAGCTAATGATCCTTTTGTTGGATCATTAACTTTTATAAGAATTTACTCTGGAACCGTTAAAACTGGAACAGGTGTTTATAATACATCTAAAGAAAAAGAAGAGAGAGTTGGAAGAATGCTTTTGATGCATGCTAATTCAAGAGAAGATATTAAAGAAGCAAATGCAGGAGATATTGTTGCATTAGCGGGATTAAAGTACACAATTACTGGACATACTTTATGTGATGAAGAAAATCCTGTTTTATTAGAACCAATGGAGTTTCCAGATCCAGTAATTGAAATTGCAGTTGAACCAAAAACTAAAGCTGACCAAGAAAAAATGGGAGAAGCATTAGGAAGACTAGCTAAAGAAGACCCTTCTTTTAGAGTTACGTCAGACGAAGAATCTGGACAAACAATTATTAAAGGTATGGGAGAGCTGCATTTAGATATTATCGTCGATAGAATGAAAAGAGAATTCAAAGTTGAAGCCAACGTTGGTGCTCCTCAAGTTGCTTATAGAGAAACTCTGCAAAATGCCACTGAATTTGACTACACTCATAAAAAACAAAGTGGTGGTGCAGGACAATTTGCTAGAGTTAAATTATTAGTCGAACCCTTAGAACCTGGTGCCGGTAGACAGGTGGAAAGTAAAATTAAAGGTGGGTCAATTCCAAAAGAATTTATTCCTGGTGTAGAAAAGGGTATAGAAACTGTTTCTGATGCTGGTATATTGGCAGGTTTTCCAATGATAGATTATAAAGTTACAATATTAGATGGTTTACACCACGATGTTGATTCTAGTGTTTTAGCATTCGAATTAGCTTCTAGAGCATGTTTTAAAGAAGCGTGTACTAGAGGTACTTTAAAACTATTAGAACCAGTAATGAGAGTTGAAGTTGTAACTCCAGAAGTTTATATGGGTGATGTTATTGGTGATTTAAATAGTAGAAGAGGTCAAATAAGTACTCAAGAACAAAGAGGAAATGCAACAGTAATCACAGCAATGGTTCCTTTAGCCAACATGTTTGGATACATAAATAGTTTAAGATCAATGTCTCAAGGAAGAGCTCAATATTCAATGTTCTTTGATCATTACTCAAAAGTACCACAAAATGTTCAAGATGATGTAACAAAAAAAATTGCAGGCTAATTATGGAAAAACAAAATATTAGAATTAAACTAAGAGCATATGACAATAAAATCCTTGATGCATCTACAGAAGAAATTGTCAATACAGTTAAAAGAACAGGTGCAAATATTAAAGGACCTATTCCTTTGCCAACCAGAATCGAAAAATACACCGTTTTAAAAGGGCCTCATATTGATAAAAAAAGTAGAGAACAATTTGAGACTAGAACACACAAAAGATTAATAGATATAATTGAACCAACACCACAAACTGTGGAAGCTTTAATGAAGCTAGACTTAGCATCAGGTGTTGATGTTGAAATTAAGATATAATTATGAGTGAATTAGCTTTAATAGGAAAAAAAATTGGAATGACCAGAGAATTTTATAAAACAGGTCAGTCAGTTCCAGTTACTGTAATTAAAATGGAAAAAGCCAGAGTTATAAGTATTATTGAAGAAAAAAAAAGAGGATATAAAGCAGTTCAACTAGGTTTTGGTAATATTAAAAATTCAAAACTTACAAAAGCTATGAAGGGCATGTATGCAAAGAAAAATACAGAAGCTAAGAAAAAATTAAAAGAATTCAGAGTTAAAAATACTGAAGAATATAAAGAAGGTAACGAATTTGGGTTAGAAATTTTCAAAGAAGTAAAATTTGTAGACACCACGTCTAAAACTATTGGTAAAGGTTTTGCTGGAGCAATGAAAAGACATAATTTTGGAGGATTAAGAGCTACTCACGGTGTTTCTGTTTCACACAGATCTCATGGTTCAACTGGTCAAAGACAAGATCCTGGTAAAGTTTTTAAAGGAAAAAAAATGGCTGGCCACATGGGTGATAGATTTAGAACTATGCAAAATTTAGAGATTATTAAAACTGATTTAGAAAATGAATTATTATACTTAAAAGGCTCAATACCTGGTTCAAAAAACACAGAAATTCTTGTAAAAAAAGCAGTCAAAAATATTCAAAAACTTACAATAAGTGAAAAAATTGCTGCTGCAGAACAAGGCAAAAAAACACCAGATAAAAAGAAAAAATAATGAAAATAGATAAACTAAACTTAGATGGAAAAAAAGACTCGATAGAAGTTTTAGACAAAATTTTTTCAGGTAAAATAAACAATAAACTAGTTTCTAGTGTCCTTTATAAAGCAAATGCAAATTACAAAGGAAGACATGCAAAAACTAAGCAACAAAATGAAATAGTTGGATCTACTTCAAAAATTTACGCACAAAAAGGAACAGGTAATGCTAGACACGCTAGTAGAAAAGCACCAATTTTTGTCGGTGGAGGTGTTGCACACGGTCCAAAAGGTGAGTTA
>CAJQRZ010000015.1 GCA_905612435.1 uncultured Candidatus Pelagibacter sp.
TTTGATTAATTTTATTTAATTCAAATGATTTTATAATCATCTTAAAAGGAAATTAAATATTCATTAATGTTTTTAATGATTTTATCTTTTAAATTTTTTTCAATACTTTTTTCATATTTAGAAAGACTGAATTTATTAGAATCGTTTGAATAAGTGAAACTTTCAAGAAACCTTTTTTCTGCTTTCTTTTTATCATTTTTAAAAATATTTAAATTAACTGAAAGCGACATAACTAATAATTCAGGATTTCCTTTTGAGTCCTTTGAAGCAATACTTTTTATCTTTTTAGAATCAATTAATAAACTTATTTTTTTTTCACTATTTTTATTTGAGTTGTTGTTTAAGTTATTTTTTATAAACGTGTTTAATCTGCTTGCTTTAACTATTTCTATTTTTTTAATATCAAAATTATTTTTTTTATTTAAATATATTGGTTTATATCCACAACTCACTACTAAAATAAATAATAAAGTTATTAAGATCGAATTTTTTTTCATTTTAAAATTAAATTAATTAACTTATTTTTAACATATATACTTCTAATAATAATATTATTTTCCAAAATTTTTTTAATATTTGAATCTTTTTTAATGGCAGTAATTAACGTTTTTTCATCTAAATCTTTTTGTATCTTAATTATTGATCTTTTTTTTCCATTAATTTGAATAACTACATTAACTTCATTATTTGAAATATATTCTTTATCTACTTCTGGCCAACTATCTTGATTTTTTGTATTTAATTCATCTAGGCACTCTGAGATCATGTGAGGAATGACAGGCCTCATTACTTTAAGAATTGATTTATAATTTTCTAGCAAATCTTCATTATTCAAATCCTTATTAATTTCTTTTATCAAAAAATTATATGTTTCATAAAGATTAGCCACAATCACATTATAATGGAATTTTTCTAAATTTTTAGTGACCTTATCAATTAAAATATTTGTAAATCTATTTAAGGAATCTTGCTTTATTTGTTTGGTTTTTTTATTTTCTGAGAGTTTATTAATTATTTTTTTATGCAAGATCCAAAATTTTTGTATGAACTTATAAGAAGAAACCATACCCTGATCAGACCATTGAACATCTTTTTCTGGAGGGCTATCAGATAAAATAAATAACCTTACTGCATCAGCGCCATATTTTTGTATTATGTCTTCAGGATCAATTGTATTTTTTTTTGATTTGGACATGGACTCTATTGCTCCAACTTTTATTTTTTCTTTTGGGTTTTTTATATTATAAAATTTTTTACCATCATCAGAAAAAACTTCATCCGGACTTAGCCAATTATTATTAGAATCTTTGTAAGTTTCATGACAAACCATACCTTGTGTGAATAGACCTTTAAAAGGTTCTGTGTGATTAAACTTGCTATTTTTATAGCCTATAGCTTGCATAAAGAACCTTGAATATAATAAGTGAAGTATAGCATGTTCAACACCCCCAATATATTGATCTACCGGCATCCAATAATCAACCTCATCAAAATTAAAACCATAACTTTCATTTTTTGAGGAACAAAATCTTAAAAAGTACCACGAAGAGTCGACAAAAGTATCTAGAGTGTCTGTTTCGAGAGTACATTCTTCGCCATTTATAATAGTTTTTTTCCATTTTTCTTGATGGTCTAATGGGTTACCAGTTGTATTTAAATTAATTTTTTCCGGAAGCTTGATTGGTAAATTTTTTATAGGAATTTTTATAATTTCTTTTTTTTTATTATAAGCAATAGGAATAGGACATCCCCAATATCTTTGTCTAGATATACCCCAATCTTTTAATCTAAAATTAATTTTTTTCTTTCCTACTTTTTTTTCTTGAAGAATTTCAATCGTTTCAATAATTGAATTTTCAGGTGCCTTAAGACCATTTAATAATTTAGAATTAAAAATTACTCCTGGACCTGTATAAGCTTTATTTGTAACTTTAAAATTGTTATCTTGATCTTCGGGTTTTACAACAGTAGAAACTTTTAAATTATATTTTATTGCAAAGTCTAAATCTCTTTGATCATGCGCCGGACAACCAAATACTGCACCAAATCCATAATCCATTAAAACAAAATTTGCAAAATATACGGGAACTTTATTAGAATCATCGAGAGGATTTATTGCCATTAGTTCAGTTTTAAATCCAATTTTTTCTGCTTGGGCTATAGATTCTTCGGTAGTTCCAGTTTTTGAACATTCTGATTTAAAATCTATAAAATCTTTATCCTTTTCGTAAAATTTTGAAAGTGGATGATCAATAGAGACCGCCAAAAAAGAAAAACCAAATAAGGTATCCGGTCTTGTAGTAAAACATTTAATGTTTTTAATTGGTAAATTACCTTCTATTTTAAAATCTATTTCACAACCAAAAGATTTTCCGATCCAATTTTTTTGCATTATTTTTACTTTATTTGGCCATTCATTAAGATCGTCCAGACCAACAAGAAGATCTTCAGAAAATTTTGATATACTAAAAAACCATTGGTTTAATTTTTTTCTTTCAACGGTAGCGCCAGATCTCCATCCTTTTCCATCTATAACTTGTTCATTAGCAAGAACTGTTTGGTCTACAGGATCCCAATTTACATAATTTTCTTTACGGTATACTAAACCTTTATCATAAAGTTCGAGAAAAAATTGTTGTTGATGTTTGTAATATTCTGGTGAGCAAGTTGAAATTTCTTTATCCCAATCAATTGAAAGACCAAGTTGTTTTAATTGGGATTTCATTACTAAAATATTTTTTTCTGTCCATTCTTTGGGGTCTAAGTTATTTAGTCTTGCAGCGTTTTCTGCTGGCATACCAAAAGAATCCCAGCCCATTGGGTGTAAAACATTATACCCCTGCATTTTTTTATATCGTGATAAGACATCTCCGATTGTATAATTTCTCACATGACCCATGTGAATTTTACCAGATGGGTAAGGAAACATCTCTAAGCAATAAAATTTTTTTTTGTTCTTGTCTATTTTTGATTTAAATGATTTTTTATCGACCCAGTATTTTTGCCACTTACTTTCAATTATTTTAAAATTATATCTTTCCATTAATTTAAAATTATTTTTACTAGTCTAATTTTGTTATTTGGAATTTTTGGAAGTTACAGGTTGATAGTCCTTTTTATTTTTTTTAGTTTTTGTATTTTCATATTTGGCTGCTTTTTTAAGGATTGCCAATTTTAATTCACTATTTAATTCCCCTTCGGTATTAGTAATTTTACAGTTTTTATTTGTGTCACAATTTTTTTTAAATACTTTTATGGTTAAAGCATCAGCCCTGACTTCATTGCTCAAAAACTGAATAGAAATTTTTATTGCTTTATTTTCATCTTCTGCCCCAGTAAACCAGTCAGTGACAATAATTCCACCACCGTAATCTGCTGTTAAAAGTGGCATAAAGTTTATAGTATCTAGAGAAGCTCTCCATAATGAATTTGATGAAGCAAAATCAAAAACTCCACCTTTATTTTTATCTCTACCAAAAAGTCTTATACCTCTGCCTTCTTCCATATTTTTTTTAATTCTTTTTGTGGGGTCAGGAGGGTATTCCTTTGCATCAACAGGTCTATAAATCCCACAGGAATTTAAGTAAGGTATAACCAATATAATAAGTAAAAAATTTTTAATTTTATTGAGATTTAAGGAAATCATAATTTATTTTTATTTGATTAAATAACACATTACCTGTAGTATGAAACATGGAAAAAGTCATTATTTTAGGCAACTTTACTAAATTATGGTGCATTTATGCAACACCTAAAGAAAAATTCGTCATTTAATGAAAAAAACATCCTATATTTCCAATAAATTTGATAATTATCTGACATTATAATTAATTATAAATAATAATGAAGGAGTCAATTATGACAAACATGAAAAAACTGGGATTAACTGCTTTAGCAGGATCTCTAGCTGCTACATCAGCATTCGCCGGAGCGGTGGATGTTACTGGAACAGCAAAAGTAATTTACGCTACGCAAGATCAAAGCGAAGTTACTGGGAACCCTTATTCAATGAGCCAAGGACTTGGTTTTTCTGGATCAGGAGATTTAGACAATGGTATGGCAATTGCATATACTTATACTATGACTAATGCTGCTTTCTCATCTTCAAATTTAAAACTTGATATGGGTGACACTGGTACTTTATCGTTTTCTAATGCTGCTAACTCAAGTGGTATTAATGCATATTTTGATAAGATGCCTACAGCTGGTGAACAAGTTTGGGATGATCTAGATGGTCAAGCAAACGGAATTACTACTATTAGTAATGCAAACACTTTAGGTTATGTAGGTACGTTTTCAGGCATAGGTCTTTCTATGTCTTACAACAAAAACGCAGGTGCAAATCTTCATGGTTCATCAAAATCAATTGTAGTTAGTTCATCTGAATTAATGGATAATGTAGAACTTGGTTTTGGTATGGGTGATAAAGCTGGTGCGTCTAATAACTCAGGCACTGATTTAGCAACTGCATATGCGACATACACTATGGGTTCAATAACTGCTGGTCTTCAATTATCAACTATTGATGTATCTGCTGCTAACGGTGATACTGATAGAACACATATTTCTGTGTCTATGGCAATCAACGAGAACCTATCAGCTTCAATTGGTCAATCTGTTGTAGAGTTTGAAAACCCTGCATTAGACGATCAAGAGAACACTGGTTACGCTGTGTCATACACAATGGGATCAATGACTGTTGCTGCATTTAACAACAATGAAAATTCTTCAGGTGGAACAGCTGGTACTGACGATTCAGTTTCAGAAATTTCTGTAGCATTTGCATTTTAGTTTAATTTAGAATAAAAAATTTAAAGGCCCCTTTATGGGGCCTTTTTTTTTGTATTATTGAAAAAAGATATTGCAGCAAAACCATAAACATTAAGTAATCTTAGTTCTTTTATATTATTTTTATTAATACCTCCTAGGGCAATAATTTTTAGAAGTGTTTTTGATTTTAAATTTTTAAATCTTTTTAAACCTAAATAGGTCTTTTTTTTCTTAAATAATGAAGATAAAAAAATAGCATCAACATTTTGTTTTTCTTTAATTTTAATCTCTTTTAAGTTGTGAGCTGAGCCAAGTACTAAAAAATTGGTTTTTTTTGAGTAGATATTTATTTTAATGCTTTTATTAAAAGATGGTAAATAAACCCCATCTAAGTTTAATTTTAAAGCTAATTTTATATTATTTGAAAGAAAAAATTTTCTACCAGATAGTTTACAAAATTTTTTTATTTCATTTATTTTTCTTATATTTGGTTTCATATTGTATTTTCTAAAAATTATACCAATATTTTTATTTAAATTATTGATATGTTTTTTGTCAAATCTATCTATAAAGTGATAATATTTTGGTAATATTTTATGCATAACAGTGTTAGTCAATTAATATCTATTCAAAGAGAAATTCAAACTAAAATTATTGAATTAAATTATAAAGATTATAACCCTAAAATCATCGCAGTTTCAAAAACCTTTTCAATGACCGAAATATTACCATTAATTAATCATGGACAAAAAGATTTTGGCGAAAATAAAGTACAAGAAGCCATTGAAAAATGGACAGATATAAAAAGAGATTTTACTGATATTAACCTGCACATGATTGGTAAGTTGCAAACTAATAAGGTAAAATACGTCGTACCTTTATTTGACTACATACATTCATTAGATAATATAAAATTAGCAGAAAAAATTGCAGAGCAACAAATTAAATTTAAGAAAGATTTAAAAATTTTTATTCAAGTAAATATTGGGAATGAGACACAAAAAAGTGGAGTTGAAATTGAAAATTTAGAAGTATTTTATTTAAGGTGCATAAAAGAATTTAATTTAAAGATTATTGGGCTTATGTGTTTACCGCCTAGTAATAATACATCAGTTTATTTTTCCAAAACAAAAGATTTGAATGATAAATTTAAATTTTTAGATTTAAGTATGGGTATGTCAAATGATTTTTTAAAGGCTTGTGAGTATAAATCTACTTTTTTACGTATTGGATCTAAAATATTTGGTACTAGAAATTAAATAATTATCTTAGAATTTTTATTTATAATTTTTAACATAATTAAAAAATCTTTTTTATTTATGGCGATACATCCAGCTGTTTTTTGATAATTCTTAGTTAAGTGTAAGAATATTGCGCTTCCTTTATTAGGTTTAGTTAATTTTGTATTATATTCAATTACAATAAAATAGTTATACTTATAATCATTTCTATAAATTCTTTCGCCTTTCGTTTTTTTATTTATATATATTTGTTTATTGTAATCTTTGTTGTAAGGATCATCGCACCAAAGCATATTTTTCGTAATTTTTTTTGTTTTAATTTTGGAAATTGGTTTTGCAACTCTATCAGCTCTATAATAAATAGAGCCTATTTTAAACTTACCTTTAGGTGTACAATTATCACCTTCTTTCTTATTGATGGTAATCCCATTTTTCCCTACACAGCATTTAAATTTAAAATCATCAATAATTAAGGTATGTTTATTTTTTAATTTTATTAGCATAAATTAACCTTAAGATGATTAAACAAAAAATACATATAGTTGATTGTGAAGCTTTATATAGTATTTTAATTGAAATTAAAAATGATTTATCTTTTGATGTCCTTCATTATGTAGATGAAAAAGAAATTTTAAATAAATTAAAATTTAATAATGCTGATATAAAAAAATCTTTATTTTTAACTAAAAAAAATAATATTTATTTGAATAAGAATTTAAAAATTGACAAAAAACAAATAATTCAGATTTCAAATATACCGTTCAATATTTATAGTTTAATAGAAAAAATTAATATTCAGTTAATGAAACTTAGGTATGATTATCAATCAAAGATTATTTTAAAAAATTATATTTTAGATATAAATTCTAGAGAAATTAATAAAATTAATAAAAAAGTGAAACTTACGGAGAAAGAAGTAGAGACAATTCTTTTTTTACATAATAAAAAAACACCTCAGAGTATAAAGACTCTCTTGTCAGAGGTGTGGGGATATTTAAATGATGTTGAAACACATACTGTTGAAACTCACATACACAGATTGAGAAAAAAAATTAAAAATCAATTTAACGATGATAATTTTATTATCAGCCATGATGAAGGATACAGTATATAAATGTCAAAGAAAAATCCTGTAGCTAAAAATTTAAGGACAAAAAAATATAAACCAAGAATTGTAAAAGCAAAAAAAGGCAAAGGGAGTTTTAAGAGAAAAAAGTTAACTTAGTCTAGCTCCTATTTTTTGAATTATTTTTGAAGACATTTCCGTACCTTTTTTAAGGCATTCCTTTATAGTTAGGTTATTTATTTGTCCATGTAAAAAACCAGCAGCAAATAAATCTCCTGCTCCTGTTAAATCAACAATTTTTAAATTTTTTTTAGAATCACACTCAGTTACTTCATTGTTATTAATAGCAATACTTCCTTTTTCACCACGTGTAATAATAATTTTTTTTCCAAGCTGTTTTCCAAATGTTATTACTTGATTAAAGTTTTTTGCCTCTGTTAAGGACATAATTTCCTGTTCATTAGCAAAAGCAATATCTAGTTTATTTTTTACCAAATCCAAGAATTGAGGTTTATGTCTTTCAACGCAGAATTGATCAGATAAAGACATAGCGACTGTACTTGAATTTTGTATTACTTTTTCAAATGCTTTTTTTGGATCACCTTCATCCCAGAGATATCCCTCTAAAAAAGTTATTTCACTATTTTTTATTGAATTTATATCAACATCATTTTCATGAATTTTCCCTGCTGTACCAAGAAATGTACACATTGTTCTTTCAGAATCTGGAGTAATTAATATTAAGCATGTTCCAGTGGGTATTTCCTCTTTTTTCTTTGAATATAAATATTCTACATTTTCTTTTTTTAAGCCATCTTCGTATTTTTGACCTAATTCATCCTCATTAACTTTGCCAATAAATCCAACTTTATTTCCTAACTGAGATAACCCAACAATAGAATTTGCAACAGATCCACCCGAGACTGTTTCTTCAATTTTTAAAGTTGATAATAGTTTTTTAAACTCAATTTTATCAACAAGTTTCATAGTACTTTTTATTAAGTTATTTTCTGACAAATAATTGTCTTCAACTTTGCATATAACATCAACTATAGCATTTCCTATTCCCAGAATTTTCATATTAAGCTTTTATTGTTTCAATTGGATTTTTGCGATTAGGATAACAATTAGTGCAAATTTTACAAGTTAAACCATAACAATTTCTCGCTTGGCAATATTCTCTTCCGTAATAAATTATTTGTAGATGAAGCTTACTCCAAGTTTTTTTGGGAAATATTCTTTTTAAATCCTTTTCGGTTTGAACAACATTTTTGCCGTTTGTTAAGCCCCATCTCTGTGCTAGTCGGTGAATGTGGGTATCTACTGCAAAGGCAGGATATCCAAAACCTTGAGACATGACTACACTAGCTGTTTTATGGCCTACACCTGGCAATTTTTCTAGTTCTTCAAAAGTTTTAGGAACTTTGCCACTATGGTTATCGATTAGCTGTTTTGACATTAAATAAATACTTTTAGCTTTAATTCTAAATATACCAATGCTTTTTATTAATTTTTCAATTCTTCTTCTTCCTAATTTTACGAAGTGTTCTGGTTTATTATATTTTGGATATATGCTTTTAGTCACATTATTAACATTTAGATCTGTACATTGTGCCGATAAAAGAACAGATACTAAAAGAGTAAATTTACTTCTATGTTTTAAAGGAACAGGAGTTGTAGGATAAATTTTATTTAGAGTTTTTAGTATTAGTTCAGCTTTTTTTTTTTTATTCATTATTTAAAATTCAATAGATTTCTCATTGAATAAAGTCCAGGTCTTTTATTTGCAAGCCATTTAGCAGCTGTTAATGCACCTTCTGAGTATAAAGCTCTATCAAATGCTTCATGATTTAATGTTATTATTTCTTTACCACTTGAGAATGTTACTTCGTGTTCTCCTATAATTTCAGCTTTCCTAATTGAGTTAAAATTAATTTTTTTACCAAAAGGAAAATTTTTTTTATTTAAATATTTTTTTCCTATAAGCCTATCAAGATCTTTATTTTTCCCATCTGCAATGCCTTTTCCAAGCATTAAAGCTGTCCCTGATGGGTAATCTTTTTTATGTTTGTGATGAGCTTCAAATATTTTGCTCAAATAATCCTCATTTAATGATTTTGAAGCAATTTCAGTTAAATACATTAATAAGTTAACTCCCAAACTCATATTTCCAGCTTTTAAAATTGGTATTTTTTTTGAATACTTTTTAATTAAAATCTCTTCTTTTTTTGTAAAACCAGTAGTACCAATAACTACTCTTTTTTTTAGCTTTGTTGCAATTTTAAGAATTTCAAGAGTGCATTCAGGAATGGTAAAATCTATTATTATATC
>CAJQRZ010000016.1 GCA_905612435.1 uncultured Candidatus Pelagibacter sp.
TAAAACATACGCTTGGTCTCTATGTTTACAAGCAACAGCAATGATAATACTTATTTCACCTAAACCAACATATCCTTTAACATGCTCAATAAATACTGCTTTATCTTTAATATTTAGTTTTTCTGCTGTTTCTTTATATATTTCTTCGAAACTTTTTATTACTAATTCGTCATGACTATCATAAGTCATACCTGATACTTTTTTGTTTTCATTTATATTTCTAACAGTTCCAGTAAAAAAAATTGATGCTCCAAATTTAGATGACGCAATAAAACTTTCAGCTGCAGAGATTTTGATTTTTTCTTTTCTTATATCTATAATTTTAGTATGAAGCATTAACCTCCTCCAATCGGTGGAATAATAGCAATTTTTTGATCTTTGTTAATTTTATAATTATCATTAATGATATTATTATCTTCGGAACAAAATGCTGATGTTTCTACAATCTTCTTAAAGTTTTCATTACCTTTAAAATTTTCATTTACATAAATAATTATTTCTTTTCTAAAATTTTTAATTGAAATTTTTTCTTTAAAGTTAAATTCTAGATAATCTTTATTGCTAAACTCTCTACTTGCACCAAATAGTTCAAGTTTTACCTTCATAATTTAAAAAATATTTTCTAAAAACTTAGGTAGTCCATCTGGATTAGTCCATAATCCACTTTTTCCACCTTCTTTGATTAATAATCTAATATTATCAATTCTAAGATGTGGATTTACAATTTTACTAAGGTCATAAATTGTAATTAGAGCAGTATTTACACCCATTATTGCCTCCATCTCCACACCTGTTTTAGCAACAGCAGTAACAACACAAAAAACTTCTAATGAATTATCTTCTTCATGCGTAATAATTTTAGTTGCAGTGTGATCTATTGGAAGTGGGTGACACAAAGGAATTAATTCGCTGGTTTTTTTAACACCTAGAATAGCAGATACTTCTGCTAAAGTAATAGGATCACCTTTAGGCATTTCCTTATTTTTAATTAAATCAAAAACCTCTTTTCCAACATAAATCTTACCAGATGCTAGTGCTCTTCTAAAAGTTTTTTTTTTTGAAGAAACATCCATCATATTAAAAGAATTTTTCTTAAAAACCTCTTTAGCCCAATCTTTTAATTCTTCTTGATTTACTACTTTTAAATTTTTCATTATCCTCCTGTGCTTGATAAGTTTGTAGTGATACCAGTGTTTCCTAGCTCTAAATAATGTGACTCTTTTTTAAGGTGCAGTTGTTTTATTACCAAGTCCAAAAGCTCTTCTTTTTGATTATCATTTTGTAATAGATGTCGAATACTAATTCCTGTATTTCCAAAAAGACACAATCTTAAATCCCCTCGAGAAGTAATTCTTAATCTATTACAGGTTTTACAAAAATCTTTAGAATAGGGAGCAATTAATCCAAATTTACCTTCAAAATCAGAATGAATGAAGTTTAAAGATGGCCCCGCATCCTTGCCATGCGTTTGGTGTATCCAATTATTTTTATGTAAATAATCTTTAAATATTTTTGAAGAAACATGATTTTTTTTAAAATAATCTAAATTATCACCAGTTTGCATCAATTCTATAAATCTAAAATCAATTTTATTGTTTTTTATAAAATTCCCAAATTTTTCAAAATCATCATAAGAATCATTTATACCTTTAAGCAAAACAGCATTCACTTTTATATTTTTAAAATTTAATTTTTGTAAAATTTTTATTCCTGTTAAAATTTCTTGGAGTCTGTCATGTCCAGTTAGTTTTTTAAAAGTTTCTCTATTTAAGCTATCTATACTAATATTAATCCCATCTAAACCAGCTTCATGTAATTGTTGAGCAATTTTATCCAAACGATAACCATTAGTAGTCATTGTTACTTTTGGAATATTTGAATTTTGCTTCATATCTTTAAGGATATCAAAAAAATCTTTTCGAACTGTTGGTTCTCCACCAGTTAGTCTTATTTTACAAACTCCTAATTCAGATAAAGCTTTAGTTAATCTTGATATTTCTTCAGCAGACATAAAGTCTCTCTTATCTCCTGGAGTTTTTTTATAACCTTGAGGCAAACAGTAAGTGCACTTATAATTACAGACGTCAGTAATAGATAATCTTATATAGGGAAATTTTCTTCCAAAAGTATCGGTAAGTGTATTCATATTTTGTTAACACCCTATCACAGTCACGATCACAAAGTGAGTCAATTGTCACAATTGTTTAATTTTAATGTATTATATATAAAATATAAAAAGCTAATGACTAAAAAAAGTGAAAATAATTTTCAACAAAGTATTCAAGAAATTATTATATTATATAAGAATAACCTAGTTAAAGAAGCGAATTTAAAATCTGAGAAATTACTTGAAGATAATCAAAACTCTTTTTTTTTATTAAATCTAAATGGTATAATCAATATCACTTTAAAGAACTGGGAAAAAGCAATTAACTCCTTAAACAAAGCATTAAAAAAAAAACCTGACTATGTAGAAGCTTATAACAACCTAGGAATTGTTTATAATAATCTTGGAGAGACTAAAAAAACAATAGAAAATTTTACTAAAGCTACTGCACTGAAAAAGGATTATGCAAATGGATATAATGGATTGGGTAGCGTATATAACGACTTAGGTAAATGGGAAAAAGCAATACTTAATTATTGTGATGCAATAAGATATGACACCAAACACTTTGAGGCAAAAAAAAATTTAATCAATATTTTATCTTATTA
>CAJQRZ010000017.1 GCA_905612435.1 uncultured Candidatus Pelagibacter sp.
TAATGAAAAAATATAATATTCCTGAAGGCAAAGAGTTGGGAATCAAACTTAAGATGATTGAAGAAATTTGGGTTAATAATAATTTTCAAATTTCAGAAAAAGAAGTTCAAAAAATAGTAAATAATTAAAGATATTTAACGTCTTTAATCTCAAATTTTTTAACTCCTGCAGGAGTGGTTATCTCAACTAAATCATTTTTATTTTTTCCAATTAATCCCTTCCCAATAGGTGATTGAAAATAAATTAGTTTTTTTTGTAAATCAGCCTCATCTTTTCCAACAATTTTATAATTAATTTTTTCATTAGTATCAAGATTTTCTAAATGCACTGTTGAACCAAAAATAACTTTTCCATCATTACTGATCTTTGTAACATCAATTACATTTGCTCGAGCAATAATGTCGTTGATTTCCGTTATTCTACCTTCATTGTGAGATTGTTCTTCTTTAGCGGCATGGTATTCAGCATTCTCTTTTAAATCTCCATGTGATCTTGCCTCGGAAATTGCAGCAACTATTTTAGGACGTTTTTTTTCTTTTAAGAAAATTAATTCTTCTTTTAATTTTTCCAAACTTGCTAATGTTATTGGCTCTTTATCCATATTAATTCCATTTTGCTATTGGAGGTAAAGACATTAAAATGCCCTCAACATTGCCTCCAGTTTGTAAACCAAATTTTGTTCCTCTATCATAAAGTAAATTAAATTCAGCATATCTTCCTCTTTTAATATACTGTAATTCTTTTTCTTTTGCAGTCCATTTTTTCTTATATTTTTTATTTATTATAGAATTAAGTATCATTTGAAAAGTTACACCAAGATCACAGACAAATTTGAAGTCTTTTTTCCAATTATTTTTTTTATTATCAAAAAAAATCCCCCCTATGCCTCTAGTTTCTCTTCTATGAGGAAGGTAAAAATATTCATCACACCACTTTTTATATTTTTTGAAATAATTTTTATCATGTCGATCACACATTTTTTTTAACTCTTTATGAAGAAATGCTTTTTCTTTATCATCTTTAATACATGGGGTTATATCCATTCCGCCACCAAACCAATCATGTGTAGTATAAATATATCTAGTATTAAAATGAATTGCAGGTACATGGGGATTATTCATATGCATAACAACTGAAATTCCAGATGCCCAAAAATTTGGATTTTTATTTGCTCCTGGAATTTTTTTTTTCATTTCATTAGTAAATTTTCCACATACTTCAGAAAAATTTACACCAACTTTTTCAAAAATCTTACCACCTTTTAAAATTCTGAATTCGCCACCACCTTTGTCTTTAATTTTATCCCTATTCCATATTTTTGATCTGAATTTTATTTTATTTTTTTCTAATTTTTCAATATCATTACAAATAGTATTTTGTAATAATTTGAACCAATTTCGAGCAAGTTTTTTTTTAATTTCTTTATCCATTATTTAGTAAAGCTGGTTTGTCTTAAATTTTCTGAAAGAATTATAGCAACCGAAGAGGCTATATTTAAAGATCTTTTATTAATCACCATAGGTATTTTTAATCTATATTTGATTAAATTATGAATATGATCAGGTACGCCAGCGCTTTCTCTACCAAACAGCAGTGTATCATTACTTTCAAATTTAAAAGTGGCATATGACTCTGCTGATTTTGTTGTCATTAATATTACCCTTTGATTTCTTTTTGATTTAAAGAATTCATCAGAACTTTGATAAAATTTAATCATTTTTTCATCTATATAATCCATCACTACTCTTTTAAACCTTTTATCACTGAATAAAAATCCACATGGCTCTATAATTTCCAAATTAGCACCAAGACAAGAACATATTCTTATAATTGCAGCAGTATTTTGGGGAATATCTGGTTCGTATAAGGCTATTTTAGGTCTTAAATTCATTGTTTCTGTGTCATTGTTTCAGTGGAAATAAAACTTTTTTCTTATATGAAATCATATATTAAATATTAAAAAACAAAAAATTAAAATGTCAGAAAAAAAGACTGAAAGAAGAGAATTTTTATTTACAGCCTCATATGCTGTAGGTGCTGTAGGAGTAGGAGCAGTTATTTGGCCTTTAGTTGATCAAATGAATCCTGATGCATCTGTTAAAGCTTTAGCGAGTACAGAAGTTGATGTTAGTTCAGTTGAGCTAGGAAAAGCTATTACAGTGCTTTGGAGAGGAAAACCAGTTTTTATTAAAAGAAGAACTCCTGAAGAGATAGTTGAAGCAAGAGCAGTTAAAATGGAAGATTTAAAAGATCCACAAAAAGATGAAGATAGAGCAAAAGATCCAGAGTGGTTAGTGATGCTGGGTGTTTGCACTCATTTAGGATGTGTCCCACTAAACGATAAAGGTGATTATAATGGATGGTTTTGCCCATGCCATGGATCACACTATGATACATCTGGAAGAATAAGAAAAGGTCCTGCTCCAACAAATATGGAAATTCCAAAATATGAATTTGTAAATAGTAATACAATTATAATTGGGTAAAAAATAAATTATGAGTGATCACGAGTATGTTCCTAAGTCAAAATTTGGAAAATGGTTTAATGATAGATTGCCACTTTTATCACTAGGAAATCATTTAGCAGATTATCCAACTCCTAAAAACTTAAATTACTGGTGGACTTTTGGTGGGATATTAACTTTTTGTTTAATTATTCAAATTGTTACAGGTTTAACTTTGGCAATGCACTACATTGCTCATGCGGATTTTGCTTTTGAAAGTGTTGAGCATATAATGAGGGATGTAAATTATGGTTGGTTAATTAGATATATTCATTCAAATGGTGCTTCTATGTTTTTCTTAGCAGTTTATATTCACATCTTTAGATCTTTATTTTATGGTTCTTATAAATCGCCAAGAGAAATAATTTGGATAATTGGAATAATAATTTATCTTTTAATGATGGCTGCGGCATTCATGGGATATGTTCTTCCGTGGGGTCAAATGAGTTTTTGGGGGGCGACTGTTATTACTAATCTTTTTAGTGCAATACCTTTTGTCGGTGAAGGAATAGTTCAGTGGTTATGGGGAGGCTACTCAGTAGGTAACCCTACTTTAACGAGGTTTTTTACACTCCACTACTTAATACCATTTTTAATTTTGGGCTTAGTAGCTCTTCATATTTGGGCACTACATGTTCCTGGAAATAATAATCCTATAGGAATTGATGTTAAAAAACCTTCAAGAGATACCGTACCATTTCATCCATACATAGTCATTAAGGATGGATTTGCTTTATTAATGTTTATGATTGTTTTTGCATTTTTTGTTTTTTATTCACCAAATATCTTAGGTCATGCAGATAATTACATTGAAGCAAATCCGATGGTCACGCCTGCTCATATTGTCCCAGAGTGGTATCTATTACCTTTTTATGCAATTTTAAGATCTATACCTGATAAGCTAATGGGTGTTGTTGCGATGTTGTCAGCAATTTTAATTTTAGCGGCACTTCCATGGTTAGATACATCAAAAATTAGGTCTGCAGTATTTAGACCTTTATATAAACAATTTTATTGGATATTGGTGGCTGACGTAATAATACTTGGTTATGTGGGTGCAATGCCAGCAGAAGGACTCTATTTGTTAATTGCTAGAGTTACTACAGCATATTATTTTATACATTTTTTAATGATCCTTCCAATCCTAGGGTTTAAAGAAAAAACTTTACCTGTGCCTCTAAGTATTACGGAGCCAGTTCTTGGAAGTCATCCAAATCAATCAACTGTTAAAAAAAAAGAGAATTTAAATTAATCAAGTGAAAAATATTTTTAAAATATCCTATTTGACCATTTTGCTATTAGCAACTACGCACCAAGTTAAAGCAGAAGAAAAAGTAGAGCTTTTAAAAACAGATTGGAGTTTTAAAGGTTTATTTGGAACGTTTGATAGGGGATCATTACAAAGGGGTTATCAGGTGTACACAGAGGTATGTGCCTCATGTCACTCAATGAAATATTTAAGTTATAGAAATTTATCCGAAAAAGGTGGACCAGAGTTTTCTATAGAGCAAGCAAAAGCCATAGCAGCAAGTTTTGAGGTAACAGATGGTCCAAATGAAGATGGAGAAATGTTTCAAAGACCAGGAAAACTATCTGATAAATTTGTAATGCCGTACGGAAATGTAAAAGAAGCTCAAGCTGCAAATGGTGGAGCCTATCCTCCTGATATGTCAGTTTTGGCAAAAGCAAGAAGTGGTGGAGTTGACTACATTTATTCAGTTCTTCTAGGTTATGAAGATCCTCCAAGTGGAGTAACTTTAGATGATGGTGTCTATTATAATAAGTATATGTATGGAAATAATATTAAGATGTCTCAACCTCTATATGATGGTTCAGTTGAATATAGTGGTGGCACAGAGGCCACCAAGGAACAAATGGCAAAAGATGTAACAACATTTTTAATGTGGACCGCAGAACCTCATTTAGAAGCTAGACATAAAATGGGATTTAAAGCAATTTTGTATTTAATTATTTTAACTATTTTAGTTTACTTTAGTATGAAGAAGATTTGGTCACGTATTGAATCTGAAGTTTAGTATATCACCATCTTTAACAATATAATCTTTTCCTTCAAGTCTCATTTTTCCATTTGTTTTTGAATTTATCCAGCCTTGATTAGCGATAAAGTTTTGATAGGAAATCGTTTCAGCTCTTATAAAACCTTTTTCAAAATCGGTATGAATTTCACCTGCAGCTTTTTGCGCTGTGCAGTTTTTTTGTATTGTCCAAGCTCGTGTTTCTTCAGGTCCAGAAGTAAAATATGTGTATAGCTCCAAAATATTATAGCCTTTTTGAATCAGCATATTTAAGCCAGTTCTTTTTAATCCAATCATTTCCATATAATTTTTTTTTTCTTCGTTTTCTAACTGATTTATTTGATTTTCAATATCGGCCGAAACTATTAAAGTATTTTTTTCTCCAAATTTTTTAATAAAAGCATCTGTATAATGATTTCCATTTTGAACACTTTCCTCATCAACGTTACATACAAAAATTTTAGGTTTTAAAGATAGCAAACTGCTCTGGTTTAATATCTTTTTTTCGAATTGGTTGTGGAGGATTTGGATATCTTTAGAGTTATTTATACAATCTGAAGCTATTTCTAATATTTTTAATTGTTCTTCATCAACAGTTTTTTTATTATTCTTTTCTAATCTTTTTTGAATAGACTCTAAATCTGCGAGCATCATTTCTGTTTCAATGATTTCTAAATCTCGTATTGGATCTACTGTTAGGTTTACATTTTGAATGTCATCAGAGTCAAAACATCTAATCATATGAATTATTGCGTCAACCTCTCTAATATGAGATAAAAATTTATTGCCCAACCCTTCTCCTTTTGAAGCACCTTTTACAAGACCTGCGATATCTACAAATTCAATAGTTGTGTTTATTTTTTTTTTTGATTTTGATATTTCAACTAATTTATCCAATCTTTCATCTGGAACTGCCACAATACCTATGTTTGGATCTATTGTGCAAAATGGAAAGTTAGCTGCCTGAGCTTTACTAGAATTAGTCAATGCATTGAAGAGCGTTGATTTACCAACATTAGGCAAACCAACAATTCCACACTTAAAACTCATTTACTTATTATTTACAGTGCTTGAAAAAAGATTTAATTTTTTATCAAGTAAAATTGACATAGAGTCAACAATATCGGTTGTAATTTTTTTTAATTCTATTTTTTCCTCTTCATCAAAATCTTTAAGTACATGATCTGTAACATCAGCTTTAGTTTTTGGTTTACCAATGCCAACTCTCACTCTTGAATAATCTTTTCCTATAAACTTATCAAGTGATTCAATTCCATTATGACCAGCACTTGAGCCTCCAAATTTTGCTTTAATTTTTCCAAAATCAATATCTATATCATCATGAAAAACAATTATATCTTCTGCATTTATTTTAAAATATTCAATTAATTCTCTAATACATATTCCTGAATTATTCATAAATGTTAAAGGTTTGATTGCATAAACCTTTTTTTCATTAATAATTCCTGTTGTTAATAGTCCCTTAAATTTTGGTTTTTGCTTAGATAAGCTAAATTTTTGATTTATTGCATCAATAATTTTGAATCCGATATTATGCCTATTATCCTCACTATCTCGAGTGGGATTACCTAAACCTACAAATAAGAACATAATTTTTTATTTAAAAAACTGGGAGTTTTCACTATTTTTTGATTATTTTTTTTCTGCAGGGGCTTTTTTAACGTCACCTTCTTTTTTATCAGTTTCTTTTTTATCTCCATCAGCAGCTTTTGCCTCACCATCTGTGCCTTCAGTGGTAACCTCAGTACCTTCCGTTCCTTCTGCAGCTTCAGCAGGTTTTTCAGGTTCTTTCATTACGGTAGGAGCTGCTAGTGTTGCCACAACAAAATCTCTTCCCTGAATAGTTGGAGTAACATTCTCTGGCAATTTAATAGATGAAATTTTAAAACTTTCACCAATATCAACACCATCAAGATCAACAATTAGTTCAGTTGGAATATTTTCTGTTGGGCATTTTAATTCAACTTTTCTTCTGACTATATTTAATACCCCACCTCTTTTTAATCCTGGAGATTTTTCATTATTTATAAATTTTACCGGTATTTCTAAAATTACTTTTGCACCTTTGATTATTCTAAGAAAGTCAATATGTATAGGTTCATCAGAAACAACATCATACATAATTTCTTTAGGAAGTACATTTTCAGATTTTCCATCTATATTAAGAATTAAAATATTTGATAAAAAATTTTCTTTATCTACTAATGATCTGATTATTTTTTTTGAAATAGAAATTTTTTGATTTTGATCTGCACCACCGTATATTATAGCCGGAACATTCCCTTGTTTTCTAAGAGAGTTTATTTCTCCCTTAGTTTTTGTATCTCTAGTGGTAACATCTACTGAATTCATAAAACAAAGGCTTGTAACTTATGTTCTTTAATAATTCAAGTTAATTATTTGAATAAATCTGATACAGACGTAGAATTAGAAATTCGCTTAATTGCTTCTCCCATTAAGTTAGATATTGTCAAAACTTCAATATTTTTAGCTTTCTTAAGTCTTTCATTGTTATCAATAGTGTCTGTTATGACTAATTTTTTGATAACTGATTTTGTAATTTTTTCAACGGCTTCTCCGCTTAATACTCCATGAGTAATATAAACATAAACTTCTTTTGCGCCTCTATCCTTAAGAGCTTTAGCAGCATTAATAATAGTACCTCCAGAGTCAATTATATCATCAACAATAATACAAGTCTTTCCGTTAACATTTCCAATAACATTCATTACTTTAGATTTTCCAGGGGCAGGTCTTCTTTTATCAACTATTGCTAAACCAACATCTAATAGTTTGCCTAGTGCTCTAGCTCTTTCAGTTCCACCAACATCAGGAGCAACACAAATAATATTTTTACTTTTAATATTTTTTTTTGCATGTCTCGCAAAAATGGGAGTAGCAAATAAGTTATCTACAGGAATATCAAAAAAACCTTGAATTTGACCGGCATGAAGATCTACAGTTACAACTCTATCCGCACCAGCTTTAGTAATTAAATTTGAAACTAGTTTTGCAGAAATTGAAGTTCTAGGTGCTACTTTTCTGTCTTGTCTAGCATACCCAAAATAAGGAATAACAGCAGTAATATTTTTTGCAGAAGATCTTTTAAGGGCATCGATACATAATAGTAATTCCATTAAATTATCATTAGCAGGAGAAGAAGTGGACTGTATAATAAAAATACTGTTACCTCTAATATTTTCATTAATTTCGATATAAATTTCGCCATCAGCAAACTTTCTAATACTGGAGTTGATTAATTTAGATTTTAATTTTGTAGAAATTTTTTTACTTAAAGCTTTGTTGCTATTTCCAGTTAATAATTTCATTGAGGTATCTTAATTAATCATAATTATTGAAATATTTCTACCATAATCATTCTCATTATTGAAAATTGATCTTCTTGCACTAAAAAAATGATTTTTTGTATCAAAAGTATTTTTGTTAATTATTTCTAGGTTTTTAACACCCAACTTTTCTAATTGATAGTAAATATACTTATTAAGGCTAAAATAAGTTTTATTTTTTATAATTTTGAAAAATTTTTTATTTTTTTTGTCTTTTTTATTAAACTTTTCTTTAAAATCTTTTTTAACTTCATAGTTTTTTTGAGAAATACATGGACCAATTATTCCAATTAAGTTTTTGGTTTCACTTCCATTTTTAATTAAAAAATTTATTACTTTTTTTATTATTTCTTTGTATGCACCTTTCCATCCAGCATGAATAGCAGAAATAATTTTTTTATGCCTATCGTAAATTAATATTGGCGCACAGTCTGCAGTTAAAACACCCAATGCAATTCCTTTAATATCTGTAATTAATGCATCACCTTTAAGTTTTGTATTATTAAATTTATAATTTTTATTTATAAAATGAAATTTATTACTGTGGATTTGATCTAATATAATAAGTTTTTTATAGGGAGTACGAATTTTATTACAAACTATATTTAAATTTTTTAAGACATTCTTTTTTAAATCATTTGATCTTCTTCCACAATTTAAGCTACTATATATTCCCTCAGATTTTCCACCTTTTTTGTTAAAAAATCCGTGGCGTATTTCTTTAAATTTAAGAAGTTTTTTTGATTTTATCAATTTACAAATCCTGTTTTAAATTTGGTATTTTTATCCGTTGCTAGTAGAACTTTAAATAATTCCCCCATAGAATCTTTATCAATTAATCTTTTAATCCTAAAATAGATATCGGCTTTTTTTGAAAAAGGTAATTTTTTTGAAATAATTTCTGCTCTTTTAAGTATTCCAAGGTTAAGAAGGAATTTTTTTTGATTAGTTTTTCCATTAATTTTAAGATTAAAATTTTTAAGTATTTTTTGAATTATTTTAAAATTTATATTATAGGTAATATCTGCTTTACCAAAATTATTTAATAAATCAACATGCTTATGATTATATATAGATTTTATAGTATTTTTCATTAAGGTATCCCAATATCCATAATCAATAATTAATATTCCTCCAGTATTTAAATTTATTTTTTGCGAAATTATGTTTAGGTATTCTATTGCAGATGGAGAATATTCAATGAATTTTTGTTTATAGGAAATTTTAAAGCCTATTTTTTTTTCTACTTTACTTATATCATACAAAATATCTAATAATTTAGGTTTATTTAAATTATAAAATTTGACATTTCGTTCATACCATTTTTTATTTTTTTTAATAAATTGCTTAAATGGAAGAGCATCAAAAAATTCATTAGCTATAAATATACTTGGTAGATTAGAAACTTGATTAAGATTATTTAGCCATTTAATATTTTTATTTTTTAATTTATTTTTTTGAATTTTTTTTAAGTATGGACTTTTTTCTAAAATATTAATTTTACAACATTTTTCAAATAAGGGAAAATTTTCAAAAGTTTTAATTATTTGATCTATCATTTCTCCATTTCCTGAACCAAGCTCAATAAGATTAAATTCTTTTGGACTTTTAAGATTTTGCCAGAAAGAAATAATCCAAATTGCAATCATTTCTGAAAAAAGTATTGAAATATTTGGCGCAGTGATAAAATCACCTTTTATCCCAAAAGGATTTTTTTTCATGTAGTAGCCTGTCTTATTATTATATAGAGCTTCATAAATATATTTATCTATAGTTAAAATATCGTTTTTTTTAATTTTCATTTTTTTTTAATAAATAAAAAAATATTCCTAGAGAGAAAAATACGAAACTAATAATTTGACCCATAGTTAATTCATATAATAAGTAACCAATTTGTGGATCAGGTTCTCTAAAAAATTCTATTCCAAATCTAAAAATAGAGTAAAAAATTATAAAAGTTAAAGAAATTAATCCTGGTTTTTTATAGTGTCTTTTTTTTGAGAGGTAATTTAACAAATAAAAAAGAATTAAACCTTCAAAAATAGCCTCATATATTTGTGACGGATGTCTAGATACATTATCAATAGTTACAAACTTAACTGACCACCAGATATCAGTTTCTCTACCGTATAATTCTGAGTTTATAAAGTTAGCTATTCTTCCAAAAAATAAACCTATAGGTGCAGCTAGCGCTATTAAGTCTAAAAAAATATAAGTGTTAATTTTGTGTTTTTTACTAAATATTATAGTGGCTAGAATTACACCTAACAAACCACCATGAAAAGACATGCCACCGTTCCAAATCATTATAATTTCAGGTAAATTATTTAAATAATATTCCAGATTATAAAAAAGAATATACCCCATTCTTCCCCCTAAAATAATTCCAATTATTAAATAAGTTATGAGATCATCAAATAATTTAAAAAGTTTATTATTATTTATTAATATTTTTTTGCAGTGAAACCATCCAAGTAAAATTCCTATTATATAAGCCAATGAATACCATCTTATTTCAAGCGAAAATACTTGAAAAGCTACTGGGTCAAAATTATTAATAAACATTTTTAAAAAATAATTGTAAGCTATAGTAATTTTATTAAAAATTATATGTCAAAATCAAAATTTATGTTTGATAAATTTGCTAAGTTAATTGAAGAAGGTTTTATATCTTATAAAGACTTTAGTTCAGAAATTTTAAATATATTAAAATCAAAAAGAGATGAAATCATTTTTAAAATGAAACTTACAAGTAAAGAAGAAACAGATATTTTAAATAAGAGAGTTGAAAACTTAGAGAAAAAAATTCAAAAATTAGAAAAAAATTATTTAAAAAAAAGATCTAAAAAGGTAAAAAAACTTTAACTCTTAAACCATTCATTGGAGATTCATCTAGAGTGATTTTTCCACCATGTGATCTGATTACATCAGATGCAATCGATAGACCAAGTCCAACGCTAGATTTTGAACCACCTCTACTTTTATCTATTTTAAAAAATGGTTTAAAAACATTATCGTAATATTTTTTTTTAATTCCAGGTCCATCATCATCTACTAATATGATTATATTGTTATTAGTTTTTTTTAATTCAATTTTAATATTTTCAGCATACTTTATGGAATTATCAATTAAATTATTTAAACATCTCTGAATTAAATTTTTTCGACCATCTATATAAATTCTTTGACTTAAATCTGATTTAATATTTTTATTGTCATATCTTTTAATGGTTTTTTCTATTAATTCACTGATATTAAAAGTTTCTGTTTTTTCAGCAGAACGTGAACTTGCAAATTGTAAGTATTCATTTAACATTTTTTCCATTTCCATCACATCTTCAGACAGTTTTATTGAAATATTTTTATCTTTTATGAATGCTAGTTGTAATTTCATTCTAGTTAGAGGAGTTCTTAAATCATGACTAATGCCTGATAACATCTCGGATCTCTGATTTAAGTGTTTACTTATTCTTTTTCTCATTTTGTCAAATTCGTATCCAGCTTGTCTTATTTCGAGGGCTCCAGATGGTCTAAATTCATTTACATCTTCACCTCTTCCGAATCTTTCAGCCGCCTTTGCTAAATTTATAATTGGTCGAGTTTGATTCTTTAAAAAAATAATTGCTATGGTTATTAATAAAAAAGCTGGAAGAGTAATCCACAAAGCAAACATTCTTGCAGAAGTAGTCGTTATTCTTTCCTTTGGAATATAAAATTGAAAATAGCCATTATTATAACTAATTTTAAGATCAATTAAATCCTTGTATGTAGTTGTGTCAAACCAATACTTTAATTTTTTAGATTTAAGTTCTCTTCTTAAAGTTCTATCAGTTGGACTAAACCACCTTTCCTGGTTTTGTTTTGGTAAAATTTTTGATGCTTTAAATTTTACATTAAAATTAAGATGTTCTTGAAAAAGCTTAGTTAGTAAATCTTTATTATATTTTTCTACTTCATAAGCGGCAATAAATGTTTTAATTTCTCCGACTAAAGCTCGTGTCATTCCTTTATTAGTTTTTATCCAAAGACTATCAAAAAAAACAATTGAAATAGTTATTTGTAAAATAATAATTGGTGTAGCAACAATTAATAGAGCACGGTAAAATAATTGTCTTGGTAATAAACTTTTTATAAATCTAAGCAATCCATAAAACATAGCCAACTCCTCTTATTGTTTGAAGGTACTTTGGGTTTTTGGGTTCGATTTCAATTTTTTTTCTCAATCTAGTTATTATAACATCAACAGATCTTTCTTTATCTATTTTAATTAATTTACCAATAGACTCTCTAGAAAAGGTTTGTCCAGGCGCATTAATCATTTTTTCAAGTATAATTTTTTCAGTATTGTTTATCTTAAATTCTCTAGAATTTTTAAGAATTAATGATTTATTTAAGTCTATTTTTACATTATCAAATTTAATAATTTGTCTTTGGTTATTTTTTTTAGTTTTATTGAGAATATTTTTAATTCTTAATATAAGTTCTTTAGGCTCAAAGGGTTTAGGTAAATAATCATCAGCGCCAATTTCTAATCCTTTAATTCTTTCATTAGCCTCTCCTTTTGCAGTTAAAAGTATTATCGGTGTTTGAATTACTTTTTTATACTCCTGAACAAATTCTAAACCACTTTTACCTGACATCATTATATCCAGTACAATTAGATCAAATTTAATTACTTCTACTTTTTTAATTGCATCTTCGGCACTGTTTGCAGTCGTAATAAGAAAGTTATTTTCAGTCAAATATTGCCTAACCAAAGACCTAATACCATCATCATCATCAACAACCAAAATATGTGCCACAAATTTATTCATTAATTATTCTTTTTAAAACATTATTAAAATTAAGGACTTCTTCTGAATTAGAATTTAAAAGTGCTGTATAAATTCTTTTTTTTTGTATAGTAAATATTTCATTAAAAATTTTTTCCCCTTTTTCATTTAGAAAAACATGTTTTATTCTTGTGTCTTGTTTATCTTTTTCAAAAATAATTACTTCTTGTTTTATTAAATCCTTTAGGATTCGGTTTAAACTTTGTTTGGTTACTTTTAGTTTTTTTAATAATTCAGAAATAGAGATACCTTTATACATCGATAATAAATGTATGACTTTATGGTGGGCTATACCAAATGAATATTTATCCAATATTTTCTTTGCATCGGCAAAAGATTCTCTGTAACCAATGAAGAGTTTTTCTAGGATATCTTTTAATTGATCATCTTTTAAGTATAAAAGTTCTTTCATAATTGGTAAGTTATATTGACATATTATAGATACAAAGATAATTTTTTAAAAAAATTCAATTATTTTATTCATGATACCTTACGATAAAAGATCTGGCAAAATTTGGTACAATAACCAGCTTGTTGATTGGTCAGATGCCAAAATACATATTTTAAATCATGGACTACATTACGCTAGCTGTGTTTTTGAGGGAGAAAGAGTTTATGAAGGTTCAATTTTTAAATTAGAAGAGCATACCTCAAGACTTTTTTATTCAGCAAAAAGAATGGGGATTACAATTCCATATGAAGAAGACGAAATAAATTTAGCATGTAATAAAATTATTTCAGTCCAAAGTGTACAAAATGGATATGTTAGACCGATGGTTTGGAGAGGAAGTGAGATGATGGCAATCTCGGCGCAACAAACAAAAATTCATGTCGCAGTTGCAACATGGGAGTGGGGGTCTTATTTTGATCCAAAACTAAAAGTAGAAGGAATTAGATTAAATATTTCTAACTGGAGAAGACCGGCCCCGAATACAATACCTTGGGATACAAAAGCATCAGGTCTTTATATGATTTGTACACTATCAAAGCATGAAGCTGAACAGCAGGGATATTCTGATTCTTTAATGCTTGATCATGAGGGAAATGTTGCAGAAGCAACTGGAGCTAATATTTTTTTTAAAGATAAAAATGGAGGTATTCATACACCAACTCCAGATTCTTTTTTAGATGGGATAACAAGAAGAACAGTAATTGAAATAGCTAAATCAAAAGGTATTAAAGTTCATGAAAGAAAAATTGCTCCAACAGAATTATCAAATTTTGTTGGATGTTTTTTAACAGGAACTGCTGCAGAAGTAACACCTGTATCTTGTATTACTGAAAATCAATTTAAAGTTTGTGATACAATAATTGATTTAAATAAAAGTTATCAAGCTTTAGTTAGAAAAAAGAAAGTAGCTTAGTTTTTATTATCTTCTGATATTGCGTGGTCAATACCTTTTCTTAAATATTCATAACCTGTATACAAAGTTAAGAACGCAGACAGCCAAAGAAGGATTATGCCAATAGTTTGAGCATTATAATTCTGGAAGTTTAAAATTTTATTTCCAGTTTCACCTGTTAATAAAAGTGAAATAGCCACCATTTGCAAAAACGTTTTTAATTTTGCTAAATTAGAAACGGGTAACCTAATTTTTCCTTTTGCAAGAAACTCTCTTAGCCCAGAAATTAAAATTTCTCGTGTTAATATTATTATTGCAGCAATTACCTCATAGTTTCTAATTGTTCCATCCATAACCAGGAGTATTAATGCTGTAGCTACAATAATTTTATCTGCTATTGGATCTAATAGCTCTCCCAATTTAGATTCTTCTCCTAGCATTCTTGCCAACATGCCGTCTAAAAAATCAGTAAATGATGCAATTACAAATAATACAAATGCAGTTAAATCTCCATAAAAACCAGGCAAATAAAACGCAAGTACAAAAAATGGTACTAATATTATTCTACCAATAGTTAATAAATTTGGGATTTTTTTAAGCATAATTATTCGTGAAAAAAGTTATATATCTTTTTTGCAACTTTTTCCTCAACACCTTCGACTGATTTAATTTCATCAAAACTGGCAGATTCTACAGCTCTAGCAGAGCCAAAATGGTTTAATAATGATCTTTTTCTGATAGATCCAATGCCATCTATTTGATCTAACATTGATTTTCTAATTCCTTTGGCTCTTTTAGTTCTATGAGAATTGATTGCGAATCTATGAGCCTCATCACGGAGTCGTTGCATAAAAAATAGTGTAGGGTCATTTCTTTCAAATTTAAATGATTTGCCATTGTAAAAAAAAGTCTCATCACCACTATTTCTTAGTTTGCCTTTTGCAATAGCAATCATAGGAAGATCGTACAGGCCAAATTCATCTAATATTTCTTTAGCTGAAGAATATTGTCCTTTCCCTCCATCAATTAGTATTAAATCTGGTAATGTTAGGTAGTTTCCCTTTTCAAGCATTGCTCTTTTAAACCTTCTGGTAAGAACTTCTTTTAACATTGCAAAATCATCTTGCTCTGCACCTTTAGTTTTAATATCAAATTTCCTATATCTTTTTTTAATAAAACCTTCATTCCCAAAAGTTACCATTGCACCGACACTATTTGTTCCTGAAATATGACTGTTATCGTAAACTTCAACTAAACTTATACCATTTTTAAGGTTAAATTTCTTAGATATTCCTTCGAATAAATTTTTATTATTATTAGTTTCATAAAGTTTTCTATTTAATGACTCTTTGGCATTTTTTTCGGCCATTGCAATGACTTTAGCTTTAGTTCCTTTTTTTGCTACATTAATGGAGATGGTATTATTTTCTTTTTTACTCAAAGTTTCTTCTATTAATTTTTTATCATTGATACCAGAATTTATTATTATTAGCTTTGGAACACTTTTATTTTCATAAAATTGCATTAAAAAAGAAGACATAATTTCATTAACATTTTGATCAGGATCATGTTTTGGAAAATAAGCTTGATTGCCCCAGTTTTGTTTAGATCTATAAAAAAATACCTGAATACATGTTTTGCCAGATTCTTTGTAAACTGCTATTACATCGGCATCGACAAGGTTTGCTTCATTAATTCTTTGTGATGATTGAATTATATTTAAGGATTTAATTCTATCTCTGAAAATAGAAGCTCTTTCAAAGTCAAGTTTGTCACTAGCTTCTTCCATTTGTTTTGATAAGTTTTTTTGAATATCTCTAGATTTTCCAGAGACAAACTGGATTGCATGATCAACTGATTTTTTATAATCATCTTTATTTATATAATTAACACAAGGTCCAGAGCATCTTTTTATTTGATAAAGTAGGCAGGGCCTCTTTCTACTTTTAAAAGTAGAGTCATCGCAAACCCTTAATTGAAATATTTTTTGAAGCATTTTTATTGTCCAATTTGCCGTTCCAGCAGAAGCAAAAGGTCCAAAATAAAAACCATCTTTATCTTTCTTTCCCCTATGTTTTGTAACTTGCGCCCACTGATCATTGTTACTGATAAAGATAAAAGGAAAAGACTTATCGTCCTTAAGTAATATATTGAATTTAGGTTTATATTTTTTGATTAAATTAGCCTCTAAAAGTAATGCTTCGCTTTCATTAGCTGTAGTCGTTATCTCTAATTTAAAAGTTTGAGACAGCATTCTTTCAGTTCTAATAATGTGATTTTTTTCAGTTATATAGCTTTTTAATCTATTAGGTAAATTTTTTGCTTTTCCAACATATAGAATATCATCTTTATGATTAAGCATCCGATAAACACCAGGACTTTTAGGGATTAAGGGGAGTTCTTTTCTAATTACTTCTTTACCTAGTTCAGAACTTTTCATGACTTCTTTTTTTGGTAATTTGGATACCAACAGAGGCACATTCTTTTATGATTTCTAACTTTTCAATTTGAAGCATTATTTTTCCAATTCGTTTATCTTTAAATAATACATCAAAAACATCTTCGGCTAGTGTTTCTAAAAAATTGTAATGTTTTTTTTTTGCAAGTTTTGTAATTAATTTTACAACTTGGCCGTAATTAACAATAGATTTAATATCTTTATCATTTGTTGGTTTTTTATCTTCGTAATCAATTTCTAAGCTAAATTTTAACTTTTGTATTTTTTCTTTTTCAAAATCATAATATCCAAGTTTTAAATTTAGAATTAATTCTTTGATAAGTATTTTTTTTTCGTAATTAAATAAATTTTTGCCCTTATCTAATTTTATAATATTTAAATTATTTTTTTTCATTCTTTTCCAATTACATCTGGTGTCTGCCAGTTTAAACTTTGTCCACTATCTATTGCAATTACCTGACCTGTAATTGAACTGTTTTTGATAAAAAAGTCAACAGCAGAACATATGTCTTTTACACTTACCTGTTGTTTTAAAGGCGTTGCTAAATACTGTTTTTTAAAATGCATATCATTTTGTCTTTTATTTTTTATGGTTGGTCCAGGTGCAATCCCATTAACTCTTATATTAGGAGCCAAGTCCATAGCGCTAGTTTTTGTAAGAGTATACAGGCCAGATTTACTTAAAGTATATGAAAAAAAAAACGGTGTTAATTTAAAAACTCTTTGATCAATTATATTAATAATATTATTATTTTTACCTTTTGTATTTTTTGAAAATTCTTTTGTAAGGTATGCTGGAGCTTTTAAATTTACATCTAGATGCTGATTCCAACTTTTAGAAGAAAAGCTTTTAAGGCTATCATTTTCAAACAGTGAGGCATTATTAATTAAACAATCAAAATATTTTAATTTTGATTTTGAAAATTTTATGATTTTTTTTAGATCTTGTTCTTTTGCAAGGTTACCTTTTACCAAATATACTTTCGTTTTATTTTTTAATAATTTTTTTTGTAGTTTTTCAGCTTCTTTTTTAGAATTTTTATAATGAATTACCATCTCAACTCCTGGACCTGAGAGCTTTTCTGCGATAGCAGCACCCATTCTCGTTGCTGCACCAGTAATTATTATTTTGTTTGCTTCCATTTTTTCTTACCTTTTTGTGCTCTTGTACCAGGTAAACCCATTGTTGATCTACCCTTTGGATATGTTCTGTTTTCTTGGTTATAGTGTTTTACTTTTGGATTTAAAACAATTTCTAATTCAGAAGCCTCTATATTCCTTATTTCGTCCCTTATCTTTGCAGCTTCTTCAAATTCAAGGTTAGTTGCAGAATCCTTCATTCTTTTATTTAATGCTTTTAAGTGTTTTTTTAAGTTTCCACCAATATTGTCTCCTGTACCTACTTTTAGATAATCTTTTTCATAAACACTTTGTAAAACATCATTAATTTCTTTTTTGATAGAGACTGCATCAATATTATGCTTTTTATTATAAGCAACCTGTATTGATCTCCTTCGATCCGTTTCTTGTATTGCTTTTTTAATACTTTTGGTTTCTTTGTCAGCATAAAGAATCACTCTACCATCAAGATTTCTTGCTGCTCTCCCAATAGTTTGAATTAAGGAGGTCTCAGATCTTAAAAATCCCTCTTTATCAGCATCTAAAATTCCAACTAATGCGCACTCTGGAATATCAAGTCCCTCTCTTAAAAGGTTTATTCCAACTAAGACGTCAAATACACCAAGCCTAAGGTCACGCATAATTTCTATTCTCTCAAGTGTATCAATGTCAGAATGTAGATATCTAACTCTTATTCCATTTTCGTGAAAGTATTCTGTTAAATCTTCTGCCATTTTTTTTGTTAAAGTGGTTACTAATATTCTGTAATTTTTATCAATTGTTTTTTTACATTCATACATCAAGTCATCAACTTGATTCTTTGCTGGTTTAATCTCAATAGGCGGATCAATTAATCCAGTCGGTCTTATAACTTGTTCTACAAATTTACCTTTTACTTGCTCTAGTTCCCAAGGACCGGGTGTTGCGGATACAAAAACTGTTTGTGTTCTCATGGCATCCCATTCTTCAAATTTTAGAGGTCTATTATCCATACAAGAAGGTAGTCTAAAGCCATATTCTGCAAGATTACTTTTCCTAGATCTATCTCCTTTATACATTCCATTTAATTGAGGAACTGTTACGTGGCATTCATCTACAAAAATAAGAGTGTTGTCAGGAAAATATTCAAATAGAGTGGGAGGTGGTTCTCCTGGTTTTCTTCCTGATAAAAAACGAGAATAGTTTTCAATTCCTGCACAAGATCCTGTTGCTTCAATCATTTCTAAATCAAATTTAACTCTTTCTTCCAATCTTTGTGCTTCAAGTAATTTATTTTGTTCTTTAAATTTTTTTAAAGTTACTTCTAGTTCTCTTTTAATTTTTATTATTGCTTGCTCGATAGTTGGCTTGGGAGTGATGTAGTGACTATTTGCATAAATTTTTATTATATCTAAGTCATTTATTAGATCTCCTGTTAAAGGATCAAACTCTTCAATTTTTTCTAGTTTGTCACCAAATAAACTTAACCTCCAAGCTCTATCTTCTAAGTGTGATGGAAATATTTCAAGATATTCCCCTCTTGCTCTAAAGGTTCCTCTATAGAAGCTTTGATCATTTCTTTTATATTGAAGGGCTACTAATGATTTAATTAACTGCTCTCTATTGTAGTCATAATTTTTTTTTAAACTTAATGTCATTTTACTGTATGCCTCAACAGAGCCTAAGCCGTAGATACAAGACACACTTGCAACAATAATTACATCATCTCTCTCTAATAGCGATCTAGTAGCCGAGTGACGCATACGATCAATTTGTTCATTAATGGATGCTTCTTTTTCAATATAAGTATCTGATCTCGGAACATAAGCTTCAGGCGTATAATAGTCATAGTAGGAGACAAAATACTCAACAGCATTATCTGGAAAAAAAGATTTCATTTCGCCATAAAGTTGAGCAGCAAGTGTTTTATTGGGGGCAAGTATTAGGGCCGGTCTATTAGTTTCCTGAATAACCTTGGCCATTGTAAAAGTTTTTCCAGAACCAGTTACTCCTAGTAAAACTTGGTTTATTTCATTTTTTTTTGTGCCGCTAACTAATTTTTTTATAGCGTCAGGTTGATCTCCAGCAGGTTTAAAATCTGTTACAAGTTTGAACTTTTTTCCACCTTCCAATTTTTGATGAATTTCTGGATTTTTACTTTGTATTTCAGTAATTAAATCTTGATAAGTATTTGGCATTATCTATAAAACTAGTAGAATAAAATAATATTTCAATGAGCATTATATCTGACAACCTAAAAAAAATTAAACCATCACCCACCATTGCTGTAAGCACTAAAGCAAGAGAATTAAAGGCTGCAGGCAAAGATGTTATAGGCTTAGGGGCAGGGGAGCCAGACTTTGATACTCCAAACAATATCAAACAAGCAGGCATTAAAGCTATAAACGATGGAGACACCAAATATACAGCAGTTGATGGAACACCGATTTTAAAAGACGCTATTATTAAAAAATTTAAAAGAGAAAACAATCTAGAGTACCAAGTTGATCAGATAACGGTTGGAGCGGGTGGAAAACACGTAATTTACAATGCTATGATGGCCACTTTAAACGAGGGAGACGAAGTTATTATTCCAGCTCCTTACTGGGTGTCTTATCCTGACATGGTCTTACTAGCTGGTGGTACTCCAATAATTTTAGAATGTAATGAAAAACAAGGATTTAAAATTAATCCAAGTGAATTAAAAAAATTTATAAATGCAAAAACAAAATGGATCATATTAAATTCACCCTCCAACCCTACAGGTGCTTGTTATTCAGAAGATGATATTAGAGAAATTGCCAAAGTATTAATTAAACATCCACACGTTCATATTTTAAGTGATGATATTTATGAGCACGTAATTTATGAAGGTTTTAAATTTTTCACTATTGCGCAAATTGAAGAGTTAAAAGAAAGAGTACTTACAATGAATGGTGTGAGTAAAGCTTATTCAATGACTGGATGGAGAATAGGATATGCCGCTGGACCAAAAGAAATTATTAAAGCAATTGCTAAAATACAATCACAATCTACAACCAACCCATCTTCAATTAGTCAAGCTGCAGCAGTAGAAGCTTTAAATGGAACACAAGACTTTATTAAAGAGAGAGCTACTTCTTTTCAAGAAAGAAGAGACTTTGTCGTTAAAGCATTAAATAAAATAGATGGTATTGAATGTTTAAATCCAGAGGGAGCATTTTATGTTTTCCCAAGCTGCAAAGGTTTAATTGGAAAAAAAGATAGTACTGGAAAAGAACTTAATAATGATACTGATTTTGTTCAGTCTTTATTAGAGAATAGTGGCGTAGCAGTTGTTCAAGGATCTGCATTTGGTTTAGAAGGTTTCTTTAGAATATCTTATGCAACTTCAATGGAAAATCTAAAAAAGGCTTTAGAAAAAATCTCTATTTATTGCAAGGGCCTTAAATAATTTTTAGTGAGATAGAAATTTTTCAGCTTCAAGTGCAGCCATACAGCCCATTCCTGCAGCAGTAACAGCTTGTCTGAATGTTTTGTCTTTAACATCACCAGCAGCGTAAACTCCAGGGATATTGGTTTCAGTAGAATCTGGTTTAGTTAATAAATAACCTTCTTTATCCATATTTAATTGATCTTTAAAAAGAGCAGTGGCTGGATCATGACCAATAGCAATGAATAAGCCATGAACTTTAATTTCATCAACTTTATTTGTTTTAAGATTTTTAACTTTAATAGCTGTAACATTTCTAGGCTCACTATCTCCAATAACTTCTTCAACGGCACTATCCCAAATTATTTCAATTTTTTTATTCTCCATTAATTTTTTTTGAAGCATTTTTTCAGCTCTTAATGTGTCTCTTCTGTGGATTAATTTTACCTTTGATGCAAATTTTGTAAGAAACATTGCTTCTTCGACAGCAGCATTTCCGCCACCAACAACAGCAACTTCTTTTTCTTTAAAGAAGAAACCATCACACGTTGCGCATGCAGAAACTCCAAAGCCTCTAAATTCTTGTTCTGATTTTAAATTCAACCATCTTGCTTGAGCACCCGTTGAAATAATTATGCTATCAGCGGTATATTTTTGTCCACTATCACCAATTGCTTCAAATGGAGTTGATTTTAAATTTACTGAAGAGATATGATCTTCAATTAAATCGGTTCCAACAGCCTTTGCTTGATCTCGCATTTGATCCATTAACCATGGACCTTGAATTACATCTGAAAATCCTGGATAATTTTCTACATCAGTTGTGGCAGTTAATTGTCCACCAGGTTGAATTCCATAAACTAAAATAGGATTAAGCATTGCTCTGGCTGCATACACAGCCGCAGTATAGCCAGCTGGGCCAGATCCTATTATTAACACTTTTGTGTGTTTAGTTGGATTTTTATTCATGCAGAAGTTATATAAGGATAAATGACAAAATTAAAAGGGTTATTATTAACAGAAGGTATGCACGGCATGGTTAGCCAAGTTGAAGGGTTGGCGAAGGCTCTAGATTTAGATTTTATACACGAAAAGATTGAACTTAATAATTTTTGGAAATTATTTCCACCCAAAGTAACGCCCATTCATGATTTTGTTTTTAAAAATAAGATTAATAGTCAGTTTAATATTGTTATTTCCTGTGGAAGAAAAAGTGTAATTCCATCAATTTATTTAAAGAAGAAACTTAAAAAAAAAATTATAAATATTCACATTCAAGAACCTAAAGTTTCATTAGATAATTTTGATTTTGTTGTTGTTCCTGAGCACGACGGTCTAAGAGGAGATAATGTAATAACAAGCAAGGGTGCGATTCATTATTTAACTAATGAAGAATTAGAAAAAAATGAAAATTATTTAAAACCTAGAATAAACACCCAAAAGAAAATTGTTACATTGATAATTGGAGGGCCAACCAAGTATTATGATTATAACGATAAAATTGTAGATAGCATTTTTTCAAAGATTGAACAAAATTTTTTAAAAAATAATTATCAATTAATCATTATTCCATCCATGAGAACTCCAGAGCATATAATTGAAAAAGCTAGAAATTATTTTAATGATGATCAGATCTTAATCCCTAGTGTTGATAAAAAAGCCTATCTTTCTTCATTAAAAATATCAGATCATATTATTGTTACTTGCGATTCTACCTCGATGATTTCTGAAGCGGCAATTACAGGAAAGCCAATTTATGTAGCTCAAATGCCAGCAATTAAAAATAATCAAAGATTTAAAAGTTTTTTTAATTTATTTGAATCTTTAAATATAATAAAAGAATTAAATAATTCAGTTGAAAACTGGACTTATACAAAATTAAACGAAACAAATAAAATAGCAGACCAAATAAGAGAAAAAATTAAACAATATGACTTTTCTTAATTCAATTTTAAACAATTCAAAGGAACATAATAACCCTTTTAAACATTGGGAACTAAATGAACCTTTATCAAAAGAAGCAATTATCGAAATTATAAAAGCAGACATACCAGATTTAAATGAACTTGATTTAAAATACGATGGAACTAGAGCAATTGATGGTGGTGCACCCGAGTTTAGGGAGGGGATTATGAGCGGTGGCAAAGCAATAAAATTTAGATGCTTTATTACAAAAAAAAATAGTACAAAGTTTCCAGCTTTAACTAAGTTGATTAACGAACTTCAATCAAAAGAGACATGTTCGAAAATTTCAAGCCTTATAAATAGAGATCTGTCTAATTCCTATGTAAGAGTAGAGGTAATTTGTGATCGAAAAGGATTTTGGCTTAAACCACATTGTGACATTAAAGAAAAACTAGTCTCATGCTTGTTATTTGTTAATCAATTTAATGAATCTGAAACGCTAGGTACTGATTTTTATAATGAAAAGTTAGAAAAAGTTAAAACTATTTTATATAAAAATAACTACGGTTACTTCTTTACTAGTGGTCCTAATACTTGGCATGGAATGGAAAAGAAGGAAATAGTTAAAGAAAGACGTTGTTTACAGGTGAATTACGTCTCTTTTCCTACAGATTGGAAAGTGAAGTAGCTTTAAATCCAGAGAGACTTGTATCTATTGTAAGTCATAGGTGGTAGAAGTCTTTTTTTTAGATACTGCCAGAGAATTTTTAAACTTCATTACTTAGGCAATAATTTTTTAGAAAACAATTTTTAGAAAGAAAACATCATTTACGCACTTACGTGTGATTAATGAATTTGATTTATTATGATTATAAAAGACATAGCTAAACAACAAATACCAGTAATAGGTAATGTTTTACCGTTCAAAAAAAATAATATTATTCCAATAAAAATTAATAAAACAATAGAAATAGTTATTGTTCCTAACTTGGGAGAAGTAAATTCCCATCAAGATAATGTTGGAATTATATTAGAAGAAAAAAAAGTTTTAAGAATTTTATCTAAACGATATAAAAACGTGTCAATCACTGAAATTAATTCCGTAGAAGACCTTGAAAAATTAGTTAAAAGAAAACCTGACCTGGTATTCTCTGGTGTTAAGTACTTCTTTTTTAATAATAAAAATATATGGTTAAATGATTACTTGGAAATGTTTGAAATTCCGTATATCGCATCAAATAAGACAGCTCTTGATAATGAGAGTAACAAAAATAGAGCTAAAAAACTTATGCAAAAAGCTAAAATCAAAACAGCAGATTTCTTTATAACTAATCCCGGAGAATATTTAGATGAAACATTAATTCCTATAAAGTTTCCTCTTTTTATAAAACCAGTAACAGGCGGGGATAGTAGGGGTGTAGACAAAAATTCAATTGTATTTAATTTTGAGAGTTTTGCGGCAAAAGTTCTTGATATCAAGATTAAGCAAAATTCACCTTCATTAGTAGAAACATATTTATCCGGAAAAGAATATAGTGTCGGTATTTTTGAAGATAGTATTAATGGGAGTTTAAGGGCTATGCCTATAGAAATTATAGTTAAAAAGAATGTAGATGGTCATTCTATTCTTGATTTTGATGTAAAAAAAAATGATGAAGAAAAAGTAATTCTTGTTACCGATACTAAGATTTTTAAAAAACTTTCAAAATTAGCAAAAGATTCTTTTAAAGCTTTGGGAGGAAAATCTTTAGGTAGAATTGATATTAAAATGAATCATCGTGGTGTTCCTCATTTTATTGAAGCCAATCTTATGCCGGGTCTTCGAAAAGGTTATTTTTATAGATCATGTGTGTTAAATCTTGATATGAGTTATGAAGATATGATTTTTAGTATTGCAAACACTGGATTGTCTTCACATTAATTTTCACTTCTGCCAACTGGAAAGTGGAGTAAGTATTATCTAATTTATCAATTCCAACTTATTTCAAACATCGCTTCATTTCTTCGAGACATAGGAAGTGTGAATGGTTTATCATAAGTTGCTCTGATTTCTGGACCAATAATTGAAATGCTTTCATCTAAAAGTATTTTTTCTAAAATTTTTTTATGTTTAATAAAATTTATATCTGAAGCTCTTCCTGAATATTGAATAACAGCATAAAATCCCTCTTTAATATTTACAATCTCAATATCTGATCTTGTTGGATTTGGGATATTATTTTTATTAAATTTTGTTGGAAGAAAAAATTGCAGTATCATTTTATCTTTTTTCTTGATTTGAGTCACTGGGGCTGTCATTTTAATTTTTTGATTGTTATCATTTTGCCCAGAGATATAACCAAATAATTTTCGAAAACTATTATTACCATCCTTACTTATAGTTTGGATAACTACTCGATCAGAATATTTTCTTATCTCATAAATTTCATTTTTTTTTACAACATCATATTTTGCTTCATCGTAAGCCATCACTTTAGAATATGAACATATGAATAAAGTGTAAATTAGAATAATTACTAATTTTTTTTTCATGAGAATTTAAAATTATATATCTTGAAGGGCTGTTATTGTAATTTCTTTTGTTTTTAAAGATCTGATACCTTCCATACAGGCCTGAGCAGTTGACATATTTGTACAATATGGAACTTTATTTACTAGTGTTGCTCTTCTTAAGGCAATAGCATCATTAAGACGATGTTCACTATTTCCACCACCTGTATTAATCACTAAAGCAATTTTTTTAGAATTTAATACATCAACGATATGAGGTGATCCCCCACTGAGTTTATTTATTTTTTGACATTTGATTCCATGTTTATGAATATAGTCTGCTGTTCCACTGGTAGCACACAATGTAAAGTTTAATTTTAATAGTTGTTTTGCTAGGTCCACACCTTCATTTTTGTGACTATCTTTTAAAGAAATAAATGCCAAACCCTTTGTTGGTAAAGAGTTTGATGCAGCAATTTGGCTTTTGGCATAAGCCATACCAAAGTCTTTATCAAATCCCATAACTTCACCTGTTGATTTCATTTCTGGACCCAACAAAACATCACTTTTTGAAAATTTATTAAAAGGAAACACAGCTTCTTTAACTGCAAACATATTTTTAGTTTTACTCTTTAAATTAAAATTAGATAATTTTTCTCCAGTCATCACTCTGGATGCAATTTTTGCAAGTGGAATACCTTTAGCTTTTGATACAAAAGGAACCGTTCTGCTAGCTCTTGGATTTACTTCGATTACATAAATTTCATCATTTTTAATAGCAAATTGAATGTTCATAAAACCTTTTATATTTAATGCTAAAGCTAATTTTTTTGTTTGAATTTCTATTTCTGTTATTAAATTTTTCTTAATTGAGATTGGGGGCAAACAACAAGCAGAGTCACCCGAGTGGATACCGGCTTCTTCAATGTGCTGCATTACCCCTGCAATAAATACTTCTTTGCCATCAGATATTGCATCAACATCAACTTCCATGGCATGACTAATAAACTTATCAATTAATATTGGATTTTCTTCTGCAGCCTTAAATGCTTCTTTTACAAAATTCTTTAGCTGACTTTTTTCATGGACAATTTCCATCGCTCTTCCACCCAAAACATAAGAAGGCCTAACCATTAAGGGTAGTCCAATTTTTTCAGCAATTTGAAAGGCTTGTTTGTATGTTTTAGCTATACCACTTTCTGCTTGTTTTAATTTTAATCTATCTAGTAATTTTCTAAACCTATCTCTATTTTCAGCTAAATCTATCGATGTATATTGAGTTCCTAAAATTGGAAGTTTGTTATCATCTAAAAATTTTGCAAGTCTTATTGGCGTTTGTCCACCAAACTGGGTAATAATTCCCACAAGGTTTCCTTTTTTCTGTTCTTTTTTAATAATATTGTAAACATACTCTTCTTTAAGAGGCTCAAAGTAGAGTCTATCACTAGTATCATAATCTGTTGAAACCGTTTCTGGATTGCAGTTAATCATTATAGTTTCAAAACCAGCATCTTTAAGGGAATAACTTGCTTGACAACAACAGTAATCAAATTCAATTCCTTGTCCAATACGATTAGGGCCACCGCCTAAAATTATAATTTTTTTCTTAGAAGAGGGGGCTGCTTCACATTCTGAGTTTAAAGCATAATTTCTTTGATATGTTGAATACATATAAGGAGTAAAAGACTTAAATTCTGCCGCACATGTATCCACTTTTTTATAAACTGGTAATACTTTTAGAGCACTTCTTTTTTTTCTAACAATTTTTTCAGATATTTTAGTGATTTCAGATAGTTTTTTATCAGAAAAACCTATTGATTTAATTCTGTTAAATTCATTGTAGTCTTTAGGTAGGCCTTTTTTTTGTATTTGATTTTCTGTATCAATAATTTCTTTTATTTGTTCCAAGAACCAATTATCTATTTTAGATAAGTTGTGTATTCTTTTAATATTAATTTTTTTTCTAAAAGCTTCAGCAACTAATAAAATTTTATTGGGAATATTTTTCTTTAATTCTTTTTCTATTTCTTTCTTATTAAGCAAAAATATTTTATCTAAGCCTGAAAAACCGACTTCAAGAGAAACTAGTGCTTTTTGAAGAGATTCTTTGAAGTTTCTACCAATTGCCATAGCTTCACCAACAGATTTCATTGAAGTTCCTAAAATTGCCTCTGATGTAGAAAATTTTTCAAAGGTAAATCTTGGAATTTTTGTAACCACATAATCAATGCTTGGCTCAAAAGAAGCAGGAGTTGTTTTAGTAATTTCATTTTTTAATTCATCCAGCGTATAACCAACAGCAAGTTTTGCTGCAACTTTTGCAATTGGAAAACCAGTTGCCTTAGATGCAAGAGCTGAAGATCTAGAAACTCTTGGATTCATTTCAATTATGACCATTCTTCCATCTTTTGGATTGATTGCAAACTGAACATTAGATCCACCTGTTTCTACTCCAATTTTTCTAAGACAAGCGATCGATGCATTTCTCATAACTTGATATTCTTTATCAGTAAGTGTTAGGGCAGGAGCTACAGTCACAGAGTCACCTGTGTGAATTCCCATTGGGTCAACATTTTCTATTGAACATATAATTATGCAGTTATCTTTTTTGTCTCTGATAACTTCCATTTCAAATTCTTTCCAGCCCTCAAGGCACTCTTCTATTAAAATTTGACTTACAGGAGATTCGTGGAGACCCTCTTTCACTATTTTAAGATACTCTTTTTGAGTTTTAGCAATACCTCCACCCAATCCACCCAATGTAAAAGCTGGTCTAATTATTACAGGTAATCCAATTTGTTTAAGAGCTTTAGCAGCATTCTTGATATGATTAACAGCTATAGATTTTGGCAAGTCCAAACCAATATCCAGCATATTTTTTCTAAACTTTTTTCTATCTTCTGCATTTGAGATGGCTTTAGAATTTGCACCGATAAGTTCAATTTTATATTTTTTTAAGATTCCTTTTTTTTCTGCTTCCATAGCTAAATTCAAAGCAGTTTGACCACCCATTGTTGGCAGAATTGCATCTGGTTTTTCTTTTTTAAGGATTTTTTCTAAAACTTCTAAAGTAATAGGCTCAATATAAGTTTTGTGTGCAACACCAGGGTCAGTCATGATAGTTGCAGGATTAGAATTAATTAAAATAACTTTATAACCCTCATCTTTTAAGGCTTTACAGGCTTGTGTACCTGAATAATCAAACTCACATGCTTGACCAATTATTATTGGTCCGGCACCAACGATTAATATAGTTTTAAGATCTTTTCTTTTTGGCATTTTTTTCCATGTTTTTAATAAATTCTTTAAATAAATAGACGCTGTCTTGCGGTCCTGGATTTGATTCAGGGTGATACTGTACTGAAAAAATAGGTTTATTTTTTAATTTAATTCCCTCAATGCAATCATCAAATAAAGATTTGTGAGTTACTGAAATATTTTTTGGTAAAGTTTCTCTTATAATTTCAAAACCATGATTTTGACTTGTAATTTCAACATTATCTTTAATTAAGTTTTTAACTGGGTGATTAGCTCCTCGATGACCCAGTTTCATTTTTTTAGTTTTTGCACCGAGAGTTAAAGCAAGTATTTGATGACCAAGACAAATACCAAAAATAGGTAAAGTATTTTTAATTAATTCTTTAATAATTTTTATTGCATATTTTCCTGTTGCAGCAGGATCTCCAGGGCCATTAGATAAAAAAATACCATTGGGTTTTAATTTTAGTATTTCTTTTGCGTTAGTTTTGCATGAGACAATGGTTACTTTGCATTTAAAGTCTGAAAAATATCTTAAGATATTTTTTTTAATTCCATAATCAATAGCCACAACATGCAAAGAGTTGCTCTTATTCTTTAAATAACCAGTTTCTTTTTTCCAAGTTTTAAATCCTGACCAAATATAGTTTTTCTTAGTGGTAACTTTTTCAGCTAAATCTAAATTTTTTAATCCACTCCATTTGATTGTAGTATTGACAAGTTTACCAATATTAAATTTACCAGCTTTAGAAAAAGAAATAGTACCTTTTGGTGCCCCTTTATCTCTAATAAAGTTAGTTAAACTTCTGGTATCCAGTCCAGTAATTCCCACTATCTTATTTTTTTTTAACCAAAAATCTAAATTAGTCAAAGATCTATAGTTTGAAGGGCTTGTTATTTCAGAATTAAATATCACACCTTTTGTCCAAATTTTATCAGACTCAAGATCTTCTTTATTTGTTCCAACATTACCAATATGAGGAAAAGTAAAATTAATTATTTGTTCTGCATAAGAAGGATCTGAAATAATTTCTTGGTATCCAGTTAGTGAAGTATTGAAACAAACTTCTCCCGTAGCAGTTCCTTGGTATCCAATTCCAGTGCCTCTAAATACTACTTTATTTTCGAGAACTAAAACGCCTGAGTGAATCTGAGAGATTTTGTGTGAGCTAATTTTTTTTGCTTTTTTGATCAATTACAACTCATGAGTTAAAGGTTAATACAATAAAAGCTTATTTATCGCAACAGAGATGTATTATAAAATTAAAAAAAATTTTTCTTTTGAAGAATTTTCTGTTTGAAGTAGATTGAAAAATAATTATGTCATTGAAAGAAACAATAGAAACTAACTATAAAAATTCTCTTAAATCCAAAAATAAGATGGAGATATCAACCTACAGGTTAATCTTATCTTCAATTAAAGACCTAGATATTGCTAACAGACCGGGTCCAGATAAAAAAGAAACTGATGATGGCGATATTAAGAAGCTTTTAAAAAAAATGATTAAGCAAAGAACCGAATCAATTGAGATATATACAAAAAATAATAGACAAGATTTATTAGAAGTAGAGCAAAAGGAGTTTGATCTACTATCAACTTTTTTACCTCAGCAATTAAACGAAGAAGAAACTAAAAAAATTTGTGCAGAAACAATAAGTAAATTAGGGGCCGAATCTATTAAAGATATGGGCAAAGTTATGGGTGAATTAAAAAAACAATATCCCGATAATTTAGATTTTGCTAAAGTTGGCCCAATACTTAAAGAGTTATTAAATAAATAATGAAATATCCAAAAGAGTATTTAGACGAAATTAAAACTCGTTTAAAGGTTTCGACAGTAGTATCTAAAGTTGTTAGCTTAAAAAAAAGAGGTAAAGAATTTATTGGCCTATCTCCGTTTAAAACAGAAAAGACTCCATCATTTACTGTGAATGATGAAAAAGAATTTTATCATTGCTTTGCAACATCTGAGCATGGAAATATTTTTGATTTTGTAATAAAAACTCAAAATTTAAAATTTGGTGAGGCTGTTAAATCTTTAGCAAATTTAGCGGGAATGAGACCGTATACATTTTCAAAACAAGACGAGGTAAGAGAAAAGAATTGGCAAGAGTATTGTTCAATTTATAATCAATATATTAAGTTTTATCATGTCGAAATACTAAAGAATGAAAGCTTAACAATTGCAAGAGACTATTTGAAAAAAAGGAATCTTACAAAAAATGAAGTTAAGAAATTTAAAATTGGTTTTGTAGAAAGAAATTCAAATTTCTATGAAAAATTAAAAGATGAATTTAATGAGAAAATTTTAATTGAAAGTGGACTTTTTTATTTAGACGAAAAGAAAAATACTTATGTGGAAAGATTTAGAGATAGAATTATTTTCCCAATTAATAATATTTCAGGCCAACCTATAGGATTAGGTGGAAGAACAATTAAAGAAAATAATTATTTAGCTAAATACATTAATTCTCCTGAAACACCTTTTTTTAAAAAAGGTTCAAATTTATATAACTTAGATTTAGCTAGAAAATTGTCTAATAAGATTGATCATGTTTATCTTGTTGAAGGCTACATGGATGTTGTTGGCTTGAGTAAAATTGGAATTGAAAATGTAGTAGCAAATTTAGGAACCTCATTAACAGATAAACAAATTTTAATTTTAAATCAATTTTTTGAGGATATAATTATCTGTTTTGATGGTGATGAAAGTGGATATAAAGCTGCTTTAAGAGCAGCAGAAAATTCAATTAAAGAACTTCAACCTGAAAAACAAATTTCATTTCTTTTTCTACCAGATGGTGAAGACCCTGATAGTTATGTAAATAAAAATGGTAAAGTAAATTTTATTGATTTTACTAAACAAAGTAAAATTTCAATTCATCAATTTATATTTAATCACTATAAAAAACAAACAGATAACAACCCATCGTCAATGGCAATTTTTGAAAAAAAATTGAGAGCTATTGCTAAAAGTATTAAAGATGATTTTATTAAAAAATATGTTTTGGAGTACTTTTTAGAAAAAATTTCATCATTAACTCCTCACTCTAATATGGGTAAAAAACACTTTTATAGCAAAAAAATTAAATCATTACAATCTACTCAAAAACATTTTAATGAAAGTAAATCATTAAGTGGTGTAGAACTTAAAGAATTTTCTTTACTATATTTGATAATGAATAACTTAGAGATATTTCAAGATAATATTTATTTAATTGAAAACATAAAATTATTTAGTAGTGAAAATAAATTAATTTTTGAGGCAGTTCTATCAAAATTAAAGAGTAAAGAAAAATTTACAATAGAAGAAATTGCAATTGACCCTCAGTTAGTTGATAAGATTAATAAATTCGCTTCAATCAAACATATTTTGAACAATAACCAAAATGATCAAGAAAAGATGTTTGGATTATTAGAAGAAATTTCTAGAGATCTTAAAAATTACGATTTAGAGTTCAGAATAGAAGAGTTAGAATCAAAATTCTCTAAAGATTTAAGCGAAAGTACTTTTAATGAAATAAGAGAGCTAAAAAAACAAAAAAACATCAATTAAAACCACAAAAAAATACATGGATTTTTTTAAAATTGGGCTTATATAGGTCATCTCAAATATACTATTGTGGAAAGAATAATTACCAAATCATTTGCCAGACTTATGGGTCGAGGGACCCATAGAGGATTTATAACTTTTGAAGAGCTTAATAAATCTTTAGGCAAAAGAAATCTTTCTAATGAAAATCTAGAACAGGCCTTTCTTCATATACTTGATGAAAAAGTAATATTAGTAGAAAAAAAATCAGATTTTAAAGTTTTAAGAAAAAAAGATAACCCATCAAAAGAAGAGGGAAAATCTATTGAGAAAAGCGATGATCCAATAAGAATGTATCTTAGAGAAATGGGTGGTGTTGAATTACTGTCCAGAGAAGGTGAAATTGCTATTGCTAAGAGAATAGAAGCTGGCAAAGATGTAATGCTTAATGCTTTGTCTAGAAGTCCAATTACTGCAGAACAATTATTTGACTGGAATATAAAGCTTCAAAATAATGAAATTTTAGTTAGAGAAATTATAGATATAGACACCAATTATATGGAAGATGAGAACACCGGACAAAGTGCAAAACAAAAGAATTCAGATGATGGAACAAAAGATAAAACTGAAGACAATGAAAATTCTGAGGATGAATTTAATCCCACGCTTGCAGCAATGGAAAATGAAATTAAGCCGAAAGTTCTAGAAACGATAAACATTTTAACAAGAGATTATAATAAATTAATTAAATATCAAAAAGAAAAATTAAATTGTATTTTAAATTCTATAACTTTTTCTAGTTCTAAAGAAAAAAGTTATCAAAAAATAGTTAATGAAATTTTAGAAAATATTAAGTCACTTCAATTGTCACCTTCAGTTTTAGAGGCACTTGTTCAAAGACATTATGTTGAAAACAAAAAAATAGTTTCACTTGAAGGAAATTTATTAAGATCAGCAATGGATCAAAATATTTCAAGAAATGAATTTATTAAATTTTATGTTGGAAATGAAATTAATCCTAATTTAAAAAAATTTTTAGATACAAATCTTGTATGGAAAAATTTCTTTCAAAAAAATAAAGAAGATTTTAAAAATATAAGAGAGAGATTAATAGAGATTAGTCATAAACTGCAAATTTCAGTAACAGATTTTAAAAAACTTGTAAGCAGAATACAAAAAGGTGAAAAAGAATCAAGAATAGCAAAAAAAGAAATGGTTGAAGCTAATTTAAGATTAGTAATATCAATAGCTAAAAAATACACCAATAGAGGGTTACAATTTTTAGATCTTATTCAAGAGGGAAATATTGGTTTAATGAAAGCTGTAGATAAATTTGAATATAGAAGAGGATATAAATTTTCAACATATGCCACATGGTGGATTAGACAAGCCATAACAAGATCAATAGCTGATCAAGCAAGAACAATAAGAATACCTGTGCATATGATTGAAACGATAAATAAAATTGTTAGAACTCAAAGATTAATATTAAGTGAGTTTGGAAGAGAGGCTACCCCTGAAGAGCTTTCAAAAAAATTAAGAATGCCATTAGAGAAAGTAAGAAAAGTTTTAAAAATTTCTAAGGAGCCAGTCTCTTTAGAAAAACCAGTTGGTGACGAAGAAGACTCGAGTTTGGGAGACTTTATAGAAGATACAAAAGCTCTTGCACCATTAGAGCAAGCCATTAAATCAAACTTAAGTGAAGCAACTACTAAAATACTATCAACTTTAACACCACGTGAGGAAAGAGTTTTAAGAATGAGGTTTGGTGTCGGAATGAATACAGATCACACTTTAGAAGAGGTAGGTTTACAATTTTCTGTAACTAGGGAAAGAATTAGACAAATTGAAGCAAAAGCTTTGAGAAAATTAAAACATCCTAGTAGATCAAAACAATTAAAAAGTTTTCTCGAAAGTTAATTGCTCTTTGATTACACAATTTGTAAAACTATGAATGTTAAAAATATAGCTAACAAGTATTTTTTTATTTTATTTTCGATACTACCAATTTCTATCATTGTTGGTCCAATGATTTCATTAGCTAATGTATTAATTATAGCCCTATCTTTCTTAATTTATGTCACATTTATCAATGAATGGAGTTGGATTATGGATAAAAAAATACAGCTACTATTTATTATATATCTTTATCTTATTTTTAATACATTTATTGCGCAAGAGTTTTCAAATAGCGTTAATAGAAATTTTGGATTTATAAGGTTTATTCTTTTTTTTGCTGCATTTAATTATTTTTTTTTCAATTATAAAAATTTTTATAAAATTTTTATAATATGGACAATTGTAATTTTAGTTGTGGTTCTAGATATGTATTATGAGTCTATTACTGGCAGTAATATTCTTGGGTTTGGTCATAACGATAGAATTTACAGCTTTTTTAATAAACCTATAGCTGGAAGTTTTATGTTGAGTTTTTATCTTTTAATAAGTGGTTTTTTATATGAATTTTTCAAAGATAAAAACTATTCAAGTAATTATTTAATTGTTATTACTTCAATAATTTTTTTATTATCTATTTTGATTACTGGAGAAAGATCCAATACAATAAAAGCATTTTTAGGTTTTGTAATTTTTTATGCCTTTATAAAAAATTTTTCTTTTAAGCAAAAAGTTACTTCATTAATAGTTATCTTATTATTAACTTCAATTATATTTGTAAATTCAAATTTTCTTAAAATGAGGTATATTGGTCAATTGTTTATTCACTTTCAAACAAAGGATCAAATTATAGATTATTATAATAATAGTACGTACTTTAATCTTTATCGTTCAGGAATTGAAGTTTTAAAAAAATATCCATATTTTGGAGCAGGTAATAAAAATTACGGTTTTGAAACTTGTTGGGACAAAGAAATTTATAACCCAAACTATCATTGCAATAGTCATCCTCATCAAATTTATTTTGAGTTTTTGTCAGAGCATGGAATATTAGGAGCAATCCTTATTTTATTCATATTTTTCAAATTATTTTTTGATTTATTAAGAAAGATAAATATTGAAAAAAATAAAATACAGTTTGCTAGTTTTATATATATTTTAATTGTCTTTATCCCATTATTGCCAGGTGGTGCATTTTTTAGTGATAGTCTATTAACACTATTTTTTATAAATTTTTCTTTATTATTTTGTGTTGATAGAAGTTCTAATATTTTTTTTAATAAACCATAATTATTTTTTAGATTTATTGTTTATAAAATTTAATTCGATTAAAAACCAAAGGTCCAATTAATCTTCCAACGAACCTCAAAAAATTATTAGTTATTTTTTCGAAATAATTTTTGCCATATATAAAAATAGAAATAATAAATTTGAGAAAATAATAAATAGATTTTAAATAATTAACAAATATTCCATAAATAGTTCCAAATTCATTTATGTCAATGAAATGTCCAAGCACACCAAGTCTATAACTTCTTTCAATTAACCATTTAAATGTTTGTCTGTGTTTATGTATTTTTTCATAAACTTTGATATTTTTATTCCAAAAAATTTTATATCCAAGTTTACTTATAGTAGAAAAAAATAGCTGATCTTCTCCAACTCCAAATTTATTTAATTTTTTATTAAAAATTAATTTGTGTTTTTTAATTATATTATAATCTACTATTACATTATTACTTGCTGCCCATTTAACTAAATGGCTTTTATCTCCATTATATTGCTTCTCAAATATTTCAGCATAATTAAATATTTTACCATTAGATTTACTAAGGTACACTTGGGGACCAGTAGCCACATCAGCTTTTTTAAGTTTTATAATTTTAAATGCATTTTTAATCCAAGATTTATCGATAGTGCAATCATCATCTAAAAAACTTATATAATTAGGATTAATACTTTTAAGTTTTTTTAAGCACTTATTTCTTGAATTAACAATTCCTCTCTTTTTTTCACTTAAGAAAAAAATTTTATATTTTGAAATTTTAATTAATTTTTTTTTAATTTTAAATAGGTTATTATTATTTGAATTATCTGT
>CAJQRZ010000018.1 GCA_905612435.1 uncultured Candidatus Pelagibacter sp.
CAGATTTATCTGGTGCTATTAATGAAAGAGCTCTGCTCCATATAGATAATGCGTACTATCTTTCAAACGTTCAAGTTCAAAACTACCTTTGTAAAACTAATACTGTTTCATCAACTGCCTTTAGAGGGTTTGGAGGAAATCAAGGAATGATGGTTATTGAAAATATAATAGACAATATTTCCAGGTATTTAAGAAAAGATTCAGCAGAAGTCAGAAAAAATAATTTTTATCAAATAAATAATAAAAATATTACACACTATGGAATGAAGATTGAAGATAATGTAATTAATGAGATATTTAATCAATTGATCAAAAAATCAAATTATAAAAAAAGATATTTAAAAATTAAAAAATTTAATTTAAATAATAAATATTTAAAAAAAGGAATCGCTATCACGCCAGTTAAATTTGGCATTTCTTTTACAACTATCCATCTCAATCAAGCAGGAGCCTTAGTTCATATCTATACTGATGGTAGTGTTCACTTAAATCATGGTGGAATTGAAATGGGACAGGGAACTAATACAAAAATTGCTCAGTTAGTTGCCAATGAGCTTGGTTTACCTTTTGAAAAAATAAAAATTTCTTCAACAAATACATCAAAAGTTCCAAATACTTCTGCTAGTGCAGCATCATCTACAACAGACTTAAATGGTGCGGCAGCACTTAATGCAGTTTTAAAAATTAAAAAAAATTTGGAAAAATTTATTGAAAAAAAATACAAAATAAAAAATACTAAAAATATAGTTTATGAAAAAGGATTAATTAAATTTAACAAAAGATTATTTAAATTTGATTCAGTAATTAAAGAAGCTTATTTAAATAGAATTTCATTATCCTCTTCAGGTTTTTATTCAACACCAAAGATTAATTTTAATAAAAAAAAATTTTTAGGAAGGCCTTTTTTATATTTTTGTTATGGCGCATCAGTAACTGAAGTTACAATAGATACGTTAACGGGAGAAAATGTAATAGACCGTGTTGATATTTTACAAGATGCTGGGAAAGTTATTAATCCAGCTTTAGAATTGGGTCAGATTGAAGGAGGCTTTGTTCAGGGACAGGGCTGGTTAACTATGGAGGAAGTAAATTGGAAAGCCAATGGTCAAATTACAACTGTTTCACCTTCAACTTACAAAATACCAGCAGTAAGTGATATTCCTAAAAAATTTAACGTAGAGATATTTAAACAAGGAAAAAATAAAGAAAATGTTATTAATAAATCCAAAACAACTGGAGAACCCCCTTTAATGCTGGCTATGAGTGTTTTTTTTGCAATCAAAGATGCGATAGCATCAACAGAAAAATACAAAGAAATTCCAATTCTTGAGGCACCTGCGACACCAGAAAAAATTTTAATGAGTTTAAATGAATTAAAAAATAGAACTAATCATGATAATAAATAAGTAAAAATGAGTACAAAAAATAGTTTTATGTTGAGAGCTATAGATCTTTCCTTAAGCAGTGCCAATAATGATGGTGGTCCATTTGGATGTGTAATCACAAAAAAAAATGAAATTATTGCTGAGGGTACAAATAAAGTGACTTTATCGAATGATCCCACCGCTCATGCTGAGGTAGTTGCAATTAGAGAGGCATGTAAAAAGCTAGATACATTTAACCTTACTGGATGCGATCTATATACAAGTTGTGAACCATGCCCTATGTGCTTGTCAGCAATATACTGGTCACACGTAGATAATATATTTTATGCAAATACAAGAGATGATGCAAAAAATATAGATTTTGATGATTCTTTAATTTATTCAGAAATTTCTAAAAAAAATGAAGATAGAAAAATACCAATAAAGCAAATGTTAAGAAAAGAAGCTTTAAAGACTTTTGAATTTTGGAGTAAAAAAACAGATAAGATTAAATATTAGATATTAGATATGGATTTTTTACCTTACACATTAAAATGGTTGGAACTTGTTCTAAGGTGGGGACATGTTCTATTTGCAATTCTTTGGGTTGGTAATAGTTTTTTATTTAACTATTTAGACAACAAACTTAATAAAAGTATTTCAAGTAGCAGTATAGATGGAGAAGGCTATTTAATGCATTCTGGATATTTTTATAAATTAACAAGGCTAAAAAAATCTCCACCATTAAATTATCTTAAAAGCTTAGTAATTTTTAAATGGCAAAGTTATTTAACATTTGTAACTGGAATTTTACTTTTATTTGTAATTTATTATTATAATTCTGGGATTTTAATGATTAATAAAAAGGTTCTAGAGATAACTCCAATTAACGCAATTTTAATTTCAATTTTATCTTTATTTTTTTATTGGTCCATCTATGATTTTTTATGCAAATCTTCAATTATTAAAAATAATATACTTTTTATACTTATTTCTTTTTCTTTATTATTATTAACATCTTTTGGTCTAACCAAAATATTTAGTCCTAAGTTTGCATTTTTAAGTGTTGGATTAATATTAGGAACAAATATGTTTGGTAATGTTTTTACAGTTATTATTCCAAATCAAATGAATATAATTAAAAGTAGTTTAAAAAATAAGAAATTTGATAGCAGCTTATCTTTAGCAGCCAAACAAAGATCAATTCATAATAATTACTCTACTTTTTTAGTTTTATTCATTATGCTATCAGGTCACTACAGTTTTATAGTTTATCACAAGTATAATTGGTTAATTTTATGTTTGATTGCCATAATATCAGCCACTGTCAGACATTACTTTAATTTAAGAGGTAGAAAGATAAATAAAATTTCTATATTAGTTACCTCAATTATAGCGTTTATGCTTTTAGCATTTTTAATTTTTATTTTTAAAACATAACAAGGATAACAGATTACCATGATTGAAAAATTAATTATTAATTGGAATGATTATAATAAAACTGTTGAGAGTTTAGCGATTCAAATTTATGATAGCGGTTATAAACCAAGCTTACTAGTTGGTATAATGCGTGGTGGCGCACCGATGATTGATGTTTTAAGTAGAGTTTTTAAATTAAAGTGTGCTTATTTAGCTGTTGAATCTTATAGTGGTAAAGGCGTTGAGGATGAACAAGGAGAAATAGTATTTTCCAGAGAAATGAGCTCTATTGCTAAAAATATGGGTGGTAATATTTTACTATGTGACGATCTTTCAGACACAGGAATTACTCTTAATAAAAGTGTTGATTGGTTAAAAAAATATGAGCCCATAAAAGATAAAATTGATTCTATTAAAACAGCAACATTGTGGAAAAAGCAAAAATCAACTTTTAACCCAGATTATTGTGCTGTAAAATTAGAAAATAATCCTTGGATTGTACAACCTTTTGAAGTGTATGAAGAAATAAGAATTGAAGATATCAAGAAAAAACATCAGAAATAAAAAGGGCGATCCAAAGACCGCCCCAAATAAAATATTTTAACTTTCTAAGCTACAGCAAAACTAATTAAGCTCAATACTGCTATAACCCAAATAGCTGGACTAGTACTATTAAATTTTCCAGTGAAAATTTTAATAGCTGCATAAGAAATAAATGCAAGCGCTATACCATTCGAAATCGAATAAGTAAAAGGCATTGCAATCATTGCAAGTACGGCAGGTCCTGCTTCAGCAGCATCATCCCATTCTATATCTGTTATGTTACGAACAAATAAAGTTGAGATATAAATTAATGCAGCAGCATCAATTTCTTTTGGCAACGAAGTTGCTAAAGGACTAAAGAATAAACATAATAAGAATAATATACCTATTACAAGTGAAGTCATTCCTGTTCTTCCACCAGCCTTTACACCAGCAGCACTTTCAACATAAGTTGTTACAGTTGAAGTACCCATCATTGCACCCGCAACAGTAGATACACTGTCTGATAACATCGCTTTATCAATGTCTTTAATTTTACCATCTTTTCCAATTTTTCCAGATACATTAGCAACACTTGTAAGTGTTCCCGCTGTATCAAAAAAATCTATGAAGAATAGTGTAAAAATTACAGTAACCATTGATGCACTAAGTGCAGCACCTAAATCAAAAGCAAATAAATGAGTCATTGGTGGTGGTGAAGAAACAACACCATTGAAATTAGCCCAACCGCCAAGCCATGCAATTATACTAAAAGCAACAATTCCAATAATAATGTTACCTTTAATTTTCATTTTTTCCATTACAATCATTGAAATGAAAGCAGCAGCACCCAATAAAGTTAAAGGATTACTTAAGTCACCAAGTTGAACAAGTACAACAGGATTGTCAGATGTAAGACCCATTAATTGAAATCCAATTATGGCTAAGAATAGCCCTATACCAGCTCCGATTCCAAGCTTTAAGCTTTTTGGAATAGAATTTATCAACCATGCTCTAAGTGGTGTTAGTGAAACTATTAAGAACACTACACCTGCAACTAATACGGCACCAAGAGCTTCTGCTGGTGTATATTTCATTCCTAAACAAACTCCATATGCTATGAAGGCATTTATTCCCATTCCAGGCGCCAAACCTACTGGCCATGTTTTAGCGTAGAAGGCTGCTATAAAACATGCCAAAGCAGCCGCTAATGCAGTAGCTGTAAAGACACCACCAAAATCAAAACCACCGTCGGCAAGTATTACTGGATTTAAAAACATTATATATGCCATCGTTAAAAACGTTGACACGCCCGCTATAACTTCTGTTTTAAAATCCGTCTTATGTTTTCTATAATCAAAGTATTTATCTAACATTTGATCTCCTTTAAGTTAATTTAAGATGAACTTATTTGATTCGAGAGCTAAAATCTCTTTGTTATTAATAAAATAAACACTTTTCTGTTTAATTTGTACGATTAATACAACTTAAAAGTTAATGTTAGTAATTTTATAAAATGATATGATTAAAAATAGTGAAAAATATATTTCTTATTAAATTAATTTTTTTATTAGTTTTTATTACAAACTGTCAAACTATTAAACAAAAAACAGATGCAATTGTTGAAAAAGAGAATAATAAATTAAGTCAATATATTGGAAAAACTTCAAATAATTTAAAAATAGATTTAGGCAAAGCAGATGAAGATTTTAAAAATGAAAAAGGTAACTTGGAACTTGTTTATAAGACAAAAAAATATGGAATTAAGTGTGAGAGAAAATTTGAGATTGACTCTAATTCTATAGTAATCGGCTTTGTTTCTAACGGATGTTTTTAAAATTTATCTTGCTAGAAAGTAAAAGATAAAAAATTTAAACTTGTAGGGACAAAATCCCCACAAATAGTAAAGTTTAGAAGTTAAATTTTTTCAGAAATTTTTAATGCAAATGCATAGTCTAAAGCTATTTCTTCTATAGCTCCATCTCTACCAGATTTACCACCATGACCGGCATTCATTTCAGTTTTTAAAAGTAATAAATTATTGTCTGTTTTATATTCTCTTAGTTTTGCTGTAAATTTTGCAGGCTCATCAAACAAAACTCTATTGTCACTTAAACTAGTTGTTATAAGCATATGAGGATAGTCCATTTTTTTTATATTATTATACGGAGCATAAGAATAAATATAATCAAAATGATCCTTTTCATCTATTGCATTTCCGAACTCATCAAATTCACCAACGGTTAAAGGCAAAGAATGATCCAAGTTAGTTGTTAAAGAGTCCACAAATGGAACAGCCATTATTATACCCAAAAATAATTTTGGAGCTTGATTCACAGCTGCCCCCATAAGAAGACCACCAGCAGAACCTCCCATTCCTATGATCTTATTCTTTGATGTATATTTTCTATCAATTAAATATTTTGCCGAAGCAATATAATCCTCAAAAGTATTTTTTTTATTTAGAAGTTTTCCTTCTTTCCACCACTTCATTCCTCTTTCCATTCCACCTCTAACATGAGCTGTTACCCAAATAATGTCTCTATTGATTAAACTTAATCTAGTAGATGAAAAACTAGGACTCATTGAACTTCCATAGGATCCATAACCATAAAGTAATAGATTTGCAGATCCGTCTAATTTAGTATTTTTGTGTCTTGTAATTGTAAGAGGGACCATTCTTCCATCATGCGATTTACAGTTAACTCTTTCGACAATGTAGTCTTCAGGGTTATGGCCTGAAGGAATTTCCTGTTCTTTTACCAATTCTTTTTTTTTAGAACTCAAGTTATACGAATAAACTCTTGATTGTGTTTTTGGTGATGAATAACTCAAGTAAATTTCATCTGTATCTCTTTCTCTTTGAACCAAAGATATATCAGGAACATAAACTTTTTCATTTGAAAAAATTAATTCATCTTCTTTTCCTGTTGTAATGTTTTTTACAAATAATTTATCTAAAGCATCTGACATTTCAGATCTTATTATCCAGTTATTTAAAAATGTTAGTCCACCAATTAAAACCTCTTTTTTTGCTGCTATAAATGTTTTCCAATCTGGTTTATTTAAATCTTCAGTTACATCTATTTTAAAATCTTCTGCATTTTCATTTGTATGATTATAAAATTTTTCATTCCACGAATTAACTGCATAAATTATTCCTCTTTTTCGCTTTTTTATTAATTTAGGTTTAGGTACTTTTTCATTGGTGTCAAAAAAATATTGTTCTGTAGTATTATGATCTGATGTTGTTATGAAATAATATTTTTCATCTGAGCTTAAATTTATTCCAACAGTAAAGGCTTCACTTTTTTCCTCAAATATCAATAAATCGTCTTTTATTTTTGTACCCAATTTATGTCTGAAAATTTTTCTTGGTCTATGATTATCATCTAGTTTTGAATAAAATATATATTGATCATCAATACTAAAAGTTATGCTACCTGATGTATCTTTTATTTCTTCAGTGATTAATTTATTAGTTATTATATCACGTATATATATCGTGTAATATTCAGAACCTTTGCAGTCTAATGAGTATCCTAAATATTTATCATTAAAACTAACTTCTAGGTCTCCAACACCAAAATATTTTGTATTGAGTTTTTCTTTTTCTTTATCTCCATTCCAAATTTCTTCAATAATGTTTGTTCCTATTTTTTTTCTTAGTTTAATAGAGTAATTTCCCTTCGTTGTTGTTTTTGTCCAGTACTCATATTCATAATCTTTATAAGGAATAGATTCATCGTCTAGTTTGATTCTTCCCTTAATCTCGTTAAATAAGGTTTTTTGAATTTCTTTTGTATTATCTAAATGAAAATCTACAAATGAATTTTCCTCTTCAAGGTATTTTCTTACTTCTGGATCTAGTTTTTTAGCATCTTTTAAAACATCTAAAATATTTTTTTGATGAATCCAGCTATAATTATCTTCCCATGCAACACCATGACACTTTTTTATTTCTAGCTTTTTCTTTAATTGTGGTATTTTCATGAGGACAAATTAAATATATGAATATACTTATTTATTCACTAATTATTTTTATTATTATTTATCTATTATTAAGATTTATTGCCAATGTTTCGGCCAAGAAACTTACTAGAGGGGTAAGGTTTTCCATCTTTATTATATCTATTGTTTTGGCTCTATTCCTTGCTGTAGGTGGTAGATTTCTGTTATCGTTGCCTTTGGTTTTATTAAGTCTAGCATTAGTAAAATTAAAAGGTTTATCTTTATTCCAATTGGTTGCTTTGTTTAGACTTATTCAAACGTTAAGAGGTTCAGGTAGGTTTTCTTTTAATCAAAATCAAAATCAAAATATAAAAAATTCATCTACTTTGTCTCTAGAAGAATCTTACAAAATTTTAAATTTAGATGTGAATAAAAAAACCTCTAAAGAAGAAGTAAATAAAGCATATATAAAGATTCAAAAAAAAATACACCCTGATATTTCCCCAGAAACGGCAAGACTCTCCACAATAGTAAATGAAGCTAAAGAGATTATTTTAAAAAATATTCTTTAGTTCAAAATATTTTTTAGTTTTTCAAAAATTTTATTAGGATTTATTCTATCTTTACCAAGAGTATTATGTGTCACTGTGTTTTCCCCATCTGGGATAATAGGATGCATTCTAGTACTGTAATTTCCATACAACAAAGGCGTATCCGACATTAATACAATTGTTTGAATTCCTAGCGCTGATGATAAATGACTAAAGCTAGAGTCGTTACAAACTGATATTTTACAATTTGCAATTATTGGCATTATTTCTTTCAAACTAAAATTGTCTAATGCGATACATTTTTCTTTAAGTTCACTTTTTAATATCTCGTTTAAAATTTTTTGCTCTTCTTCATTTTTTCCAGTTGCTAAAAAAAATTTACAGTCATAATTTTTAGAAATTAACTTCATAAAGTTAAAAAATATTTTAGAAGGAATTCTTTTTGTTGGACCAGATCCACCTATTCCCAGTAGAATATTAAGTTGTTTATCATCTATTTTATATTCCAATTTAGTTTTGTTTATTAAATTTTCATTTAATGAAATTTCAGGATTACTCTCAATATCGAGATTAATTTCTTTTTTTAAAAAATATTTTGCAGCATTAATTACATGTTGATTTTTTTTTTTAAATAATGGGTATTGATAAATATTTTGGATTTGTGCAATCTTTGCAATAATACTAAATCTAATTGAAGAATTAAAAATAAAAATTTTATCAAAATTATTTTTTTTTAAATCTTTAGCTAAATTAAGTGACCCAATAATGCCATCGTGTCTTCCATTTCTGTTTTTGTTATCTCTATCAAGTATTATAATTTGGTCTATATTCTGGTTATCACTTAAAAATTGTATTGCCTTAGAGTTTTCTTTAACAAGTATACTTATTGGAACACCGAATTTTTTTGCTATAGCTTCAATAAATGGTAAGAAAATTACCATATCACCAATACCCATTCTATTTTGTACTGCCAAAATTTTCATTTAATACTTTAACATCTTTACTAATTTTTTTTTTTATATAAATTTTATATATGAATAAAATTAAAGGCATTTATGCAGCATCTATGTCTATTTTAGATAAAAATTTAGCCTTAAATATTAATAAAACAGTCCAACATGCTGAAAAAATAATTGATCAGGGTTGCCATGGAGTAGCAATTTTTGGTAGCACTGGCCAATCACAGCTAATCTCAGTTAGTGAAAAAATTGGTTTATTAACCAAGCTTACTGAAAGTAGACATAAAGATAAGTATTTAATTGGGACGGGTCTAAATTCTTTAAGTGAAACAATAAATTTGATGAAAATTGCCTCATCTTTAAATTTTAATAATTTTTTAATTATGCCTCCCGCATATTATAAGTATGGTGATAAAGAGGTAATTGAGTTTTATTCAAGACTAATAGATTCAGTTCCTGATAGTAAAATCATCCTATATAATTTTGAAAAACTATGTGGATATAAATTTAGTATTTCATGTATTGAAGAGTTAGTAAAAAAATTTCCAAAACAAATAGTTGGCGTTAAAGATAGCTCATACAATCTCTATGAAAAATTAAAAATAGATAACTTTTCTGTTATGCCGGGGTCTGAATTAAAACTATTAAAAGGTTTGGAGTTAGGTTGTGATGGTATAATTACAGCAACGTGCAATGTTACTGCCTCAATTTCGAGAAAAGTTTATGATGATTTTATTAAAAAACAACCACAAACAGTAAATGAAATGCTGTGTAATGTTAGAAATGTCTTTGATCAGTTTAATCTAATATCAGGTTTACATTCATTTATGTCTGATGAGGATGATATTTATAAAAACTTATTACCGCCTTTAAGTCTTTTAATTGAAAAAGATAAGAAAAAATTAATAGAAGAACTTAATAAATTAAATTTTAAATTAGGATCTTTAAAGGTTGCCTAAAATGTATTTAGCAAAATTTTTAAATAAATTATTTAAAGAAGATGGATTTATCTTGATTGATGCAGAATCAAAAAAATACATTATAGGTTCACCTAAAAAATCAATACCCATTACTCTTCAGTTGCTAGATAAAAAACTTCATTATAAATTAATGTTGCGACCAGATTTATATTTTGGTGAAGCTTATGCTCAAGGAAATATTAAAATTAAAAATGGAAATTTGACAGAATTTTTAGACCTTGCGCTTATGAATATTGGAAGAAAAGAGCTAAATGTTTTTAGTCAATTAATAAATAAATTAAGTGGATCTTATAGATATTTAACAAATTTTAATTTTATTAAAAAATCTAAAATGAATGTAGCTCATCATTATGATATTTCAGATAACTTATATGATTTATTTTTAGATCCAAAAAGACAGTATTCATGTGGGTACTTTAAAAATGAAAATGAAAGTTTAGAAGTTGCACAAAATAATAAAATTAATCATATAATAAAAAAATTGAATATTAAGCAAAATCAAAAAATTCTTGATATTGGATGTGGATGGGGGTCTTTAGCTATTGATATTGCAAAAAGTGCACAGTGTGAAGTTACAGGAATAACTTTATCCGAAAATCAATTTAATTATTGTGTAAAAAAAGCAAAAGAACAAAACTTAGAAAATCAAGTTACTTTCAAACTTATAGATTATAGAGAATTAAATGAAAAATTTGATAGAATAGTAAGTATAGGTATGTTTGAGCATGTGGGTAGAAAATTTTATAAAACATTTTTTAAACAAATTGATAAATTATTATCCAAAGATGGAATTTCTTTAATACATACTATTGGTTCAGTTAATCCACCTAGAGATCCACACCCTTGGATAACAAAGTATATTTTCCCTGGTGGATACACACCAAGTTTGAGCGAAGTAATTGCTCCTATTGAAAAAGCTGGATTGATAGTATCAGATATAGAGGTATTAAAGCTACATTATGCCTATACATTAAGACACTGGAAAGAGAATTGTATAGTCAATAAAGAAAAAATAGTTGAAATGTTTGATAAAAAATTTTTTAGAATGTGGGAGTTTTATTTAACTGGTTGTGAAGTCGCATTTAAATGGGGAGATCAGGTTGTATATCAGTTTCAATTAACTAAGAATTATACATCGACGCCAACTACAAGAGACTATATTTACCAGTAATTAATTGATAAATTATT
>CAJQRZ010000019.1 GCA_905612435.1 uncultured Candidatus Pelagibacter sp.
GGGGAACTAGTTGAAGGAACATTGAGACAATCTCTTGTAATTTTTGATGGAAATTGGCTAATGTTTTTAACCAGACCTATAGTTGTAACTTTTTTTATTTTATCTTTCATTGCTCTTATTTTTCCTTTATTAAAGAAAAAAAAATAATATGAATAATTTAGATTTAAAAAATAGAGTTGCAATCATTACTGGCGGGGCACAAGGTTTTGGCCTAGCAATATCAAAAAGGATTATCCAATCAGGTGGAAAAGTAGTTATTTGGGATATAGATAAAGTTGCAGCAGAATCTGCTTTAAAAGAAATTAATTCAAAAAATTCAAGTTATAAGATTATTGATGTAACTAATTTTAAAGAAATTGAGAAAGCTTTGAAAGAAGTAGAGTCAGAGCTAGGTAAAATTGATATTTTTGTAAATAATGCAGGCATCACAGGAGTGAATGCAAAAGTATGGGACTACCCATTAGATCAGTGGAAAAAAGTTATTGAATTAGATTTAAATTCTACTTTTTATTGCTGTAAAGCAGTAACACCCTATATGATTAAAAATAATTATGGCAGAATAGTAAATATAGCATCAATTGCAGGTAAAGAAGGAAATCCTAATGCAAGTGCCTACAGTACTGCAAAAGCAGGAGTTATTGGATTTACAAAATCTTTAGGAAAAGAATTGGCTGATAAAAATATAGCAGTAAATTGTATTACTCCAGCAGCAGCCAAAACAAGAATTTTTGACCAAATGACACAAGAACATATAGATTACATGTTATCAAAAATACCAAGAAACCGATTTGCTAAAGTTGATGAATTAGCTTCTTTAGTTTGTTGGTTATCAAGTGAAGAAAATTCTTTTACTACAGCAGCAGTTTTTGACTTAAGTGGTGGTAGAGTTTGGGCATAAAAAATCACTTAGTGATTTCACATGGGTAATTGACCCAATAGATGGAACTAGATCTTTTGTAATTGGTAACCCTACTTGGAGTAATTTAATATCATTAAATTTTAAAGGAAATCCAGTTTTAGGATTGGCTAATTTTCCTGTCCTTAAAAAATATTATTTAAACATTTCTGATAAAATTGCGTATGTAGTTGAAAATGGAAAAAAAAAGAAACTCTCTGTTAATAAAAAAGTATCTTTTAATAATATAAAAGTATCAGCTGCTTTTCATGGCTGGCTCTCATTAGATAAGCAAAAAAAAATTCCTAAAATATTAAAGTTAATGCAATTTCCTTGTAGTGACGCTTTAAGTTATGCTCATCTCGCCGAAGGAAGAGTAGACGCGGTAATACAGTGTTCAAATAAAATTTGGGATATTCATCCTGTAATGCCAATAATAAAAGCTGCAGGAGGTGTTATTTCTACATGGGACAATAGAGACGCAGTTCATGCTGGAAATATTTTAGTTTCGGTAAATTTGCCTGTTCATAAAAAAATTTTAAGACTATTAAGACCTGTAGTAAAATAATGGAAGTTATAGTTTTACAACATATAAAAATAGAAGATCCAGGGTATTTAAAAGATTTAATGTTAGCTGATGGAGTTAATCTTACAACGATTGAATTAGACGAAGGTGAGAAAATTCCAAGCGATCTAAGTAAATTCGATGGTATGTTTTGTATGGGTGGACCTATGGATACTTATATGGAAGAAGAACATCCATGGCTAAGAGATGAAAAAAAAAAAATTAAAGAATTTGTTGTTGATTTAAAAAAACCATATTTAGGTTTTTGTTTAGGCTGCCAGTTATTGGGTGAAGTTGTAGGAGGCAAAGTTGTTAAATCAAAACCCCCAGAAATTGGAATAATGGATATTAATTTTTCAAAAGAGAAAAATAACGACATTCTATTTTCTTCTTTTCCACAAAAGATTAAAAGTTTGCAATGGCATTCATATGAAGTTGATGGTCTTGATGACAATAAAGACGTAACAATTTTAGCATCTTCACCAATAACAAAGTATCAAATTTTTAAATACCAAAGTCATGCCTATGGTATTCAGTTTCATATAGAAATTAAAGATACAACAGTTAATGAGTGGGGCTGTGTTCCTGAATATAAAAAAGCTTTAGAAGATGAATTAGGAGAAGGCGCACTAGATAAGTTTGATCAAGCAGCCAAAGATAATATGACTAATATGAATAATTATTCAAAAATTTTATATTCTAAATTTAAAGAAATTCTTAAATAAAAAAATGCAAAAAAAAATTCAAAAAATATTAGATTTTTGGTTTAAAGAAACACCCCCAAAAAAAAGATTTCAAAAGCATGAAGGTTTTGATAGAGAAATTAGAGAGAAATTTTTAAAAGATTATGAGCTAGCAAGTGCAAATGAATATGATGATTGGCAGGATACCCCACTTGGTTGTTTAGCATTAGTTATTCTATTTGATCAGTTTTCAAGAAACATGTTTAGAGATAATAAGAAAGCTTTTGAGCAGGATCACAAAACAAGATTGATTGTAAATGATGCTGTCTATGCTGGTTTTCTCGAAAAAATGGACGAAAGTCAAAGGTTTTTTATGCTTTTACCACTTATTCACAGTGAAGAGATAACAGATCATGACATGGCTTATTATCTGCTTGATAAATATTTAAAAGATCATTCTGGCCTCGCTGATATAAAGAAATTTTGGCAAGATCACACTAAGGCAATAAGGAAATTTCATAGATACCCTCATAGAAATAAAATTTCTAAATGGACCAAATTCATCTTGGTAATATTAAATGAATTTTAAATTTGTTTATAAAATTTGCACTAAAGCAGAATGGTTAGAAGCCAAAAC
>CAJQRZ010000020.1 GCA_905612435.1 uncultured Candidatus Pelagibacter sp.
CAGTAGAATCTGGAAAAAGTGTTTTAGAGGCTCTCAATCTTACTCTAGACCTAGCAAAAAAAAATAAGATACATGCAATTAATTTTGGTCCTTTTAATAAAACAAGTTTAAAAATGGGTGGAAATAAATATTCAGATGAGCTTCACCTAATGGCTGAAAAACTTGATGTTAAAGGATATTTTTGTGAATTTAATGTTGTAGATAATTTTTGGACTGCTCGAGTTACTTCTCACATGCCCATTAGTGAAGTTCCTTCACATATAAAAAAAGAAAAAATTATTAAACCAATTAAATTAATTAACGAAGCGATGATACTTAATGGTGTAAAAAATCCTAGAGTTGCTGTTCAAGCTCTTAACCCTCATGCAGAATTTGGAACAGAAGAAAAAGATGAAATTATTCCAGCCATTGAATTGGCTAAAAGTTTGGGTATTAATGCTGATGGCCCACTACCCTGTGACACATCTTTTATTACTGCTTTTAAAAATAAAAACCATGACTGTATTGTTGGTATGTATCATGATGCCCTACAATCTGGCTTAAAAGCTTTTGGTTTTGATAGGGGTGTTACTGTTCAAGGTGGTTTACCGATTCCAATAACAACTCCTGCACATGGTACTGCCTTTGATATTGCTGGAAAAAATAAGGCTAATCTAAAACCTACTTTGAATTCTTTCAAAATTGCATTAACAATGGCAGAAAATAGACTAAATGAGCAAAATTAAAAATATTAAAACTACTGTTTATCAATGGAAAGGTAAAACCGTTCCTCCTCAAAAAAACTTTTGTACGAATGCTTCTGATGTTCTTTATGAAAAATCAGATGCAATGGGTTCTTTTAGGTTTCATGAATGGTTGGTATGTGAGATTGAAACCGATGATGGGATTATAGGAATTGGTAACGCAGCCTTAGCACCTCAGATTACAAAAAAGACTATTGATTTATATCTAAAACCATTGGTTATTGGCGAAGACCCTTTTGACTATGCCTACATTTGGGAAAAAATGTACAGAAGAACTTTGGCTTGGGGAAGAAAAGGTGTTGGAATGACAGCCATTTCTGCAATTGATATTGCTATTTGGGATATCATTGGGAAAATAACTAAAAAACCTGTCTTCAAATTATTAGGTGGAAGAACAAAAGAAAAAATTCCTGTTTATGCGTCTAAACTTTACAGTCAACCACTAAAAGAACTTCAAAAAGAAGCTGAACTTTATAAAAGTCAGGGTTTCAATATGTATAAAATGAGATTTGGTTGGGGTCCTCAAGATGGTCCTGAAGGAATGAAAAATAATATTCAATTAGTTGAAGCTGTGAGAGGGGTTATAGGTGAAGATGCGGATCTGATGCTTGAATGTTATATGGGTTGGAATTTAGATTATACTAAAAGAATGATGCCTAGATTAATGAAGTTTAACCCTAGATGGTTAGAAGAGCCTGTAATAGCTGATGATATTCATGGATATGCAGAACTTAATAATATGAACATGATACCCATTTCTGGTGGTGAACATGAATTTAGCTTGTTTGGTTTTAAACAATTATTAGATTTAAAAGCAATAAGTTATATTCAATACGACACTAATAGAGTTGGGGGTATAACTGCTGCTCAAAAAATTAATGCTTTAGCTGAAGCATATCAAGTACCAGTTGTTCCACATGCGGGACAGATGCATAATTATCATTTAACAATGGCAAATGTAAATTGTCCTATTTCAGAATACTTTCCTGTGCATGATGTGGAAATTGGTAATGAGTTATTTTATTATATCTTTGAAGGAGATCCTGCTCCAGTAAATGGTTTTATAGATTTAAAAGATGACTTACCTGGATTAGGTCTGACACTTACTGATAAATATAAATCAGACTTTACAATTATAGAATAATTAGCCTTTAAGACCTAAGTGTGTATATTTAACATTAAGATAGTCTTTAATAGCCATTGATCCGCCTTCTCTGCCATATCCACTTTGTTTAATTCCACCAAATGGAGCTTCAGCAATTGCAACTGCTCCAGTATTAACTGCTACGGATCCTGTTTCTAATTGTTCTGATGCTAAATGAGCTGTTTCCATAGAATTAGTACAAACATAACTACATAAACCAAGGTCATGATCATTGGCTCTTTCAATAACTTCACCAAAAGATTTAAAAGATAACATTGGAACTAATGGTCCAAATGGTTCTTGTTTCATGATAGTAAAATCATCTTTTACATCATCAAAAACTGTTGGCTCATAATAAAAACCTTTATTAAAGCCTGCTGGTCTTTTACCACCCAGTAAAACTTTAGCTCCTTCTTGTTTAGTTTTTTCAACTAACTCCTCAATTTCTTCTAATCTTTTTTGAGTTGTTAATGGGCCTAATTGAGTGTCTGGATCCATTCCGTTACCAATTTTTAGTTTTTTGGTTTTTTCTATAAATAGGTTTATGAATTCTTCTTTTTTTGATTCATGAATATAAAATCTATTAGGAGATATACATACTTGGCCATTATTTCTAAATTTTGCAGCAATAGCAATATCAGCTGCTTTTTTAATATTAGCATCATCAAAAACTATAAAAGGAGAGTGGCCACTTAATTCCATTGTTACTCTTTGAACTTTATCTGCAGCTTGTTTTAAAATCAATTTTCCAACTCTTACAGATCCAGTAATTGAAATCTTTTTAATTATATCTGATTGAATTAATTGAGAGGCAATACTTGGTGGATCACCTGATAAAAGATTAACCACCCCAGGAGGAACACCGCACTCTCTACAAATATCAACTAATTCCATTACCACACCAGGCGTAATTGTGTCTGGTTTTATAATTACTGAACACCCAGCCGCAAGTGCAGTTGATATTTTTCTAGCTGCTAAAATAAGTGGAAAATTCCAAGGTGATAATGCAGCTACTACTCCAACTGGCTGGTAATAAATATGTACTCTTGTGTCTTCAAATCTACTTTCAATAGTTTGACCAAAAATTCTTTTTGTCTCTTCGGCATTCCATTCAAAAATATCAGCTGCTCCATTTGTTTCTCCAATACCTTCAGCTAAGGGCTTTCCATTTTCTAAAGTCATCCATTTTGCTAATACATCTTTTTTTTCTCGTAGTTTATCTGCTATACGTCTCAAAATATAAGATCTGTCCCACGGTGTTATTTTTTTCCAAACTTGTAAACCTTTTTCGGCTGACTTTAATGCTCGCTCAACATCAGCAGGTGCAGCTTTTGATGCATGACCTAAAAGTTCTTCAGTTGCAGGATTTATAACCTCATAAGTTTCTTTATTGGTTGAAGCTGACCATTTTCCATCAATAAACTGTCCAAATTTTTCGTACATTTTTGTAATTTTAACCTGTAGTTGATTTTTTTTAATTTAAAAAATTTTACCAAATATGCTTTAATGTTTCAAATTAATAAAGGAGAATCACGATGTCTAAATTTATAGTTATGGGATGTTATACAGCTAAGGGTCTAGGTGGATTTGTAAATAATCCAGATACTGACAGAAAAGCTGCAACGACTGCTCTTTGTGCATCAGCAGGAGCAAAGCTAACTGGTTATGCTGGCCTTAGAGGCAAGTATGATTTCATGGTAGAGGTTGAAGGAACTTTTGAACAAGCATCTGCATCTGGAATGGTAGCAGTATCTAGTGGTGCTGTTACAGATTTTTTAGTTCATGAAGTTATTGACTTAAATGCTGTTGCAAAAATCGCAAATAAAATGGCTTCTGGATATAAAGAGCCAGGTAAATAAAATAGATTTTAACTTCCAGTATTTAGTGCTGGAAGTTAACTGGCTTCAAACAGTGTGGGGAACATTTTTCCGCCCAAGCTATCACCGTTTTTATAGCCCTCATCTTGCATTGCTTTTCTATAATTATAACTAGTCCAATCTCCTACATAACTGATTTTGGCATCTTCTTTAGCCACTCTTAAAGTATAACGACTTAACGTTTTTTTTGGTATTGAAGAGCTAAGTGTTCCGTGAAGAGTTCTCATATCAAATATAACAGCATCTCCTAATTCACAATCCCATTGTAAAAAATTATATTTATCTTTATTTTTCAAAATATCTGGTGGTAGTTCATATTTTTTACCATCAACAATACATTCATTACCTTCAATTTTGTGACCATCTTTAAAAAGTACTCTTAAAAAAAGTTTATTCCATAGGTGAGAACCCTTTACCCATACAACACCTTCATTTTTACCTGTTTCTTGTAATGGTAACCAAAGAACACACATAGTTCCATCCATATCAAAATAACTTATATCGTGATGAAATGGTGTAGAAGATTTAGATCCAGCTTCTCTTAAAAACCAATTATCCATTACAAGATTTATCTTTTTAGCAGACATTAATTCAGCAGCTATTTTTGCGTATGGTGAGTTATAAACAAAATCTTTAAATTCAGGAACTAAATCCCATGTCCAATAATCTTCTAAATATTTGGGAACATCTTTTTTTACCGTGTGAGATTTAAATCTAGGGCTTGGATTTTTAATATCT
>CAJQRZ010000021.1 GCA_905612435.1 uncultured Candidatus Pelagibacter sp.
GTTTTGATGTATATCAAAAAATTTTTCCATTAAATAAGCAAACTTCTGAAGTTATTATAATAGACATAGATGAAAAAAGTTTAGTTAAGTTTGGTCAATTTCCTTGGAATAGATCTATTTTTGCAAAGATTGTGGAAAATGTTAATGCCACTAACCCAAAAGCAATAGGCTTTGATATCTTCTTTGCAGAGAAAGATAAACAATCTCCCGAAGAAATAATTAGTGCTTATGATTTAATACCAACCGACGTTGTTCATTTGCAGAATATTAAAGGACCTGATGAAATATTTAGAGAGCAGTTAGAAAAATCAAAATCAGTTACAGCAGTGCTTGGTAGCATTGTTTCCTCTCATGGAACTTATGATAGATCACCAAAAGCAAAATTTCTTGTAAAAGGAGGAGATCCTAAAGAATTCACTTATTCTTTTCCTCATTCAATAGGATCACTTGAAAAATTAGAAAACAGTGTAAAAGGATTAGGTTCTATTTCTTTTTTAGATCAAACTGATGGTATTATCAGATCACTTCCATTGATTGTTCGTTTGGAAAATCAGTTATATCCGACAATGGCACTTGAGATGATTCGTGTAGGATCAAACCAAAAGAATTTGTATGTAGAAATAAATGAGGTAGGTATTAATAGAATAAGTTCTAGACCTCATAAAATCTACTCAGATACGAATGGAATTATTTGGATTAGATATAAAGAATCATTAAAAAACCAGTACATTTCAGCAAGCTCAGTTTTTGAGGGTAAATTTGATCCGTCAAGATTTAAAGATAAATATGTTTTAGTTGGCGCATCAGCACAAGGCTTGTTTGATTTAGTAAAAACTCCCTTAGGAGATACAATCCCAGGAGTTGAAGTACATGGTAATGTAATTGAAAATATTTTAGATCAATCTTATCTTATTCGAAATCCAAACACTTATATATTTGAGTTGCTACTTTCAATTGTAGTTGCTGGTGTTGCTTTTTTTTTCTCTCAACGCACAAAACCAAAATATAGTTTATTAATATTCTTTGGAAGCTTAGTCACAATAATTATAATTGGTTTTAGTAGCTTTTTATTTAAATCCCAACTTGTAGATATTAGTTATCCTACATTCATGCTCACAATTACTTTTTTAACTGGACTTTATTTTAGATTCATAGAAGAAAATCAAATTGCAATAGCAAATTTACAAAAAGAAGCAAAGTTACTAAGAGAAAGAGAGCTCGCAGGAGATGTACAAAAAAGTTTATTTCCGGACATATCAAAATTTAAAAATTTTCTATATGCAACAAACGTTCCAGCAAGAGATGTTTCTGGAGATTTTTTTGATGTAGTTAATGTGAGTGAAAATGAATATTTTTTTATATTAGCAGATGTATCAGGAAAAGGTATTAAAGCTGGCATGTACATGGCTAAAGCATCCTCAATATTTAGAACACTTTCTAATTTATCGTATCCATTAGAAAAAGTTGTATTTGCAGTAAATAATGAACTAGTTGAAGCAAAGTTTAAAGGAATGTTTATGACAGCTGTATTTGGAAAATTTAACATAGAAACTGGAGAGGCGATCTTTGTGAATGCAGGCCATGAAAGTATTATGGTTTTTGATAAAAATAAAAATTTTGAGTTTATGAAATCTGAAATACCAGCAATAGGTATTATAAAATATTCTACAGAGTCTATGGTAAAATCAAAAGCTACTAATTTAAAAGAAAAAACATTTTTAGTTTATACGGATGGCGTAACAGAAGGTTATTTAAGGAATGGTCAAGAACTTGGAGTAGAAGGAGTTGAAAGAATAGTAAGAAAACTAGAAATTGTTACCCCAAAAAATATAGTAGATTCTATTACAACAGAACTTAATTGGGGAGCAGAAAAATTAAGAGACGATATTACTTGCTTAGCTCTAGATATTAAAAATACAGAACTTGCAAAAGAAAAAAAGGAAGAAGTTTCTAAATGAAAAATAAAACTATTATAAGGATAATATATTGAGGTGTTTAAGCATATGAAGAAAAATATTTTTTTTATTGTTATTTTTATAGTTTTAAATGGCTGTGCTCAATATAGCTCAATTATGGGTCCAACATATACTATGGCTAAAACAGGCAATCTTGCGTTGACAGGTGCTTCTGTAGTCACATCCTATGGAATTAAAAAAAAAACAGGTTATACACCTGGGGAATATATAAATTCTTTAGTAAAAAATAATTCATTTTTAAATGAAAAGGATAATCTCAAAGAGTGCCAAACAATCCACACTTCATCTTTAAGCGAAATTTTTTTTGAAACTTTAGATGAGATTGATTGTTTTCAAGATCCATTTAGTATTCTTAAATAAAATATTAGATATCTACTTTTACCAAAGTCTATGCTGTCTACCTTCAGCTTCTCAATAGCTGAGTTAGTAAAATCTATACTCTCTGTTTTAACTGGGGGATTGTTATGACCCAGATTTGTTAACAGAAAGTCCCATTATCTACTAGGAGTATCTGTAACAATCGCCTGATCTTTAATTTTTTCTCTCATATAAATGTACAGTCCCGCACATACAATTATAACGACTCCAATAAATGTTCTTAATGTTGGAATATTATCAAATAAAACAAAACCTGCAAATATTGACCAAATAATTAAGGAGTATTCATAAATAGAAACAATAGATGGTGAAGCAATACTGTAAGCATTGAAAATAAAATAAAAAGAAAAAGTAGCAACAGTTCCCATCGCAATAATAAATGGCACAGTGAATGACAGGTTAGTACCCCATTCTCTAAAAATAAATTGAAATGTTGGATCACTAAAATTATTGAATTGGCCTTTTCCTGTAAATATAAAAAATAAAATACTAATTATTGTTGCTCCAAAGTATAGGTGTATCATTTGAGTATAAACATTATCTTTGTCAGATGTAACTTTGGTGATTGTCATTGATATTGAATAACATAAAGCACATATAACTGGAGCCAGCTTCATATAATTAAAATTATTAAAGTCAGGATTTAAAATAATAAATACACCAACAAATCCAATTAGAATTGCAAACCATCTTCTAATGCCAACTTTTTCTTTTAAAAATATTGTTGCTAAAATTGAAATAAAAAAAGGACTAGAGAAAAATAATGCATTTGCTTCAGCAAGCGACATGAACGTTAGAGAAATGTAAAAAAAACTAAACCCAAAAAAGAAACAAATAACCCTTAAAACTGTTAGATATGGATAATGTGTTTTTAAAACTATTTTTTGTTTTGAAAATTTTAAGTAGCCAGTTAATAAAATTAATGCTGTTGCAGTTCTTCCAAAATACAATTCATATAAAGCAACTTCTTCATAAACAAATTTTATTAAAGCATCCTGTATAGAAAACAAAGCCATTCCTATTAAAATGTAAAGAATACCTTTGGAATTATTCTCAACTTGCGTCATGAGTTAAGAATAAATTCTGATGCTCTTTCAGCAATCATAAGGGTAGGTGCATTTAAGTTACCACTAGTGATTTCAGGCATAACAGAAGCATCGACTACTCTTAAATTTTCAACACCATGTACTTTAAGTTTTTGATCTACAACAGCCATATCATCAATTCCCATTTTAAGAGTACAAGAGGGATGATATGCTGTTTCTGCTTTAGATCTAATATAGTTCTCATACAATTCATGTGTTTGAATATCTGATCCAGGACCAGTTTCCTTTCCAGCAAACGGTTTCATTGAATTTTGACCAAGAATATTTCTTGCAACTTCAATAGCTTCTATTGTTTGTTTTAGATCATCTTCATGCTCAAGGTAATTAAATAAAATTTTTGGATAATCGTAAGGATTTGAAGTATTTAATGTGACTGTACCTCTACTTTTTGGGTGATTAGGACTAGCATGCAGTTGATATCCATGCCTATCAGGCTCAACTAATCCATGATCAATTACAAAAGCTGGAAAAAAGTGAAATTGAATATTTGGATATTTTCTTTCAGGAGAAGATTTAGCAAAACCACCTGCCTCTAAAAAAGAAGTTGAGCAGGGCCCAGTTTTATTTAAAAACCATTGAATTCCTATTTTAAGCATATTAAATTTATTAACATAAGAATACAATGTGTCAGAGGTTTTACATTCTTGCTGAATGTAGGTTTCAAGATGGTCTTGTAAGTTTCTTCCAACACCTTCCAAATTATGAATAACTTCGATACCTTTTTCTTTTAAATGTTTTGCTGGGCCTACACCAGATAACAAGAGTAATTGAGGTGAGTTAATTGAACCTCCACTTAGTATCACTTCTTTATTCACAAAAATTTTTTCTACTTTACCCTTAATTTTGACCTCAATACCAATGGCTCTTTTTCCATCAAAAATAATCTTCTCTACGAATGAATTTGTGTAAATTGTCAAATTTTTTCTACTCTTTGCAGGATTTAGATAATACTTAGAGACACTCGCTCTTTCACCTTTATTGATTGTTACATCATACATGCCAAAACCTTCTTGATATTTACCGTTCATATCAGAGTTTTTCTCGTATCCAGCTTCTGCTGCAGAATCTATAAATGCTTTGAATAATGGGTTTTTATTTTTAGATTGATTTATAGGTAATAAACCATCATTACCTCTATATTCATTTCCTCCTTCCGACCAAGTTTCAATTTTTTTAAAGTAAGGTAGAACTTTTTCATATGACCAATCTTTAAGTCCATATGATGCCCATCTTTCAAAATCATTAGGGTTACCTCTAACATAAACCATTCCATTATGAGCAGAACAACCACCAATCATTTTTCCTCTAGGGCAAAATAGTTTTCTATTATGTAAATGAGGTTCAGGTTCTGAATAATATTTCCAATTATATTTTGGATCGTGCATTGTATAAAGAATTGCAAGTGGCATTTTTACTTTCCAAATATCACTTGGTTTACCTGCTTCAAATAAAGCTACATTATATTGTGCATTTGCAGATAAGCGATTTGCAAGGACACATCCGGCTGACCCACCACCAATAATAATATAATCGTATTTCATATAATTTTTGAAATTAATAGTTCTTTATAATCTTCTATATTTTTTATCTTAATATTCTGCTTTTTAGCACCTTCATCAAACCTTCGTAATTTAATAGCATCTTCATAATTTTTTTTTTGTTCAAATTTTTTTGCTTCATTGTCACTCATTATTCCACCCTGTAACTTTAAACTAACCTTGGATGCTTCGGATAAACTATTAAAATATTTTTTATCTCTAGCTAGATATTTTTTTGCATCAACATGTAATAAAATAGGTTCTGTGATTTCATTGGAAAAAAATTTCTTTAAATAATTAGCACCGATAGTTTCATGATTTCCATCAATTTGATCACTTACTAGTTGATTTGGGTCTTCTACAACAAAGTGCCCATAGTCATGAAGCAAACTTGAACATATCAAATCGTCAGGGCATTTATTTTTTTCTGCTAACATTGCCGTTTGAATCATATGTTCAGACATTGTCAGTCCCTCTCCAATGTATAAAGACTTATTATTGTTAAAAGAGAGTATAATTTGATCTACAATGTTCGGCATACATTAAAATTAATGTGGTTGATCACCTTCAATAGCAATACGATCCATTATTCTTTCATAACCTAAACCTCTACCTGGATAAAAATCTGCTATAGCGTAATGAAGAACACTTCTATTATCCCATATAGCAACAGCATTTTCTGTCCAATTAAATCTACAGGTTAAATCTAATCTTGCTTGGTGTTTAAAAATTTTTTTTAATACTTCATCACTTTCTTCTTTTTTTAAACCTATTATTTTTTTTGTATAAGTCCAATTTACATATAATATTTTTTTACCAGTTTCAGGATGCGTTCTAACCACCGGATGTTCATTTGAATACTCATCATAATTTCTTTCTTCATGACCCGACATACCTTTATAATTATCTATAAAAAATTCGGCACCTAATGAACTGTGTATAGCTTTTTTATTTTTTATTTTTTCTTTAATTTCTTTATCAAGAGTTTCCCACGCAAGTTCCATATTTGAAAAACAAGTATCCCCACCAACTGGAGGAATTTTTATAGATTTTAAAATTACTGCTTTAGTTGGCTTAACATTGTAACTAACATCTGTATGCCAATTCTCTCCCCATTGGTTTTTTTCTTCTTTAGTCTTTACAATTCTTACTATTTCAGGATGTTTATCTAATCCTTTTACATATGCGTGATTTTCTAATGGACCCCAGTTTTGAGCTAAAGCAATTTGTTCTTTGTGGGTAATATCTTGGTTTCTAAAAAAAATTACTTTGTGTTCTAAAAGTAAATTATTTATTTTTTTATAATTATCTTTTGATGAGTCTTTTAGATCTATACCAGAAATTTCAGCTCCTAGCGCTCCTGATAAAAGTTTAACTTTCATTACAATAATTTATATCTAGAAATTATATTTGTCACTATATATAAGAGTATTAATGAACCTAACATATGCATATATATTTTTAGTTGTAGCAATTATTTTTGAATTAATTAGCACTAGCTTTTTAAAAGATACTAATGGTTTTACCAATTTTTACCCTTCTCTAATAGTTATAATATCATTGTGTATTTGTCTTTTTTTGATGTCACATACAATGAGGTTTATTCCTGTGGGTATAGTTTATGCTAGCTGGGCCGGTCTAGGTATTGTAGGCATAACAATAATTGCTGTTATAAAATACAATCAAGTTCCTAATATACCAACTATTATAGGACTTTCTCTTATAGTCCTTGGTGTTATCATTGTTCATTTAATGAATGATATAAAAGTAGATTAATTATTTTTTAGTTTATTTGAGAAATGTAAATTTTCAGACTTAAACTTATCTTTATGCTTATCAATAAATTCATCCATTATTTTAATTTTTTCATTTTCAAAATCTGATACTTTTCTAATATTTAAATCTATGTATAAAGACAACACTTCTGTGGTTGCAGATAATGTATTTTTTACTTTGTCATACATTTCCAATTTATAATGTAGTCTTTTTTTATCATGATCAAAATGAGAAAGAAAAATGTCTACTTCATCATCTTCTTTTACTTCTTGGTTGTAAGTAGTATGAGTTTCAACAACCATTGTACTTTTTTTTGTAGTTTTTGCTGAATGTTCACCCATTTTAAATTTTGATAAAATTACCTCTGCACCAATATCAAATACTAAAATATAGTAAGATAAGTTCATATGATTGTTATAATCGGTCCATTCTTTAATTATTTTTTTGGTGATAAGTTTTATGGACATTATTATTTTACCTCTTCCAATATTTGTTCTGATAGACTTTTAATTTCTTCTACAGCATTACCTTTTTTTTGTTTTTCTACAGCTGTTTTACCTTCACCCATAGAAGAAGCATAAATTTGACGATTTCCAATTATTGTTTTAGTCGATGAAAGATCTAAACTTTTAATAAAATCATTTGTTTTAGTTATAAGTTTTGATCTTTGATTAGATCTATTAATTTGTATTAAAATTTTTTTATTTGCTTTTTTTGCTATATCAACAATTGCTCCTGTTGCCCAAAAATCAACATGAGAAGCTGACATTGGAATTAAAACTAAATCTGCAGCCTCTATTGCAGGGCGTGCATCAGATTCTATTTTAGGTGGCGTATCTATAATTACAATATCGTGATCTTTTTTTAATGTTTTTGATTCATACTGGGCTCCCCACAAACTAGCAGTTTTAAAAGTCAAATTATAGTCAGATTTTTTTTTTTCAGTCCGTATCATAAACCATTTCCCCAAGCTCCCTTGTGGATCTGTATCAATGATGGCAACTTTTAAGTTATGATATTTTATAAAAGCAAGCGCCAGATGTACTGCTAAAGTAGTTTTTCCAGTACCTCCTTTTTGCTGTGAAATTGTTATAACTTTGGAAAGCATTTAAAAACAATATAATATAGCTCAACAATATTCAGCAAAATAGATCTTTGACTTAATTATTTAGTTAGTTTCTAAGAAAATTAATTATATTTAATTTAAAAAAAAAAAAATTCTAGTTATGATTGAATTTATTGTTTTATGAAACCTCACCTTAGTTTTTTTTAAACCTTAAAATAATCTTCTTCTAAAAAATATATGTATTAAGAATTAGTATTTTTTCATTGATTTGTTTGAGAATAGATCGTTAAATACGAATGATAGGGAGAAAAAAGGTAAATGAATAAATTATTGCTACCACAAGACGTTGTCGGAGGATCTTTTTGGTTAATTTCCGTTGCGATGATAGGAGCGGCAATATTTTTCTTCCTTGAGAGAGGCCGACTATCACCCAAATGGGGTACGGCAATGAATTTGGTCGGAGTAATAGCTCTGATGTCCTCGATACATTACTTCTATGCAAAAAATTTGTGGGTTATGAATGGACAAGCACCTACAGCGCTAAGATATATTGATTGGATATTGACTTTTCCTCTCTCGATACTAACTTTTTATGTAATGCTGAAGTCAGTCACTGATGTTAAGAGAGGAATGTTCTGGAGATTGCTAGTTGGAACACTAGTTTGGGTCATTGCACAGCTTTTAGGAGCTTATGGATACATGAGTGTTACACTTGGTTTCTTAGTAGGTATTGTTGGATGGCTTTATATTATTGGTGAACTCTATATGGGAGAAGCAGGTAGAACCAACGCATCCTGTAATAATGAGAGTGTTCAAATGGCATTTTTCGCAAATAGATTAATTATTACAATAGGATTTTCGATTTATCATATTGGATACTTTATTGAACATTTAGCCGGGGGAGCTAATATTAATAGTTTAAATATAATATATAATTTGGCTGACGTATTAAACAAAATTATTTTTGGCATGATAATTTATAGCGCAGCCTTAGAAGATACTAAAAAAAAAGGAGCCTGAATTAAGGAGGGATAATATATGACTAAAGGAGCAGACATAATAGCAGGAATAATATTAGTAGCACTAGCAATAGCAATCATAGTTTATTTATTACATTGGCTATATAGAAGATCATCAAAAGAAGTTTCATTTGTTCGTACAGGAATGTTTGGTGAAAAAGTTGTTATATCTGGGGGTGCTTTTGTCTTACCTATAATTCACAATATTACTCAAGTTGGAATGCGTACTTTAAGTCTAAGTATAAAAAGAGCAGGTGACAAATCTCTAATTACAAAAGATAGAATGAGAGCTGAATTAGTTACAGAATTTTTTACCAAAGTACCAGCTGAAGCAAAAGCTGTTTCAACTGCTGCACAGACATTAGGAAACAGAACCCTTGATCCTGAACATTTAAAAGAAGTTGTGGCCGGTCGTTTTGCAGACGCACTTGGGGAAGTTGCAGCAAAAATGACATTGGATGAGATACAGGAAAATCGTGGGCAATTTGTCAAAGAAGTTACAAAAATTGCAAATGAGTCGATAGGTCATACAGGTTTGGCACTTGAGACAGTCTCTATGATTTCTTTAGACCAAGCACCAATTGAAATATTTAATCCAGCAAATACTTTTGATTCGCAAGGTTTAACACAATTAACTGAACAAATAGAATCTAGAAAGAAAAAGAGAAATGATATTACACAAGATACAAAAATTTCAATTGAAAGTAAAAATTTAGAAACAATTCAAAAGGAATTAGAAATTAAGAAAAATGAAGAATTTTCTAAATATCAACAAGAAAGAGAAATAGCCATTCAAAAAGCCACGGAAAGAACAGCGACAATAAAAGAAAAAGCTGAAAAAGAGAGAGAAGCTGAAGAAGCAGAAATAAGAAATCAAGAACAAATTGAAGTTGCTAAAATTTCTCAAAACCAAGTTATTGAAGTAGAAAAGAAATTAACTGAAACAAGACTTGTTGAAGAAATTGAAAAACGAAGAAAAGAGCAAAATGAATTAGAAAAAAACTCAGCTTTTGACATAAGACAAAAAGATTTAGAAACAGAAGTTAAAATTTTAAATTTAGATAAAGAAAGTGAATTTGCTCGATTAGAAAAACAAAGAAATGTTGATATAAAACGAGCTCAAGAAAAAGCAGCAATAATTAAAGAACAATCTGAAAGACAAAAAGATGCAGAGGAAGCTCAAATTATTTCTGAGCAACAAATTAAGAACGCTAAAATTGAACAACAAAAAAATATTGATTCACACAGAATAGAGTCGGAAAAAGTAGTAAGACTTCTTGATATAGAAAAAGTTAAAATATTAAGTATTGAAGAACATCAAAAAAATCTTGAAATAATTAATAAGTCTAAACAAGTTTTAAAATCTAAAGCTGAAGAAGAAAATACAAGAGCTAAAGCAATAGAAGCCGAAGAAAGAGCAAACACAACTAGATACGTTGAAAAAGCTCAAGGTATTAAAAAAGTTGATGTTATAACTGCTTCTTCTAAAGCTGAACAAGAAAGACACTCAACTATGGCTGCGAAATTAAGATATGAAATAGATGCTGCTGGTAAAGAGTCGCTAAATGCTGCTGAAAATCTTAGAAGTGACGCAAGCAGAAGAAGTGCATTACGTTTAAAACTTGCGGATAAAATTGAATCTATTATTAGAGAAAGTGTTAAACCAATGGCTAATATTGGTGATATTAAAATTATTGATGTTAATGGTTTGCCTGGATTTAGTGGTACTTCAGGAAGTTCAGGTGGTGGCACAACAGATAGTGTTGACACAAAAGATGGTGGAAGAAGTGGAAATTTAGCAGATAACGTTGTTAGTTCTGCATTACGTTATAGAGCACATCAACCATTTTTAGACGGTTTACTTAAAGAGATCGGAATGGCTCCTGGTGAGATTAGCAATATTAGAAATATTTTAGGTGATTATGAAAATCCTAAAAAGGACTTCCATATGAACTTTGATAAAGATCCAACTAAAGGAACCAAAGATCCTAAATAAAATTAATAAAGAAATATTATGAGTAGTGATTTAGATAATTGGGCAAAAAAATACAAAGATCTTACAAATAGTGATGAAACTATTGGTGCAATGGCAAAGTACTATTCATGCTCTTTCATGTTTGATATGGAAAAAGCAAAAATCATTATAGACATGCATGATGGTAAAGTAAAAAATATCAATACTAACCCAGGACCGTTGGATGCATATGATTTTGCTCTTCGAGCATCAGCAAATACTTGGAAAGAATTTAGTCAACCTATGCCAAAACCTATGTATCATGGAATATGGTCAGCAAGTTTTAGAAAAGATCTAAAAATTGAAGGAAATCATTTAATATTAATGAAAAACCTAAGAAATTTTACAGTTCAGTTTGAGCTGCTTAGAAAAACAGGAGTACCAGTTTAAAATGAAATTTTTTGAATTAAATGGAGATATTAAATGGTAAAGCATCATGATGTAATTGGTCGTTATGTTACGATTGAAGTAGATGATTGTGAATATAAAGTTTTTTATCTTCAAAATGGAAAAGGAATACCATTAATTTGTCAGCATACAGCAGGTTGTCACAATCATCAATGGAGAGGACTTCTTGAAGATGAAGAAATTATCAAAAACTATAATGTAATAGCTTATGATTTACCAAGACACGGTAAATCTGACCCTCCTCATAATAAAGAGTTCTGGAAAGAGGAGTATAAATTAACTGCAGATCATTTTTGTAATTTTATAGTTAAACTTTGTGAAGCGCTTGATTTAAAAAATCCAATATTTATGGGTTCATCTTTTGGAGGAAATGTAGCTCTACAATTAGCTCTACGTCACCCAAATAAATTTAGAGCAGTAATTCCAGTAGAAGCTGCTGATCATGCACCAGGTTTTTATTTGGATTGGTGGAGACACCCTCACGCTAATGCAGCACAAGTTTGTGCAAGTGGAACGTGGGATTTAATGGCACCTCAATCTCCTGAAAAAGATAGATGGTTAACGTGGCATTACTACACACAAGGTTCTGAAGCTTTTAAAGGAGATTTACATTTTTACTCGGTTGATCATGATTTAAGAAATGAATTAAAGAATATCGATGGTCACAAGTGCCCAGTTATTATGATGACAGGAACTTACGATTATCTAACACCTCCTGAAGCTACAGAAAATACAGCGAGACAAATAAAAGGTGGAGTTTATATTGAAATGCCGGATATAGGACATTTTCCTATGAGTGAAAATCATGAATTATTTAGAGTTTATTTAATAGAAGCCTTAAAAATTATTAATGAGAGAACAAATAAATAATGAGAGAGAAAACAGGAACACAGCTTAACCAAGCTTATACGAGTGTAGATGATTTCAACACTATAAAATATGTTTTGCCATTATTAAGAGATGAAAAAACTAGAAATAGATTAATAGAAGAACATAGAGCCTGCCCAGTAGGTAGAGCCCCTCATAAAGGACAGGAAAAAGTAGAACATAGTAAAGATTTAATAAGAGTTTTAGATAAATTAAGAAGACAACCAATGGCAGGGAAATTACTTACCGTATGTAAGAAGCCTCATGAAGATTATAGAGTAGGAATTGCTAGTGGAGTTAGAGGTCAACCAGTTGAAATTTTAGAAGAATCTTTTTCATCAGAAGAAGCATGCGAGCATGCTATTTTTTTAAAAAGAATTGTGGCACTTTTAGAAAAGTATGCGGAATAATTAATATTTTTAAAAGGTTATTATATGTTAAGAATTACAGGATATAGCGACAAGTACCAAGCCTTTCCAGGTGAAAAGGTTAAATTTTATGTCAACTCTGAAAAAAATGAGAATTATGATGTTCAAATTGTAAGATTAATTCATGGGGACACAAATCCAGAGGGACCAGGTTACAAAGAAGAAGAAATAGGTGCAACCTGTAACAAATCTTATCAAGGTAGAAATCAAAAAGTTCATGGTGGCTCTTATGCAATTATTCCCCAAGATGATCGTCTAAATGTAAAAAGTTTTACATTACAAGCGTATATATTTCCAACTACACCTGACAAAGGAAAACAAGGAATATTAACAAAGTGGAATGAAAAAACTAGCAGTGGTTATGGCCTTTTCATTGATGATAACTCTTGCCTATCAGTAATGATTGGTGATGGTGCAGGACAAGTTATGAATCTATCTAGTGAAAAAAAATTAATGAGAAAAGTATGGTACCTTGTGGCGGTAAGTTACGATTCAGATACTGGAAAGATAAAACTTTATCAAGAACCTTGTGTTACACCAACAAACGCTGGATTAGGAATGTCTTTGTTACATCCAGCTGATGAAACTACAGCATTTGTTGAAGCTACAAATAATTTAAAACCAAGAGCTAATGACGCTCCTTTTTTAATAGCTGCATCTACCATTAAAGATCATTCAGGAAGACATATACACGGAGGTCATTATAAAGAAGCACTAACTCCTATTGAGTTGCCCGAACAAGGTTTTATTTATAATGGAAAAATTGACAGACCAAGATTAAGTAAAAAGGCTTTATCAAAATCAGAAATTCAATCTTTAGCTAGAGGCTACAGTGGATGCCCATCAGAACTTAGATCTGAAGTTATTGGAGCATGGGATTTTCATGCAAATATAACAAATAATATTGCATCAACACAAATCATTGATACCACCTCAAATCACTTAAATGGATTTATTGTAAATTTACCCGTAAGGGGAATGACTGGGTATAATTGGACTGCAGATGAAATGGTTTATCATCATAAACCAGAAGAATATGGAGCTATACATTTTCATGATGATGATATTGATGATGCTAGATGGGAAGTTGATTTTACATTGAATATTCCTGATATTATTAAAAGTGGAATTTATGCTGCAAGACTTAGAATTAATGGTGAAGACTCACCAGAAACTGAAGATTTTATTCCTTTTGTAATAAAACCACCAAAAGGTAAAACAACATCAAAAGTTTTATTTGTACTTCCTTCAAATAGTTATATGGCATACTCAAATGATAATTTAGCTACAAATTCTGTGGTTGCTGAATTACTTGCTGGTAAAGTTCCGGTTATGTCTGCTGCAGATTTATATCTAAATGAACATAGAGAGTATGGTTTATCTACTTATTCAATGCATTCTGATGGAAGTGGAGTTTGTTACTCTTCAAGACTTCGTCCAATACTTAATATGAGACCTAAATATAGACATTGGTTATCACCATCTTTATGGCAATTAAATGCTGATCTTCATTTAACAGATTGGTTAGAAGAAAAAAATATAGACTTTGATGTTATGACTGATGAAGATTTGCATGTTGAAGGAGTTGATTTGTTAAATCGCTACCAAGTTGTTTTAACAGGATCACATCCTGAATATAGCTCAGAAAAAATGTTAGCAGCTTATGAGTCTTATCAATTAAATGGAGGAAGATGGATTTATTTAGGGGCTGATGGATTTTATTGGATTAGTGAGTATCATCCAGATAATTTAAATATTATTGAAGTACGAAAAGGTGAAGCAGGCACAAGAGCATGGACAGCAAACCCTGGTGAATATAATAATGCATTTGATGGTAAATTTGGGGGTATGTGGCGTGCTCGAGGAAGAATACCAAGTAAAGTTTGTGGATTAACGTTCACAGCCTATGGCTTTGATGTTTCTTCATACTACAAAAGAGAACCGGATAGTAAAAGACCTGAATGTTCTTGGATTTTTGAAGGTATTGGAGAAAATGAAGTAATTGGTGATTTTGGATTAGTAGGAGGAGGAGCAGCCGGAGTTGAATTAGATAGATATGATCTAGAATTTGGTACACCACATAATGCTTTCTTATTAGCAAGATCTGAAAATCATACAAACTTAATGTTACAAGTTAATGAAGAAATTCATTTTTCAGTCAGAGGTTATCATGGTGGTGGAACAGAAAACCCAATGGTTAGAGCTGACATGATTTATTATAAAACTCCTAAAGATGGGGCATTGTTTGCTCCAGGATCGCTTTCTTGGTGCGGAAGTTTATCTTATAATGATTATGATAATAATGTTTCAAAAATTTTAGAAAATGCTATTCGAGGATTTTTGAAAGAAGGACCACTTCCTTAATGAAAAACGAATTAATTAATAGACCAAAAGGCACAGATGGCAAAGCTATTCTTGGTTCAGATAATACTACAGCTTTAAACGATCTAGAAAAAGTAGCATTAAATGATCTAGATAAAGATAAAATTAACGATCTAGCAGAATGTCTTTTTGTACTGAATAATAAAAGATATGGACCAATTCCAGGAGCATATATGGTGATGTGTACTAAACCAGGAAAAGAATGGTGTGTAGCTCAATTAAACGCAGATAGAGCCAAGCCATTTATTTTATATGAAGATAAAATTTTCACTTCAATTGTAGAGGCGAAAAAAGAAGCAGAAAAAATTAAAAAAGAACGAGGCGAGTCAGCACCAAGACGTTGTACTTAAATAGTTTAAAAGAATTCAAGATATGGCTAAATCAAAAGTCCTTATAGAAAATGATAAAACTATAGTGACAGAATGGTCATTTGATGTTGGTGATAGTACAGGTCACCATACTCACAAATATAATTACATAGTTGTTCCCATGCTTGATGGAGAGTTAAAAATAATAGATAATAAAAACAATGAAACAATTTCAAAGCTCACTAAAGGTGGAGCCTATTATAGAGAAAAAGGGGTAGAGCATAACGTCTTTAATAATAATAGTTATCCATATTCTTTTATTGAGATTGAAATAATAAAATAAAATTATGTCTGAGAAAGCTCTTTGGTTTATAATCTTCTTGTTATTATATGTTGCCTATTGTTTTTTTTGGGGAGTAAGAGGCTCAAGAAATACAGATAATCCAGAAAAATACTACTTAGCTAACAGAAGCGTTTCAGCATGGGTTTTCTTTTTTGCAGCAACTGCAGCAACCTTTGCTGGATTGACAACTTTAGCTCATACAGGATTAATTTTTCATGATGGATTTCAGTATGTTGGAACATCATTTATTGCAATAACAGTTCCTTTAGGAAGTTTGTTTTTTTTCAAAAGACAATGGATGTTAAGTCGGAAGTATGGATACATTACACCCGGTGAAATGTATTACGATTATTATAAGAGTGATGCAATTAGAATAATTTCAGTTCTAGTTACTTTTTTTGTAGCTATACCAATACTGGCAGTTCTATTTGGTGCTACAGGGTTTTTGGTTAGCACATTAACTGACGGTTATGTATCAAGAGAATTAAGTATGTGGGTTATTTCTGCTATAGTATTATTTTATGTTACAGCAGGAGGTTTTAAATCGACAGTAAGCGTTGGTGTGCTTCAATCGTGGCTGTTCATGTTGACTGTTTTAATTTTGGGATTAGTTACGTATTCTTTTATAGGAAGCTTTGAAATCTTTGGTAATGCTTTATCAAAAATAGCAAGCACACCAATTAGTGCATGGGGAAAAACCAATGGATATGGTGGTGGAGATTATAATGGATATTTTGCAATACCAGGAGTTATTCAATGGGTAGCAGGACTAGGTAAAAATGAAGCAGTAGGAGGACCATGGACTTCAATGATGATTTTTACATACACACTTTCTTTTATGGGAGTAATTCTTTCTCCTTCTTTTTCTATGTGGAGTTATTCAGTAAAACATCCAAAAGTTTTTTCTTATTATCAAATTTGGGGATCTGCCGCTGTAGTTGGTGCTTTATTATTTATTTTTTCAACATTTCAAGGAGTAGGCTCAAACCTTTTAGGAGCTAATGCAGAAATAAATAGTCTTGGTTTATCAATTAGTAATATTTTACCAGAAGTTTCTAGATCTGATCACTCTTTAATACTCGGTCATATTATAAATTTAATAGATGAAAAAGCCTTATGGTTAACAGGTTTGCTGATGGTAGGTTTAATAGCAGCCCTTCAATCAACAGCGGCAGCTTTTTTGATGACGTCTGGAAGTATTATTACTAGAGATTTGTATAAACCTTATGTTGAAAAAGATTTAAAATGGGAAAAGGAACGTTCTGTAGCTCGTATAATAATGATGTTAATATTTTTAGCTTCACTTTATTTAGCGACATTTGCTAAACCAGCAATGATTATCTTCAGTGGAATTTCAATTTCTATAGCATTCCAGTTTTTGATTGTTTTACTTGGGCTTGTCTGGTTCCCATGGATAACAAGAGGAGGTGCAATTTTTGGAATAATTATAGGTATAATTATTGTGATATTAACAGAAACTATTGGTCAACAAATTACAGGTAATAGATTGCCGTGGGGTAGATGGCCACTAACTATACACTCGGGTGTTTGGGGCTTATTATTTAATGTATTTGTTTGTTTTTCAATTTCAGCCTTTTCTTCTATTACAAAAGTTGATATTTACAGATCTCATAGGGAAAAATTTCACGATTTTTTAAATGATCACATGGGCCTTCATCCAAGTAGAACAAAACTTAAATCCTTTGCATATGTTTTAACTTTAATTTGGCTTTTTTTTGGTATTGGACCTGGACAAATACTTGGAAATAGTTTTTTTGGAGAACCTGAGGCAGGTTATGAATCATGGATTTTAAAAATACCATCTATCTGGGGTTATCAACTAATATGGTGGTTTTTTGGTATAGGGTTAATTTGGTTCTTAGCAAGTAAAATGGATTTATCAACATTACCAAACAAACCAATTCAAGTTAATGATCTTTATAAAAAACCTGATGATATTCAAGGAGAGGTTAACTATATAGACAAAATTGGAACTGGTTATGGTTGGATATTAATTCTTATAGGAATGGCTATATTTTCAATAATATTTTATATTTATTTAGTGTAATCAATTATGACATTAAATTCATTTCAATTTAACACAACTGCAGGATTAAGATTTGGTAGTGGTTTAGCAAAAAGTTCGTGTGAAGAAATTTCTAAAAAACTTGGTCAACGTATTCTTTTTATAACTGACAAAGGTTTAATGTCTTTAGGGATAACAAAACCTACGATAGATGAACTCAGCAATAGATGTTCAATAGAAATTTTTGACGATGTTGAAGCGGACCCATCTAAAAAAATACTTTTATCAGCTATAGAAGTTGGAAAAAAATTTAGAGCAACTGGTGTTATTGGTTTTGGCGGGGGGTCATCCATGGATGTTGCTAAACTTGTAGCTTTAATATTAGGTTCAAATGAAGATTTGGAAAAGGCATGGGGAGTTAATAACGCTAAAGGACCACGTTTACCATTAGTCTTAGTTCCTACTACAGCAGGAACGGGTTCGGAAGTTACTCCTGTTGCAATCATTACTATAGGTGAAGAAGAAAAAAAAGGAGTTTCATCTTCAATTATTTTACCTGACCTAGCTATATTAGATCCAGAACTTACTTTAGGATTACCAGCAGGGACTACTGCCGCAACAGGAATAGATGCTATGGTTCATGCTATCGAAGCTTACGCGTCTAAAAGTAAAAATAATAATCCTATTTCAAGAATGATTGCAATTGAAGCTCTAAAATTACTTGGACAATCAATAGAAACAGCTGTTTTAGATGGCTCAAATTTAGAGGCTAGAGGTAATATGCTTATAGGATCAATGTTAGCAGGAAAAGCTTTTGCAAATTCTCCGGTTGCAGCTGTTCATGCTTTAGCTTATCCAATTGGTGGGATTTTTCATGTTCCACATGGGCTTTCTAACTCTCTAGTTTTACCTTATGTTCTTCGATTTAACAGCGTAGATATAAAAGCAGCAAAAGATTATTCTGAACTTGCTCAATATGTATTCCCAGACTTAGATATAAATAAAGGCTCACAAGCAGTATGTGCTGAATTTATTGATAAGATAGAGGATTTATCTAAACGATTAGGTTTGCCTCAAAAACTTAGAGAAGTTAATATACCAAAAGAGGCATGTGTGAAAATGGCAAGCGATGCAATGAAGCAAACAAGATTATTAGTGAATAATCCTCGAGAAGTAACAGAGATTGATGCGCTAAATATCTATCAGGCTGCTTGGTAAAAATATTTATGGAACTAAAAAATAAAGATATATTTGAACACACTACAAAGTTTAATACAGGTATAAGGCTGTATATGTTTCAAACAGGAACCATTAAAACAAAAGTAAAATTTATAAAAATGAATCAAGGAGAGGAACCTTATGAGATACCTGTGCCTTGGTTTCTAATTAAACACCCCCAAGGTGACGTTATCATTGATGGTGGAATGCCAATAGAAGCAGCTCTTGATAAACACAAACACTGGGGATCTGTAGTTGAAGCTTATGACCCAGTTATGAAAGCATCAGAATGGTGCAAGGATCAAGTAAAAACTGTAAATACAAATCCAGAAGATGTAAAAAATGTTATACAAACTCACTTACATTTAGATCATTCAGGAGCGATAGGGCATTTTCCTAATGCTACACATATAACTCAAAGAATAGAATATGACTATGCATTTAATCCTGATTGGTTTTCTCAACCCGCTTATATTAAAGAAGACTTTGATAAACCAAATATTAGATGGAAATTTTTACAAGGAAGAAAAACAGACTTTTTTGATCTTTATGGTGATGGAGTTATAAAAATCATATTTACGCCAGGTCACACACCGGGTCATCAATCAGTATTGGTTAATTTACCAAAAACTGGCCACATGCTATTAACTGGAGATGCTTGCTATACAGGAGATCATTGGTGCGACAGATGTTTGCCTGGACTTGTAGCGTCAGCTTCTGATGCAGCAGATTCTGTGGCTAAATTAAGAAAAGTTGCAAAAGAAAATGATGCAAAAGTTGTTTGGGGACATGACCCAGTTACATGGTTAGATTGGAAAAAAGCACCAATGTTTTATTACGACTAGGCTACAGATATATTTTTTTATTTAATTTAGAAGACTTAACAATACCTTCCATAATTTTTACATTATGAATTGCTTCTAAATTTTTTATTCTGAATTGTTTTTTTTTAATACAGGAATCTGCAAATTCTTCTAATTCCAATAATAAAGTTTTTTTATCCAACAAATTTAACTTTTTAATATTTCCATTTTTATGAATAATTTTAATTTTATTACTATCTACTTCAGAAAAAATATTCATAGAAGTTCCAAAGATATTAAATTTTGATGTGAAAGGGCAGGCAAAAATAGTTGTTAAATTACCTGTGCATTTATTATTAAACTCAAATAATGCAGATGTAGTATCGTCGATATTCACTTTTACTGCATATTTTTTTACTAATGATTGAATAGATATTACCTTACCTCCAAATTGACACATTAAATCAATCATATGGATTCCAAGGCCTGCTATTGCTCCACCAGGACTTTCTTTTCTATTAGCGCGCCAAAAGTTTTTTTTATAACCTAAGGCACCTGGAGCAGAAAAATTTGCTTCAATGTGCAAGATTTTACCAATTTTTTTTTGATCATTTAAACTCTGTATAAAATCAAAAACACTAGAAAATCTTCGGTTATGTCCAACAGCAAGAGTCTTTTTATTTTTTTTTGCACAAATAAACATTTTTTGTGCCTCTAAAGATTTGGTAGCCATAGGTTTTTCAACAAAAACATGTTTTCCATTTTTTAGTGCTTGAATAGCATGCTTGCTATGCAGGGAATGTGGACTCGTTAAAATAATTGCATCTATATTTGGATCTTTAATTAAAGATTTATAAGAATTGTGATATTGTGTCTTAAACTTTTTTGAAAAACTTATTCTTCTTTTTAAACATCTTGAATAACAGCTTATAATTTTAATTTTTTTACTTTTCCTTTGAATTGATTTTGCTAGTTCATCTGACCACCAACCTAAACCTACAGAGGCAGCTTTAATCATATTTTTTATTTGTCATAAGGAATTGTAGATTGCATAAAATCTTTTTTTTCAAAAAAATTAAACCAATTATGAAGTTTGAGATTATCGCTTTTCCATTGATCATTAAATCTAAACATAGTGTAGTCTAAAGCGCATGCAATTGCTATTTGATCCATAGTCAAATAGTTTTTATCATAATTGTTCCAATTATTTTCCAACCATTTAATGGTTCTCGTTATTCTAACTTCTTGTTTGTTAATAAAACTCTTACTTTGTTCATTGATTGGCCTGATTATTTCCATACGTCTTTCCAAAACAGATTCCATTAATCCATTAGCAATAGAAGTCATTGAAATAATTTTATAATATTCATTTTTAGGAAAAAGCGTTTTTTTCATTGAAATTGAATCCAAATATATGCAAATATTGTCACTATCTATGATTGTTAAATCATTAACTAGTAGAGTGGGTATTTTTCTTAAAGGATTATGTTTGTCTAAAAAACCAGCTTCCTGAATTTTGATTATTTTTTCTTCTAAATTTATTTCTTGAACCAAAGATGTTATTTTAGTTTTTCTTCCAAAAGGTGAATTTGGACCATTAAATAATATTATTTTATTTTCCATAAAATTTTATTACTATTCAATTATTATAGCTACAGTTCCTGGGTCTACTGCTTCTTGATCATTTACAATGTTAACTTCAATTACCTTTCCATCTACAGGAGAATTATGATGAACTTCAGTTTTCATCACTTCC
>CAJQRZ010000022.1 GCA_905612435.1 uncultured Candidatus Pelagibacter sp.
TATAATAAATTGTGAGAATTAATGCCGGGATTAAATAAATTAAGCCTGAAAAGTTAATTACATATGGAAAAATAATAATGGGTAACATTAATATGGAATAAATAAAAATATATTTTTTTGTTTTTTCGATGCCATCAGTTAATGGCAACATTGGAATTTTTGCTTTTTTGTAATCATCAGCTTTATATAAGCTCAATGCCCAAAAATGAGATGGCGTCCAAAAAAAAATTATAAAAAAGAAAGTTAATGGTTCTAAAGTAATAGTGTTAGTTGCAATGGCCCACCCTATAACAGGTGGTAATGCTCCAGCAGCTCCACCAATAACAATATTTTGTGGTGTTTTTTTTTTTAACCATATTGTGTAAATAAAAAGATAAAAAAATATTGTAAATAATAATAAAGAAGCTGATAAAAAATTTGCATAATAATTTAGAGTTACAACAGAAAATGCTGAAAGAAATATTCCGAAAATAAGAGCTTGTTTTCTATTAATATTTCCAGTTGGAATTGGTCTCAAACATGTTCTTGTCATCAATGCATCTAGGTCTGACTCGTACCACATATTCAAGCACCCTGCTGCACCGGCTCCCAAAGCCACTAAACCTATACCAATCATCGCATCAATAATACTTGTATTTGAATTAGAAGTTAAAAAACCAACAGCACATGTAAATATAACAAGAGACATAACTCTTGGTTTCATTAACAGGTATAAAGATTTAATATAATTACCTAAATGTAAAGGAACAGTTCTTTTTCTAATTGTATTGGACAAAATTAATCTACGTTTGTTAAAACGAATATAAGAATTGATACCATTCCAATAATAAGAATATGATTACCTAAATCAAACATTCCTATATGTTTATTTTTTTTATCAATAAATTTTCTACTAATAGGTAAGTTATCGTATGGATTAATTTTAATTGAAGGACTTTCATTCTTTTGGCTTTCAACTTTGATTGAAGTTCCAAACCAAGTTACGTAAATAAAAATAACAAAAAATATTAAAGCTCCATAAAGTACAGTGTATCCATCCATTAAATTAACCTCCTATAAAAAAATATAATAATCTTGTAAAAACAGTATATTGCGCTTCTGCTGCCATAAGTGCAATGAAGCATGCTATTGCTGTCATTGGCCATAATAAAACATTAACCAGTGCATAACGTTCCCAAAATAAATGCATAAAGAAAGCCATTATTAAACCAGCTTTAAGAAACATAAAAACCAAAATTAAACTCCATCTCAATAAACCTTGAAACGCAAACCAGTCAACCATGTATGAAAAAAAACTTAAAACAAACAACAATCCCCAAATCCAAAGATAGATTCCTATCTTGTGTGTTGAATTAGCCTGTTCTTTGTTTTGTGTTTCGTCCATAATCTTATTTTACCATAAATAAAAGAAAGCAAATATAAATACCCAAACAAGGTCAACAAAATGCCAATAAAGACCTAAAATCTCTATTGCTACATAATTTGATTTCATTGTAGTAAAATAACCTCTTTTACCAGTATCAAAATCTCCTCTAAAAGTTTTTCTTGCAAAAATAAATAAAAAAATCACACCAATTGAAACGTGAGTTCCATGAAATCCAGTAATCATAAAAAAGAAAGAGCCAAACTGTTTGGCTCCAAATGGATTTTCCCAAGGTCTAACGCCTTCATGTATTAGTTTTGACCATTCAAATGCTTGCATTCCAACAAAAGTAAGTCCTCCTATTGCTGTAGCCAATATAAGCCATGCACACATTTTTCTGTTTTTTTCGTAACCAAATTTAACAGCAAGAGCCATAGTTCCACTGCTTGTGATCAATACAAAAGTCATAATTGCAATTAATAATAATGGAACAGGCACATCACCAACATGCAATGAAAAAACTTGACTTGTGTTTGGCCAATCTACTACTGTAGAAGCTCTTCCTTTCATGTATGAAATTAAAAAACAACTAAATATAAAAGTATCACTGAGTAAAAAAATCCACATCATGACTTTACCCCACTGAACGCCTTTAAATGCTGTTTGATCTGAGCTCATGTCATGAGACATTCCTTTGAAACCGTCTGGTAAATTATTTAATGTATTATCTGACATTTAAATTATATTAAGTTTTTTCAACCTCAGCATTTATAACTTCACTTGGAGGGGTTGTTTGGGTTATATAGTCTTCTTTTGCTCCTGGTACATTAAAGTCATAAGGCCATCTATGAACAACAGGCAATTTCTCACCAAAATTACCGTGAACTGGTGGAACTTCTGAAGTTAACCATTCCAAAGAATTTGCTTTCCAGGGATTTTTTCCAGCTGGCTTTCCCAATCTTAAACTTGTTACAATATTATAAATAAAAATAAATTGTGATGCACCAACAATTAAAGCTGCCACAGTTATAAATTCATTCATTCCCGTAGCTGAAGTTACATAAGGGCTATCGTACATTTCAAAATACCTTCTTGGTACTCCAATAAAACCTAGGTAGTGCATTGGAAAGTAAATTGAATAAGCTCCTAGAAAGGTAAACCAAAAATGCCACTTACCTAATTTTTCACTTAACATTCTTCCTGTAACTAAGGGAAACCAATGATAAACGGCTCCCATAATTACCATAAGTGGAGCTATGCCCATTACCATATGAAAATGAGCTATAACAAAATAAGTATCTGATAGTGGAATATCTACTGCAACATTGCCTAAAAAAATTCCAGTAATACCTCCATTTACAAAAGTAACAATAAAACCTAAGCAGAAAAGCATTACCGTATTCATTCTTATGTTGGCTCTGAATAGTGTTATTATCCAGTTATAAACTTTTAATGCAGTTGGTACCGCAATAATGAGTGTGGTTGTTGCAAAGAAAAATCCAAACCAAGGATTCATTCCACTAACGTACATGTGGTGTGCCCAAACAAAAAAACTCAAAGCACCAATACCAACGATAGCCCAAACCATCATTCTATATCCAAAAATATTTTTTCTAGCATGAACTGATATTAAGTCTGAAACTATTCCAAAAGCAGGAAGTGCTACAATATAAACTTCGGGATGGCCAAAGAACCAGAATAAATGTTGGAAAAGAACTGGACTTCCTCCACCATAATCTAACACTTCTCCCGCTTGCACTATCGCAGGCATAAAGAAGCTAGTTTCTAAAAGTTTATCTAAAGTCATCATTATACAGCTAACTAATAAAGCTGGAAAAGCTAACATTGCCAAAGCAGTTGCGGTGAAAATTCCCCATATAGTTAATGGCATCCTCATTAAAGTCATGCCTCTAGTACGGGCTTGTAAAATTGTAATTAAGTAATTTAATCCACCCATAGTAAATCCAATTACAAACAAAGATAAAGAAATAAGCATTAAAACAATTCCCATTCCTGAACCTGGGCTTCCTGGTAAAATAGCTTGCGGTGGATAGAGTGTCCAACCTGCCCCGGTTGGTCCACCTGGAACAAAAAAGCTAGCCATAAGAACACAAACTGCAATAAAAAACATCCAGAAACTAACCATGTTCACATATGGAAAAACCATATCTCTTGCTCCAACCATTAGAGGAATTAAATAATTTCCAAAACCTCCCAAAAAAAGTGCTGTTAAAAAATAAACTACCATTATCATTCCATGCATAGTTACAAATTGATAATAATGTTCAGCTGTCATGAATGGAACTAAATCAGGAAAACCTAATTGCAAACGCATCAGCCATGAAAGTATTAAACCAACAATTCCAGTAAATACTGCAGTAAGAAAATACTGTATCCCTATAACTTTTGCATCCTGACAAAAAATCCACTTAGTAATAAAACTATGACCATGGTAAAGGTCTTGTTCTGGAAGTTCCGCAGGTCTTACATAATCGATATCAGTTGTTGAACCAGAAGATCCAGACATTGTTTCTGAAGACTGTGCCTCAATAGGAGTATTTTGTTTGTTATATTCGTCTGACATATTATCCTTATATTATTTTAATTATTATTTTTTGCAATTCTTGTTATTTCTAATTTATTATTCTGTTTAGCTATTAAGCTTGAAAAAGTCTCTTGTTCATTAATCCAATTTTCATAGTTCTCGTCACTATCAACTATAACTGTCGCTCTCATTGCGTAATGTCCTACTCCACAATATTCAGCACATAGAACTTCATATTCTCCAACTTTGTTTGGCTCAAACCAGTAATAAGTTACTATACCAGGAATAGCATCCATTTTTGATCTAAATTGTGGGACGTAAAAATTATGAAGGACATCAATTGATTTTAACAAAATCTTTACTGGTCTATTTGTTTTTAAATGAAGCTCATCGCTTTGAATTAAAATATCATCTTTTCCATATGGGTCATCCAAATTTATTCCAAAAGGATTTTCATCGCTAATTTTTATTACTTGAGCAGTACCTAATTTTCCATCTTCACCAGGTAATCTATATTGCCAACCCCATTGCCACGCCATAACTTCAACATGAAGTGCGTTCTTTGGAACATTAATGTAATTATTATAAACAATAAGTCCTGGAGCTAAAAGTGCAATAACCCCTATGGTAGTTGCAATAGTTAATATTTTTTCTAATTTATGATCTTCTGGTTTGTATTCGACTTTACGACCTTCTTTATAAGAAAATTTTAAAATGCAGTACACCATGAATAAACAAACTAAAATAAATACTCCACCACCAATCCAAAAAGTTAAATTAATTGTGTCATCCATTGCTCCCCAGTTTGAAGCTATATCTGTCCACCACCATGGTGTAAAAATATGGAACAATACCGAACCAACAATTACTGCTAAAAAAATAAATCCTGGGTGCATAGTTTGATGTTATAGAATAAATATATATATAATCTAGAGACAAAATGTCTTAATAAATAAGGAAATAAGCCTCTATAATCAATCAAATATGCTAGGAAAATTTGGAATTTTTATAGTTATACTAGCGCTGGTATTTCTTTTTTTTATTGTAATCTCACTGGGTGCAGGATTCTTTTCAAAAAAAGAAAAAAGTCCTGAAATAAAAAAATATTTAAAATCTGTAAATATTTTATTAGTTTTTATAATTGTTGTTGGTGCCATTCTAATACTCTTTCTTTAGAATGTTTAGCCAAGTAATGATCGACAAAATTCAATAACGGCATCATTAAAAACGTACATAATTAAAAAAAATACAAACCAAACTATTAGTAAAAAAGTCCAATATAAAGATAAAGCATCTATAGTTTTTTTGTGACTTATAATTTTTTTCTGTTCAAGCTTACTAATTTTAGAAAAAACTTTTCCCCAAAAAAATAATCCTCCTAAAAGATGTAATCCATGTAGCGCTGTGAATATGTAAAAAGATGAAAAATAATTGTTCGTAGACACATAGTTTCCACTTTCCATTAACTGAAACCAAAAAAATATTTGTCCAAATAAGAAAATGTAACTTAAAAATCCAATTATAAGTAAATTAGTTTTAACTCTCTCAACAATATTTTTTTTTAAATCTTTTGTAACTTTATTAAAAAAATATGTTACTGATAATAAAATTAGAGTATTCAACCATAGTAAATTTGGTTTTAGCAAATATTGCGTATCCTGTGTTACAGGAATGCTATAAAGATAACCTGTAACAATTAGGCTGAATAAAACAGTACTTACTCCAAAAATTACTATAACAGCTGATGTCTGATTTGAAATATCAAATGTTTTACCCTGATGATAATTATCAGTTATCATTTGTTCTTTATCCCACGGCTTATCTGCCAGTGCGCCAAAAAGTTTCTTAAAAAATTTAGACATAATTATTATTTGTAATATATATAATGATAAAATTATGAAATTAAAGACATCAATTACTGTATTGGGAGGTTGCCTAGTTCTTTTTATATTTATTTTGTTACCAGTTGTACTGTCAATACAAGAAAAAAAAGAAGATATTGTCGCATCCTATGCTGGCTCTTCATTTGTTTTAAAAGATGTGAATGATGAACCAATAACTGAAAAATCTTTTCAAGGACCACTAACTGCAGTTTTTTTTGGTTTTACAAATTGTCCAGATGTATGTCCATTGACCTTGGCAAATATAGATCAAGTTATGGAAAGATTAGATGATGCTGAAAATAAAAAGTTAAAAGTTTTTTTTGTAAGTATTGACCCTCAAAGAGATAGTTCTGAAATAATTAAAGATTATTTAAGTTCATTTAAAAACAAAATTTATGGAATAACAGGAGAACCTGAGGAAATATTTTTACTTTCAAAATCTTGGGGTGTTTTAAGTGAAAAAATTTTTAATGAAGATGGTAGTTACTTAATTAACCATAGTTCGTCAATACTTCTACTTGATAATGGAAAATATATCGATCGTATTAGTCATCATGAAAATTTAGATAATATTTTTAAGATAATTAAGAAATATTTATAAATCTAAACAATAATTAATTATAGAAATTGCAGAAATTACAGCTGTTTCTGATCTTAAAATATTTTCATTAATCTTAATAGGTTGAACACCTTTAAAAGAAAGAATTTGTTCCCTCTCAGTCTCTGAAAAATCACCCTCTGGTCCAATGATTATACACGTTGGATTCTCTGTTAATTTTTTTAAATCTAATTTTTTATTTTTAGAATTTAAATCTGTAAATATTAAATCCATACTATTATCAAAAAAACTTTTTAAGTTTTGTGGTTCTTCAATAGATGGTACATTAATTCTGTTAGATTGTTCTGCTGCTTCTATAATTACTTTTTCAATTCTTTCTTTATTTATTTTTCTGACAATTGTTCGATCAAAAATAATAGGTAAAAATTTTGTTACTCCAAGCTCTGTTGCTTTTTGAATCATAAAATTAAAATAATTCGATTTAATAGGCGAAAAAGCTAGCCACAGTTCTTTAGTATTTTCTTTCTGTCTTAATTGTTTTGTAATATTAAATTCAATTACACTTTTTGATATATCTAAAATTTTTGCTTCCCATTCACCACTACTGTTAAATAAGGAAAAAACCTCATTCACTTTAATTCTCATTACTTTATTTACATAATGAGATTGTGATTTATCTAGTTTAGCAGTTAAATTAATTGATAAACTTTCAGGGAAAAATAATCTAATATTACTCATAATTATTAAGTTAATTTATGAAAAATATTAAAGCAATAATTTTTGATGCTTACGGCACTTTATTTGATGTCAATTCAGCTGCAGAAAAATGTAAAGACAAAATTGGTGATAAGTGGGAAGGTTTTGCAAATTATTGGCGAACAACTCAATTAGAATACACTTGGCTTAGAAGTTTAATGAATAGACATAAGGACTTTTGGCAAGTTACTGAAGATAGTTTAGATAAATCAATGAAGTCATTTAAAATAGATTCTTCAATGAAGAATGAATTGTTAGATCTTTATAAAATACTTTCCACTTTTTCAGAAGTGCCTGAAGTTTTAAAAAACCTTAAGGAGAAAAATTATAAACTAGGTATTCTTTCAAATGGAACTCCTGCTCTTCTTAATGGATTGGTTAAGAGTAATAATTTAGACAACTTATTTGATGATATTTTTTCAATTGAAGAAGTTGGAATTTATAAGCCAGATTCAAAAGTTTATGACATACCAATTAAAAGATATAAAATACAAAAAGATGAAGTTGCATTTTTAAGCGCAAATACTTGGGATGTATCTGGAGGTGGAAATTATGGTTACAGCTCTATTTGGTTAAACAGAAATAATAATATTTTTGACAACCTTGATTACAAACCTAAAAATGAAGTTAAAAACTTAAAGCAGTTACTTGAAATTATCTAATTCTGTTTTCTTCAAAATTCTTATTTAATTTTACTGAAATGATTCGAGTATTTCTTTTATTCCATTCAGAAAAAGATCTTAAGATAGGCATGACTGAAAGACCAAATTCAGTAAGTGAATACTCAACTTTTGGTGGCATTATTTGAATAACTTTTCTATTAACTATTCCATCTGCCTCTAATTCCTTAAGTTGTTTGGATAACATTTGTTGAGTGATTGTTTTTAATCCTTTTTTAAGTTCACCAAATCTAACTTTTTTATTATTTAATAAAGAAAATAAAATTCTAATTTTCCATTTACCTCCAAGAAAGTAAACTGCTCTTTCTGCTGGACAATCTATTAAGTTTTTCAAAGTATGTTTTTATATACTAGTATGATTATTTTGCGTTATTGCATTATTGATAACAAAGCATTAAGTACAAGTCAAACAAATTGAAAGGGTAAATATGACTAAAGGACAAAAAGCAGGTGACGGACCAATCGCAGTTGAAGTTGAAAAAGATAAATCTTACTATTGGTGTTCGTGTGGAAAGAGTTCAAAACAACCATTTTGTGATGGATCTCATAAAGGCACTGAATTTAATCCAGTGACATACAAAGCTGAAGAAACAAAAACAGTATATTTTTGTGCTTGTAAGCAAACTAACAATCAGCCATTTTGTGATGGCTCACACAGTAAATAATAACTAAAAAAATAAGATGATAAATATGAATAAATTAGACAATCAAATTAATAAGTTTTTCTCTAACGTACAATTCTTATCACCTTGGTTAATAAGATTTGGATTAGGTATTGCATTTAGTTTGCATGGACTAAGTAAATTTCCATTACCTCCAGAGGCTTTAATAAAGTATTTTGGCTTTTCTCCTTTTCTTGCTTCATTGGTTGCGCTTTCTGAATTGGGTGCAGGACTATTTTTAATTATTGGTGGTTTTATAAAGGACCCTATTGGTAACATGGTGACAAGAGCAAGTGCCTTAGCAATTGTAATTGTTATGATAAACGCATTTGCTTTAGCTCATAGAGATTGGTTCATTACAACTAAACTATTTACTAGTGAACAAATATTTCTTTTTATAATTGGATTATATTTTTTATTAAGAGGAAATCGTTAATAGTATATAATCTGCTTAATGAAAAAAATTAAGGATAAAAAATGAACAATATTGAAGTAGAAAAAATAATAGAACCAGTTGCAGCATCAGATGGTGCTGGTGTTAAGCTAAAGAGAAGTATTGGTACTCATCTTATTGATTATCATGATCCTTTTTTAATGTTAGATGAGTTTGGTTCTGAAAATAAAGATGATTATATTGGAGGCTTCCCTCCTCACCCTCATAGAGGAATTGAAACTGTTACTTACATGTTAAGTGGTGAATTTGAGCATGAAGACAGCACTGGTGCTAAGGGAAGAATGTCTTCTGGAGATGTTCAGTGGATGAAAACTGGTGGTGGAATAATTCATTCTGAAATGCCAGCAATGACAGAGGGTAAACTTCATGGATTTCAATTGTGGGTAAATATGCCAGCAAAATTAAAAATGAACAAACCTGAATACATTTATATTGATGCAGATAAAATGAGCACTCATAAAGATGACGATAAAACTATCAAAGTAATTGCTGGAAAATTTCAAAATGCAGAAGGACCTGTTAAGGGCCATAACATTGAGCCAGTTTATTTTGATGTGGAAATTGAAGAAGGTAAAGAGTTTAATTTTGACCTTCCTTTAACACACAATTCTTTAATTTACCTAATTGATGGAGAAATTAAGATTGGAGATCAAAATCATGGCCAAACTAAAAATTCTACTTTAATTATTCTAACTAGAGGTGAAAAATTAAAAGTTTCTAGCTTAACTAAAGCAAAATTTTTACTAATATCTGGTAAACCGATTGGAGAGCCTATTGCAAGAGGTGGACCATTTGTTATGAATACTAAAGCAGAGATCTTGCAAGCTGTTCAAGATTATCATAATGGTACATTTGTAAAATGATGAAAGCGGTAATAATTTCAAAAGTTGGTGGGCCAGAAGTTTTAGAACTTAAAGAAATTAAATTAGAAGATCCTAAATCTAATGAAGTATTAATTAAGAACGAAGCTATTGGATTAAATTATATTGATACTTATCATAGATCGGGTCTTTATCCAGTGGAACTACCTTCAAACATTGGAATAGAGGGTGCTGGTATAATTGAAAAAATTGGACCAGATGTAAAAAATTTTAAGGTCGGTGATAAAGTTGCTTATGCCTCTATGCCAATTGGTTCTTATTCAACACATAGAATTTTTCCAACAAAAAAACTAGTTAAGGTTCCTGAAGGAATTGAATTAGAAAATGTAGTTACTCTAATGACTAAAGGGATTACGACTTTTTATCTTCTACATAAAACTTACCCTGTAAAATCTGGTGAAACTATCTTGTTTCATGCAGCAGCTGGTGGTGTTGGTCAAATACTTTGTCAGTGGGCAAAAAGTTTAGGCTGCACAGTTATTGGTACTGTTGGCTCTGATGAAAAAATTGAAATTGCAAAAACTAATGGCTGTGACCATGTTATTAATTATTCAAAAGAAAACTTTGCTGAAAAAGTTAAAGAAATAACAAATGGAGATGGTGTTCCAGTGGTGTATGACGGTGTTGGTAAAAAAACTTTTGATAGTTCTATAGAATGTTTAAAGGTTAGAGGAACAATGGTTTCCTTTGGAAATGCATCTGGTCCTTTAGATCCATGTAATGTAACAAAATCTTTAGCACCAAAAGGATTATATTTAACAAGGCCAAGTATTGCACACTATACAACCACTAGAGAAGAACTTGATGAAGCAGCAAATAAAGTTTTTGAAATGTTTAAAACAAAAAAATTTAATTTAAAAATTTTCAAAAAATATTCTTTAACGGAAGTAGCCAAAGCTCATCAAGATTTAGAAACAAGAAAAATTACAGGATCAGCAGTAATAATTCCTTAATCTAAATCAACATCCATATCTGACATGTGTAATTTAAGTGCATTAGTTGAAACTTGAATCTCTCTTAAAAAAATAATAATTGAAACCATCATTGATAGACAGCAAGAGCCAAAAATTATTCTTGCTATAAAAATCTCATTTAAATAAAGAGCAAAAACAGTTAATAAATTGAATAAAAGACCAAACGCAGCAAACATAATTGTCCACTTTAATAAAACAATTCTTCCACTTAAATTTATAAACTGTTTTTTCCACTCTGGAGGAATGTGATTTTCGTATACATGTTCATCATGTAGCTGCCTAATTAGCTTGCTCAACGAGTGAAATCTATTACTATAGATATTCATTAATAAAGGAATAGCTGGAAACATTAGAGCTGTTACGGTGTAATCTATATTCATACGAATCAATTTGATTATGAAACTAGCCTTTGCTATTTACAAGTAAATTTTAATGAAACATCTAAATTTATTTATTGCACTAACAAGACTGGATAGGCCAATCGGTTACATGTTGTTATTTTGGCCGTGCATGTGGGGACTAACCATCGCATATAATTTCAATGGTGAAATGATAACTTTCTTAAAATATACTTTTTTTTTTCTGACTGGTTCAGTATTAATGAGATCAGCAGGATGTATTGTTAATGATATTGCTGACAAGAATTATGATAAAAAAGTTCAGAGAACCAAAAATAGACCAATTGCTTCGGGCAAAATTTCTATAAAATTAGGCTATATTTATGTTTTAATTTTATGTTTTTTAGCATTTTTAATTTTGATTAACTTTAATAATTTAACAATTGTTCTTGCTCTTTGTTCAATACCGTTTGCTTTTACTTATCCGCTAATGAAAAGAATTACATATTGGCCACAATTATTTTTGGGTATCACATTCAACTATGGTTTGATTCTTGGGTGGACCTCAA
>CAJQRZ010000023.1 GCA_905612435.1 uncultured Candidatus Pelagibacter sp.
GGGCTATGGCGAAGAAAAATATAATAATAATAAGCTGATTTCTTTTAATTCAAAAACTAAACAAAATAAGAAAGAAAAGTTTGTAAACCTTTTATTAAATGAAGAAAAAAATAAATTTATAATTAAAGGTTCTTCGTATTCAGGAGAAACAGACACAGACAACATAGTGGGAAATTGGTGGAATCATAAATTACTCCAGGCAGAAAGCCAAATTAGTCCAATATCAGGTAGCATAAAAGAACAAGTTGTAACATTTATTACCAAAGAAAAGATCGAGCTTTATGGAAAAAGTTATGAAACTGAACACTTTAAACTTAAATCTAACGATTCAAGTCTTCCTGACGATAAAAAATTAAATTTTGATATATGGTTCGATAGGAATACTGGTCTAATTGTTAAGGTAAAATACTCGAGAATGGGTGAGTGGGAATACAGATTAAAAAGTTATGAATAAAAAAATTTTATTTACCTGCAACAACCATGCCTTCAATTAGCATTGTTGGAGCATTGGTTGAATACTTAAACTCAAGATCATCAGCTAGAATTATATTTTTAAATATATCTTTAAAATTTCCTGCAATAGTAATTTCACTTACTGGATATTTAAACACTCCATTTTCAACCATAAATCCTGTTGCTCCTACAGAATAATCTCCAGTAACTAAGTTACTTCCATGGCCAATTGTTTCGGTAATGTATAGTGTTTTTTGATTTAACTTTAAAAGATTTTTGTATGAGATGGACCCTTTTTCAAAATATAAATTGCTTGTTCCACCGTTTCTACCGTTTGATTTTAGATTCAATTTTTTTCCATTATAAGTATCAACTAGATAATGTTTTAAAATACCTTGATCTACCAATTTTAATTCCTCAGTTTTAACTCCCTCATCATCAAAATACCTCGAACCTAATCCTTTCACTATATCGGGCTTGTCAAAAATATTTATTGAAGATGAAAATATTTCTTCATTTATTTTGTTTTTTAAAAATGAAGTTCCTCTTGCTATAGATGAGGCTGATATTGCACTCGCTAAAACGCTTAATATTCCTTTTGAAATTCTCCTATCAAAAATAATACTGATTTTTTCACTTTCTATTTTTTGAGGATTTAATTTTTGGATTGTTTTTTTGGCTGCTAATGATCCAATTTGATTTGGTCTAAGCATGTCATGTAAATGACACGTGCTTGTAAATTCATAATCCCTTTCCATGTTATTGTTAGCATTTTTTGCAACAGTTACACAAGATGCTGAGAAGGATGAAGACTTATATCCATTTAAAAAACCATCACTACTCGCTAATATAAAGTTTGATTTAGACTCAGAAAAACTTGTTTCTGTATTAATAATTTCTTTTTTTTCAAATGCTGCTTCTTCCACTTCTTTTAAATATTCAATTTTTTCATTATTTTCTATATGATCGTCATCATACAAATTTAAATCATTAATTTTTGTTGCTAATAAATCTTTATCCGGCAATGAATTGAATTCATCTTCTGGGGTAATTTTTGTTGTTTCAATACATCTCTCTATTAAAGTTTTAATATTATCCTCACTAAGATTTGATGAAGAGATGCTAGATTTTTTTTTACCAATATATGTTGTTAAAACAACTCCTAAACTATCTGATCGATCAGACTCATCTAGTTTTTTATTTCTGAAATTAACAGTTTCTGAAATAGAGTGCATCGCAGCTGCCGTAGAATCTGTTGCTCCTAATTTTTTTGCTAAATCAATGCAAAAAGAAGCTGTTTTTTTTAAATAATCTTGATCTTTAACCATATGAATTATAATTGAGTTCCACCAACAGTCATTTTATCAATTAAAATTGATGGTTGAGCCACACCAACTGGCACTCCCTGTCCTGCTTTTCCGCAAGTTCCAATGCCTGGATCAAGCATCATGTTGTTTCCAACTAGTGAAACTTCTTTTAAAATTGATGGACCATCACCAATTAAAGTTGCCCCTTTAATAGGTGAACCTATCTTACCATTTATAATCTCATAAGCTTCAGTACAGTTAAATACAAATTTTCCTGAAGTAATATCAACCTGACCTCCACCAAAACTTACCGCAAATATTCCTTTATCAACTGATTTAATCATTTCTTCTTGAGAATATTTTCCATTTAACATCATTGTGTTTCTCATTCTTGGAAGTACAACGTGTTTATAGCTTTCTCTTCTACCACTCCCAGTGGATCTGGTGTTCATCAATCTTGCATTTAAACGGTCTTGCATGAAATTTTTTAATATTCCATTTTCTATTAATACTGTTTTTTCTGTAGGCGTGCCTTCATCATCAATTGTAAGGCTTCCTCTTCTATTGTGTAAAGTTCCGTCATCTACGATCGTAACTCCTTCGCTGGCAACTCTTTTACCCATTAAATTATGAAATGCAGAAGTTTTTTTTCTATTAAAATCTCCTTCTAGGCCATGACCTATAGCTTCATGAATAAGTATTGCTGGCCATCCTGGGCCTAAAACTACTTTCATTTCTCCAGCAGGAGCAGGTTTACTTTCTAAATTTATTGAAGCAATTCTAAAAGCTTCATCACATACTTTTTTCCAATTGTCGTCTTTAAGATATTCATCATAAGATTGTCTTCCACCAATTCCGTATACACCTGTTTCTTTTTTTCCATTTTTTTCTAACATCACGGAAACATTAAAACGAATTAAAGGTCTTACATCTGTTAATACCTCTCCTCCTGATCTGATAATTTCAATAGACTTATGTTCTCCAGCGAAGCTAGCTGTAACCTGCTGAACAACACCACTTTTTGCTCTGGTGTAATTATTAACTTTTTTTAGAATCTCTAATTTAGAGTTAAGTGATTTTTCTTCAATTGGGTTAAAATTTTTATAAAATTTTTTGTTAGTCTTTAGAATTTTATGGTTATAAATGCCTTTTTTGGACTTTAAAGTCGAGTTTACATTATTAGCTGATTGCTTAAGTGAATTTTTCGAAATTTCATTTGAATGAGAATAAGCAACAACTTCTCCCGTTACAGCTCTTAGACCATAACCTAGATCTGAACTGTAGTTAGAGCTTTTAATCCTATTATCATCCAGCAGGATAGACTCACTTTTTGAATTCTCCAAGTAAAGTTCACCATCATCACAGTTATTTAGAGTTTCTGAAACTATATTTTCAGCATCTTTTCGACTTATGTCAGATTTATTAAAGAAATTACTCATAATATTGATTTAATTCTTATATTCTTTTTTACAATAGTTTAAATTCACTCATGTACAAACAAATTAATTTTAAAAACAATTAAATAATAAGTGTAATTTATGAAAGTATTTTATAATGAATCTTGCAGTATTTGTAGGGCAGAAATTAATTTATATAAAAAACAAAATATTAAAGAAATTGAATGGGTCGATATAACGCAAAATAAATATGCAGAAAAAGAAACTCTTCAAGATAATAGAGCTCTTTTAAGAAGGCTACATGTTAAAGAGGGCAATGAAGTGTTAATTGGAGCAAAAGCATTTTTGTTACTATGGAAAAAAATTCCAAAATATAAATTTCTTTATTATTTTTTCAAAATTCCAATAATTTTTCATTTATTTTTAATATGTTATGAAATTATTGCTTACTTTTTATATTTAAAAAATAAAAAACAATTAATAGAAAATAATTAATTAATATGTCTATTTGGGGAAGCTTAATTGGTGGGATGGTTGGTTTTTCATTGGGGGGTCCTTTTGGAATGCTTTTAGGTTCATTAATTGGAAGAAAAATATCAAGAGCAAGATCTAGTGCTTCGGGATTTAATTCTTTTGCACAACCACAACAAATTTTTGCACTATCTTTAATTGTTCTTTCTGCAAAACTTAGTAAAGTAGATGGCCATGTTAGCAAAGAAGAGCTCATCGCAGTAAAAGATAAATTAAAAATTCCTGAAAATGAAATAGAACAAGTAGGTAAAATTTTTAATAAAGCTAAGGAAGAGAGTGCTGGTTATGAACCTTACGCACAACAAATATCCCAAATTTATAAAAATAATCCAAATGTACTAGAAGAAGTTATTAATATACTTTTTTATATAGCTGAAGCTGATGGAAATGTAAGTCAATCTGAAATAGATATGATTCAAAATATAGCCCAAATTTTTGGTTTGAATCAATCTCAATTTAATTCTATACAAGAAAGCAGAAAAAGCTCTGACAAACTAAACCCTTATATTGTCTTGGGAAGCAACCCTAAAGATGACTTAACTTCAATTAGAAAAAAATATATTCAATTAAGTAAAGAAAATCATCCCGACCTATTAATAAGCAAAGGAGTACCCTCAGAAGTAATAGATGAAAGTAAAAAAAAAATGAGAGCTATAAATCTAGCCTGGGAACAGATTCAAAAACTTAAATCTAACTAAAACTGCTCAGACTCTGTTGAGCCATCCATTGCTGTGGTTGAACTTTTTCCAGAGCTGATAGTATTTGACACTGCATCAAAATATGATGTTCCAACTTCTCTTTGATGCTTAACGCTTGTATAGCCATCTTTTTCTCTTGCAAATTCTTGTTGTTGTATTTTTGAGTAGGCAGACATTCCTTTAGATTTATATTGTTCAGCAAGTTCAAAAATTGCAAGGTTTTGAGTGTGAAAACCCGCAAGTGTAATAAATTGAAATTTATATCCCATTTCAGCTATCTTTACTTGAAAAGATGCTATTTCTTCATCAGATAAATGTTTTTTCCAATTAAAAGACGGTGAACAGTTGTACGCTAAAAGCTTACCTGGAAATTTTACATGGATTGCATCTGCAAATTTTTTAGCTTCTTCAAGATTGGGTTGAGCTGTTTCACACCAAATTAAATCCGAGTAAGGTGCATAAGCTAATCCTCTTGAGATTGCCTGCTCAATACCATGTTTTACATAAAAGAAACCTTCAGGTGATCTTTCTCCAGTTAAAAAAGGTTTATCATTTTCATCATGATCATTTGTAATTAATTTAGCAGCGTTAGCATCTGTTCTTGCTAAAATTATTAATGGAACATCAGCAATATCAGCTGCCAACCTTGCAGCTTTTAAATTTTTAATCATTGTGGCAGTTGGAACTAAAACTTTTCCACCCATATGACCACATTTTTTTTCACTAGCTAATTGATCTTCAAAATGAACACCTGCAGCTCCAGCTTTAATAAATTTTTTAGAAAGTTCAAAAACATTTAATGGTCCACCAAATCCTGCTTCACCGTCAGCAATAATTGGTAACATATAATCTGTTCTATTTTTTGATTCCATATCGCCATCTTTAATTTCCATGTGCTGAATTTGATCAGCTCTTATTAAAGCATTGTTCATTGACTCAACTAATTTTGGAGCACTATCGTAAGGATATAATGATTGGTCTGGGTACATTTCACCTGCACTATTTGCATCTGCTGCAACTTGCCAACCACTTAGATATATGGCTTTTAAACCAGCTTTAGCATGCTGAACAGCATGGTTACCAGATAAAGATCCTAAAGTTTTAATATAAGGTTCAGAGTTTAATAAATCCCATAATTTTTTAGACTGATGTTTGCACATCGAATATTCAATTTTAATTGAACCTCTTAATCTTTCAACTTCTTCTGGAGTGTAGTCTCTTTTAATTCCTGAAAATCTTTTTAGATTGTATGAAACTTTAGCTTCTGAACTCATGTTTTAGTTATCCAAGTTTGTTTGTAAGAAAATTAGACTTAAAGAGAATTAATTGTTTTCACTATATTCATTAGTAAACTCATTCATTCCGCTAGAACCCCAATCACAATGATCGTCTCTCAAGTAAATACCAGACTGGTTATACTGATTTTGATCTTCTTTTTTAGTGACTAGAGACTGATTTTCTTGATTTTTATTATTGTTTTTGTTGTCCATGTAAAATATATAATTTACAAAGTTTACTAAATCCAATAAATTCTCTAAAAAGCTTGTAAAATATAGAAATTATATGTAAATTATAATTTACAAAGTTTACAAATAGAAAATATGAGTCAAATAAATTTAAAAATTGGCCCAAAAATAAAGGCTTTTAGAAGACAATTAGGATTACAAGCCAATAAACTAGCTGAGGAACTTGGTATATCCCCGAGTTATTTAAATTTAATTGAAAGTGGCAAAAGAAAGATAGATGGAGATTTATTACTTAAAGTTTGTGAAAAATTAAAAATTGAATTATCTGATTTAACAACAAAATCTGATCTAAATTTAGCAAATAATATTTCAGAATTATTAGATGATCAATTATTTGAAGATCTGGATATTCTTGGACCTGAAGTTAACGATTTAGTTAGTACAAATCCTAAAATTGCAAGAGCATTAATAAAATTAGGAGATAATTTTAAACAAAAAGATCATGATATTATTAATAAAGTCGAAAATTTGTCTGGCAAAATTATTGATAAAAGAAAAGCAGCTTTCCCAGGGGAAGTTATTTCAGATTTTTTACAAGAAAATAAAAACTACTTTCCTAAGCTTGAAGATTTTGCAAATATAATTTTCGGAAAAGTTCAAAAAAATAACCGAACAAGATACATGTCTTTATGTGAATATTTAAAATCAGAATATTCAATAATTGTAAAAGATATTATTCCTGAAGAAGATAAACCTTTTTCAAAAATTTATAACAAAGATAAAAAAGAATTATTATTAAGTGATTATAATTCACTAGAAACGAAAAAATTACATGCTGCTGCACAAATAGCCCAGGAAGGTGCAATGAATGACATTAATGAGTATTTATCTAAATTTACTTTTCCATCCAATGAGTCAAAAAAATTAACTCAAGTTGCATTATTAAATTATTGTGCGGCTGCAATTTTAATGCCTTACAAACTTTTTCATACTGAATGTAAAAAACTTAAATATGATTTAGAACTTCTACAAAATACATTTGCAACTTCTTTTGAACAGGTGACACATAGAGTTACTTGTCTTCAAGATCCAAAATTACCAGGAATTCCTTTTCATATGTTAAGAGTTGATATAGCTGGAAATATTTCTAAAAGATTTTCATTATCTGGAATAGACATTCCAAGGTATGGAGGTGCGTGTCCTAGATGGAATGTTTATTCAGCATTTACAAGACCAGGTGTAATTCAAGCTGCGGTTAGCAAAATGACAAATGGTGAAAAGTATGTTTGCATTGCTAGAACTGTAGAGAAAGGTGTTGGCCGATATGGTCTATCTAAAAGTATTTTGTCTATTGGTCTGGGCTGTGAAGCAAAATATGCTAAAGAATTTATTTATACAGAAAATATTGATATCTCAGATAAAAAAACTGAAATCCCAATAGGTGTTTCTTGCAGAACTTGTGACAGATTAGATTGTTCTCAAAGAGCCTTTCCTCCTCTACATAAAAAATTTGATGTAGATATTAATAATAGAGGCGTATCTGTATATGTTAGTGATTAGATATAAATTTTCAGTTTTATTTTTATTTTTATTTTTATCTTTTGCTTACTCCGATAATTATAAATCTGTGGAACTTGATACGCTTTTTGAAAAGTTATCTAAAATTGACACCCCTAATCAAGCTACTTTAATTGAAAAAAAAATATGGAAAGTGTGGAATAAACACCCTAAAAATGAAAAACTTACAAATAAATTGAAGTTTGGAAGGGAGTTAATGAGCGAAGGTAGCTATAATTATGCTCTTCAAATATTCACAAATATTATAAGAACTGATCCCTTGTGGTCTGAGGCTTGGAATGCAAGAGCTACGCTATTTTTTTATATGAATAATTATAAAGAATCTTTGAAAGACATAGATAAAGTTTTGAATTTAGAACCACGACATTTTGGTGCGTTATCTGGAAGAGCTCAAATCTTAATTAAGTTAGAACAATACGGAAAAGCAATTAATGATTTAAGGGAAATAAAAAAAATTCATCCCTCAATAACCGAAGATAGATTAATTGAAAAGTTAGAAAAACTTATTAAAGGGCTTAGTATATAGTTTAGTCTTTTTTATGTCTTATTCTTGCAATTAATTGTGTAAGTGAATCCACCATTAAATCTGATGCTTTAAAAATTTCATTTGGTTTAAATTCATGGGATAAATTTTTTTGTGGATTTGATTTATCTTCAATTATTATTCCTTTGTCTGGAGAATTATCTTTAATATAAATCAAAAGTAGCCACTCATCATCATTTGATTCATCCCATTTTATAAAAATTTCTCCTGTTTCGAATCTTCTATCAACACATCTAAAAATGGACATATGACGTGTTACATGTCTTTTGTTTAATTGAAAAACCAAACTGCCTGCACTTCTATAAAAGCTTTCAAGTGAAAGTTCAATTTTTTGTCTTGTAATTGTATATTCTCTTTCTTTTTGAAGCAAAGTTTCTCTGTCTTCATTACCTTGAATTTTAACTCCAAGCGCTTCTACTCTTTCTCTAATTTTCTGATCTCTTAAAATTCTATATTTTTCTTTTAACTTATCAATTCGTTCTTGTAGTCCTGAATAATCCTCTCTTTTTTCTTTTAATGAAGTTTTTTCTAATTTTTCAAGTTCTTTTATTTCTCTAATTCTAAATTTTTCAATCTGTTTTTCAATTTGCAATTGTCTTAAAAATTGACGCTGTTTTTCTGCTTGT
>CAJQRZ010000024.1 GCA_905612435.1 uncultured Candidatus Pelagibacter sp.
AAAAAGAAAAATCAATATTAGAATCTCTTAAAAATTTAGAACCAAAAAATGAGTCTTAATAATAATTTAAGTAAAATTTTAATCATTGATTTTGGCTCTCAATTTACACAACTAATAGCTCGAAGAATAAGAGAGCTTGGCGTCTTTTCTGAAATTGTTAGTCATAAAAAAGTTAACGAAAAAAATATTATTAAACAAAATATTAAAGGAATAATCATGTCGGGTGGACCGTTGAATGTTTATGAGAGCAATAAATTTAATTTTAATAAAAAAATTTTACAATTAAATATTCCAGTTCTTGGTATTTGTTTTGGTCATCAAATTTTATCAAAAGAATTAGGTGGAAAAGTAAAAACATCTAACCATAGAGAATTTGGTTTAGTAGAGATAAAAAAAATTTCTAATAGTTTATTAACTAAAAATTTTTTTGATAAAAAAAATAAAAATAATGTTTGGATGAGTCACGCTGATCAGGTTTCAAAAATGCCAAAGAATTTTAAGGTAGTTGCTTTAAGTAAAAACTCAAAACTTACTATAATTGAAAACCATAACAAAAAATTTTACGGAGTACAATTTCACCCTGAGGTAACTCATACTAACAAAGGTAAAGTTTTATTACGTAATTTTTTATTTTCAATATGCAAAATTAAAAGAAATTGGACCTTAAAAGATCAAAAATTAAAATTAATTAAAGAAATTAAAGAACAAGTTGGAAAAAATAAAGTTATATGCGGCTTGTCTGGTGGCGTTGATAGCAGTGTAGTTGCTCAGTTATTAAACAAAGCAATTGGTAAAAATTTAACATGCATATTTGTTAATAATGGTCTTCTAAGAAAAAATGAAGTATCTGAAGTTTTAAATACTTTTAAAAAAAAGTTAAAAATAAACCTAATTTACGTAAATGCAGAAAAAGAATTTATCAAAAAATTAAAAAATATATCAGATCCAGAAAAAAAACGAAAAATAATTGGAAACCTTTTTATTAAAATATTTGAACGATATGCACATAAAATAAAAAATGTAAAATTTCTTGCACAAGGAACTCTATATCCAGATTTAATTGAAAGTAAATCAGTTACTGGTAGTCAAACTTCTAAAATTAAATCACACCATAATGTTGGTGGCCTCCCAAAAAGAATGAAGCTTAAGTTAGTTGAACCACTTAAATTTTTATTCAAAGATGAAGTTAGAAAATTAGGTTTAGAACTCAATCTATCAAAAAATATTATTTCAAGACATCCATTTCCTGGCCCAGGCCTTGCTATTAGAATCCCAGGGATTGTTACAGATAAAAAAATCAAAATTTTAAAAGAAGCTGACTATTATTTTATTAATGAATTAAGAAAACTAAATTTATATGACAAAATTTGGCAAGCATACGCAGCTTTACTGCCAGTTAAAACAGTAGGTGTTATGGGCGATAATAGAACTTACGAACATATTTGTCTTCTTAGAGCTATAACTTCAGAGGATGGAATGACAGCTGATTTCTTTAATTTTGACAAAAAATTTATGCAAACTATATCTAATAAAATTATTAATAATATTAGAGGGATTAATAGAGTTGTGTATGATATTACCTCTAAACCACCAAGCACTATTGAATTAGAATAAATGAATAAATTTCAAAAATTACTTAAAAAAAAACATAAATCAAAAATTGTTTGCTTAACTGCTTATTCTAAAAATATTGCAAGTATTCTTGATAATTATTGTGATATTATTCTGGTAGGAGACTCCCTTGGTTCTGTTCTTTATAATTTCAAGTCAACTAAAAGTGTTACTTTGGATATGATGATTGAGCACTCTAAAAGCGTTAAGATGGGAATTAAAAAAAGCATATTAGTAGTGGATATGCCTTTTAAAACTTATAGAAATAATAATGAAGCCCTTCAGAACGCCAAAAAAATAATTTCTAAGACAAAATGTGATGCTGTTAAACTTGAAGGTGGAAAAAAAATTATTAATATAATTAAATTTTTAGTAAAAAATAAAATACGAGTTATGGGACACGTAGGTCTATTGCCTCAATCAGAAAAAGGTAATTTTAGTTTTAAAGGAAAAAAACTTATCGAAAGAAATAAAATTTTAAATGATGCAAAACTTTTAGAATCTTCTGGAGTTTTTTCAATAGTTTTAGAATGTGTTGAAACCTCGCTAGCCAAAATAATAACCGATAAAGTAAACATACCAACAATAGGGATTGGAGCATCACATCATTGTGATGGTCAAATATTGGTTGTTGATGATTTAATAGGCTTAAACCCAATTAATGTAAGATTTGTTAAAAAATATTGTAATATCCAAAAAGTAATAAAAAATGCAGTTTTAAACTTTGCTAAAGATATTAAAAATAAAAATTTTCCCAAAGAAAAACATTCTTACTTAATTAAAAATATTTAATAAATTTTTCATTAATGTTCAGTATCTCTAAATCAACCAACCCCCCAATTATTAATTGAAGTGCAACAATTAAGATAAATGCTAGACCAATATAAGCAACCCAAATATGTTTTTGTATATAATTTGCTAAATATGTGGCTAATGCTCCTGTTAAAATAACAGATAAAACCAATCCAAAAATCATAAATTCAAAATAACCTTTTGCAGCACCGACAACACCAATTACGTTATCAAAGCTTATTGTTATGTCTGCAAATAAAACTTTATAAACACTTTGTATATAAGATGGTTCTTTTGATTTTTTTGTGGGAGATTTTATTTTTTTAATTTCAAGCAAATCTTTTCTTAGATCATTAACAATCCAGATTAAAAGTAGTCCACCTAAAATTTTAATAAAATAAAATTCAAATAAATAAGTAGCAAAAACAGCAAATAAAATCTTAAAAACTAAAGCACCTGCAACACCCCATAAAATAATTTGTTTTCTATTTTTAGGAACAAAGTTTGCTGCAATTAAACTGATAATGATTGCATTATCAGCAGCTAAAATTATATCTATAAATACAATTTGACTTAAAATTATGGATTGTTCTATCAAGATTTTTTATAATATTAAAAATTTAAATTATTTCATTGTAATACTCATTCAGATTCAAATCAATTTTATCAAAACTTATTAATTTTTAAAATCTATCTTCAATAAATAGAATTTTATGATCAATATAGGTTTTTTAGTTTAATTAATGTTGAGTATGCTGATTAATTTAAATATGTATAAAAAACCCTCGAAATTAGTCTTTGACATGTACTTTATAAACCATAGTGTCACAGGCTAATGTTACCGTAATTTATTTGCGGATAAACTTAATTAACAAAAAAAAAGGAGAATAATATGGGTAGATCGTCGAAACTCTACAATTCAGATTTAGCTCCAACTCCAACTAATAAAAAAAATTGGGGATGGTTCGAAATCTTTAACGTGTGGGCTAATGATGTTCAAAGTTTATTTGGTTATACTTTAGCAGCATCATTATTCTTAGCATCAGGACTAAATGGCTGGGCTGTATTTGCTGCATTAATTCTTGCAGGATTTTTTATTATGTGGCTTGTCAATCTTTCAGGTAAACCAAGTGTAAAACATGGAATTCCATATCCAGTATTTGCCCGTGTAAGTATGGGTGTATTTGGAGCAAATTTTCCAGCAATGGCTAGAGGTCTTGTTGCAATGTTTTGGTATGGAGCACAAACTTATGCTGCATCAACTGCAGTAGCACTTTTAATTACTGGAATTACAGGAATGGAAGGTGAAGTTATGATGCTTGGTATGACAGGTGTAATGTGGGTTTCATTTATATTTGTATCAGCATTCCAAGTTTATCTATTCTGGCAAGGTGTAGATCTTATTAGAAAATTCTTAAACTTTGCAGGACCAGCAGTCTATGTAGTAATGATTGTTTTAATGATCGTTATTTGGTTTAAAGCAGGTGGAGGACTTTTTTCAGAAGTAGGAACTATATTTTCTGGAGGAGAACGAACGGGTGGTTTTGAAGGTCTAGGATCATTTGGAGCTTTCATAGCTGTATTTTCAATTATGGTTGGATATTTTGCTGCTGTTGTAATTAACTTTGGTGACTTTGCTAGATTTGTTAAAAATGAAGATGAGATGAGAAAAGGAAACCTATGGGGATTAGTAGGAAATGTAATTTTATTCTCTTTTATCACTTTGATGATTACTGGTGGAACAATCGCAATTTTTGGTGAATACGTAGCAAGCCCAACAGAAATGGTAGCTAAAGTAGATAACTTAGGTTTAACAATTATTGCTGCATTTGCATTTTTTGCAGCGACAGTTGGAATTAACATGGTTGCTAACTTTATACCACCTGCGTATGACTTAGCCAATTTAATGCCAAGTAAAATTAATTTCAAAACTGGTGGATTAATCACAGCTGGTTTTGGTTTTATTATTGGTGGTATGTGGGTTGCTGTTATTACTCAGATGGGATTATTTCCATTTGTTAATACTTTAGGAGCAATTCTTGCACCTGTATTTGGTATAATGATTGTTGATTATTACATTATCAAAAAGGAAAAAATTGATGTAGACGCATTGTTTGATGCAAGCCCAAGGGGGAAATATCATTACAACGGTGGTTTTAACTACAAAGGAATGTTAGCTTGGATTCTTTCAGGGTACATCGCTGTTGGAACTGTATGGCCAAACATTTTGATTTTAGGTTTAGGTGATTTCTTTGCTAACTTAGGTGGTGGAGGAGGATACGCATGGATAATTGGAGCATCATTAGGTGCCGTTGTTCATCTAGCTATATCTAAAAGATCATAAAACAACTCTATACTTAAAAAAAGACCCGTCGCATTAGTGCGGCGGGTTTTAATATTTTAGGATTACTTCTTCTTTATCTAAATTTTCAATCACAAGATTATCTCCAGAACCTTTTCTATCTACTACTAAAAAATTCATATTTTCAGTCGATATAAGAGGAAAATGCCAAGTTCCAGGATTATAATTAACTCCAATCCCAGGTGGGACAACAAAAGATTCAATTTTATTTAGGTTAAGTTTATTATCTTGTGGTGCAACAAAAACTAGAAAAGTTGTATCTTTCATCGGTATAAAAGCCTGACTTCCTAAAGGATGCTTTTCCATCATTTCAATTTTCATAGGAAAACTTCTTTTTAGCGCAGAAAAAATAGAGATAGTAGTTTCACCACCATTTTTTGAAGTATTTAAATTTGCAATTCCATCAAATCTTTTAGCATAACCATTGTTAATTTCAGTGGGCTTTATATTATTAGTTGTAATCATATCTCCAAACTTAGAAAATTTTTTTTGTGTAATAGGTTTGGGTTTAACTATAATTTTCATTAAATTGATTTACCAAAAATTCTAAATCTAGAAATTCCACCATCTGGAAAAATATTTATTTTTATATAATTTATTTTACTATTCTTCATTAATTTGTTTATAAAATTATGTGTTTTATTTGAAGATAAATTGACCTTATTCAATAGGAATTTCCAATTATTTGAACTCTTAACAATCGAAGAAGAAGATTTTTTATTTGAAATGTAAGCAGCCTGTAAAGAGCAATGACTTGGATAATTTCCTTTAAAATGATGAGTAGATATTTCAATTTTGCTAATTTTTTTCCCTTTGATAGAATTTAATATTAACCAATCATACCCTCTGTCCCTTCTCCTTCTTGTCTCCCAGCCATCACCCATATTTTTAGCTTTTCCTGGGGCCAATATGTTTTCAGCTTTTCCAAAGTGTTCATTGTTACAAGCTATAACAGAGGCACCATTTAATAAGGATGCTAGGTTGATTGTTTTAATTCCAAAGTTATTGTTTTTTTTTGATATATTTCCATAAAGTCTTAATCTTGCGACTCCACCATCTGGAAATATGTTTAATTTAATATGGGTAAAAATTGATTTTGATAAAACATTGAATATATGATGACTATTAGCTTTTGTTGTTTTTTTACTAATTAGCGTTTTCCAATTTAAATTTTTAATATTTTTTAGTTTTGAATTACAACCTTCTAATGAAATCATAGATGGTTGATTGCCATTAAAATGTGAAGTATCAACATCTACTTTACTTATTGATCCTGGTTTACCCAGTTTAATAATTAAAAAGTCATGTCCGGCAGTTCTTTTTCTCCTAGATTCCCAGCCATCCATCCATTTACCATTTTTATCAAACAATCCTTCTTTAAATACTGGTGGCAAAGGATCAATAATTCTATTTGCTGGAGCAAAAAAGTCATCAGTTTTAAATATAACCTTAGAACCTAATCTAGGTTGGGCTAAATCAATAAGTCCATCTGTGAAGATAATTTTTTTGTTCATTATTAGTTTGGGTAATTTTTAATCCAGTGATTAGCTATGTCAATTCTTTTACAAATCCATACATTTTCATGTTTTTGTATATATTCTAAAAACCTCTTTAAGGATTGAATTCTTCCTGGTTTTCCTATTATTCTGCAATGTAAACCTACCGACATCATTTTTGGATTTATTTTTCCTTCCTCATAGAGAGAATCAAAACTATCTTTTAAGTATGTAAAAAAATGATCACTAGTATTAAATCCTTGATTTGTTACAAATCTCATATCATTATTATCTAGAGTATAGGGGATAATTAACTGTCGTTTTTTATCTCTAGTTTCCCAATAAGGTAAGTCATCACTATAAGAGTCACTATCATATAAAAATCCTCCATCTTCCATAACCAAATCTCTAGTATTTGGACTACATCTACCAGTGTACCAACCAAGTGGTCGTTCACCAAATATTTTTTTATGGGCTTGAATAGCAAGCTTCATATGTTTTTTTTCTTCAGATTTTTTTATATTTTGATAGTCAATCCATCTCCAACCATGAGAAGCCACTTCGTATCCAGCATCTTTTATAGCTTTACATATTTCGGGGTTTTTTTCTAAAGCCATACCAACACCAAAAATTGTTACTGGAATTTTTCTCTCCTGAAATAGTTTATGTAGTCTCCAAAATCCTCTTCGAGAACCATACTCATAAAGAGATTCCATACTTATATGTCTGTCTCTTACGGGTTGTGCTCCTATTATTTCAGATAAAAAAATTTCTGAGTTTTTATCTCCATTTAAAACACAATTTTCAGCTCCCTCTTCATAATTTAAAACTATCTGAATAGCTATACGTGCATTATTTGGCCAAGAAACTTTGAGTTCATTTGAACCATATCCAATCATGTCTCTTAAAGGTTTCTTAATCATAATGTACTATTCACTTATTTTTACTAGAATCTTTTATTAATATCTATTTAATTATTTAAAGTTATAGAAAAGCTTCTTTTTTAATAGAGATATAGTGAAATAAATTAAAATATTTTTTTATTGCTTTTGGTTAGAGTTCGTAATGAAATAGACTATTAACAAATTGGAGGAACAATGAAAATAATTAATAAAATTTTAGTTTTATTTTTTGCAGTTTTATTAAATACTAATACAGCATTTTCAGCAGAAAAATGGGATATGGCACTAGCTTATGGTGCTTCGAACTTTCATTCTGCAAATGCAACAGAGTTTGCTAAAAACGTTTCAGATAAAAGTGGTGGCAAATTAACAATAGTTACTCACCCAGGAGGCTCTTTATACAAAGGTGGAGAAATCTTTAGAGCTGTTCGAACAGGACAGGCTCAAATAGGAGAAAGATTTATGTCAGCATTGGGTAAAGAAGACCCTTTATTAGAAATAGATTCTCAGCCATTTCTTGCTTCATCATATGATGATGCTATGAAATTATACAAAGCTTCAAAACCTGAAATAGTTAAAGGCTTAGATGCTAAAGGGTTAGTATTTTTGTATGCTGTGCCATGGCCAGCTCAAGGGCTTTACAGTAAGAAAGAAATAAATTCTCAAGCTGATTTAAAAGGTTTGAAATTTAGAGCATATAACTCTTCTCTAATTAGATTAGCTGAGCTTACTGGAATGGCACCAACTAAAATTGAAGCTGCTGAAATAAGTCAAGCATTTTCAACTGGCGCAGTTGAAAGTATGATTACATCACCAACTACTGGCAAGAACAGTAAAATTTGGGAAAATGGAGTAAAGTATTTTTATGATATAGCAGCTTGGTATCCAAAAAATATGATAATTGTTAATAAAGATGCGTGGAACAAATTAGATTCTGTAACTCAAAAATTAGTAATGTCAGAAGCTGCAAAAGCAGAAAAAAAGGGTTGGGCATTATCAAAAAAAGGAAACAAAGCTGATAAAAAAGCTTTAGCTGATGCAGGCATGAAGGTTGGCAAAGTAAATTCAGCTTTGAATAAACATTTTAAAGAAGTTGGAGCAACAATGTCTAAAGAATGGGCTAGTAGAGCTGGTTCTAGAGGACAAGCTGTTTTAGCTACTTATAAATAATATTATAAATTAAAAAAAGGCCATCACTTATTGATGGCCTTTTTTATTATGATTAATAGTATTAATAATTTCTTAAAAACTATTTATAAAATTTCAGGATTCATTGCTGCAATATTTCTTATATTAGTAGCAGTATTTATTTTGACTGGAATTAGCTCTAGAATTTTTGGTTTTTATATAAGAGGACTTGCAGAATACTCAGGTTATAGTATGGCCGCATCCTCTTTTTTTGCATTAGCTTATACATTCTATGACAAAGCTCATATTAGAATAACTTTATTTTTAGAAAAACTTGAAAATAAAAAAAGAAAATTTGCTGAAATATGGTGTTTATCAGTGGCGAGTTTCTTTTCAGGTTTTATGGCATACTATTTTATTAAAATGGTAGTTATTTCAATAAAATTTGAGGAAAGAAGTGAGGGTGCAGACGAAATACTCATATGGATACCCCAAACAAGCTTAGCAATTGGTTCTTTTGTATTTTTTATTTGTGTATTTCATCATTTAGTTTTTTCAATCTTAGATAAGAAAATAAATTAATTATGACAGAGATATATTTAACAATATTTTTTATTTCTTTATTACTTTTTCTATTAGGCTCAGGTGTTTGGGTAGCTTTAAGTATGGTAGCTGTCTCTGCAATTGGTATGCTGTTATTTACAACTAGACCTGTAGGGGACGCAATGGCAACAACGATATGGGGAACCAGTTCATCCTGGACATTAACAGCGCTACCTCTTTTTGTTTGGATGGGAGAAATTTTATTTAGAACAAAATTATCAGAAAATTTATTTAAAGGTTTATCACCATGGTTGTCAAAATTACCTGGTGGATTGGTTCATGTAAATGTTGTTGGATGTGCATTGTTTGCAGCAATATCAGGCTCTTCTGCAGCAACTGTAGCCACTGTAGGAAAGATGTCTATTCCTGAATTAAGAAAAAGAAAATATCCTGAAAAATTACTATTAGGAAGTTTAGCTGGATCTGGAACTTTGGGACTATTAATTCCTCCATCAATTATATTAATTATTTATGGTGTAACAATAGAGGACTCTATAGCAAAACTATTTATGGCAGGAATTTTCCCTGGGTTAATGCTTGCATTGATGTTTATGTTATATGTAATTCTCTGGTCAATCTTAAATAAAAAATTGATGCCAAAATCTATTGAAAGTTTTTCTTTTTTAGAAAAAGTTCAGGGATCAAAACAATTACTGCCTGTAATATTGCTTATTACATCTGTAATTGGTTCAATTTATACAGGTATAGCAACCGCTACTGAAGCTGCATCTTTGGGTGTTGTGGGAGCATTGATTTTGTCTTTTTTTCAAGGAACACTGAATAAAAAAACATTTAATCTATCTTTATTAGGTGCAACTAAAACGTCTTGTATGATTGCTTTTATTTTAGCAGGTTCAACTTTTTTATCATTAGCGATGGGTTTTACAGGTTTACCTAGAAATTTAGCAATTTGGATTGATGGAATGAACCTATCTCCATACACATTATTATTTGTATTGACTATATTTTATATAATTTTAGGAATGTTTTTAGATGGAATATCTGCAGTTGTTTTAACAATGGCTATTATAGAGCCAATGATTAGACAGGCTGGCTTTGATATGATTTGGTTTGGTATATATTTAGTAATAGTTGTTGAGATGGCTCAAATTACTCCACCAGTAGGGTTTAATCTATTCGTACTCCAAGGCATGGCAAATAAAGATATGGGATTTATTGCAAGAAGTGCGTTTCCACTTTTTTTACTTATGATACTAGCAGTTATTATTGTGGTGATTTTTCCTGAGATTGCACTGTGGTTACCAAATAAAATGTCAGCAAATATTAATTAAGATTTAATACTTAGATTTTCTTGTACCATTAATTATTTCTTTTAACTGCTTATATTCTTCACAGTTACAACTTTTTAAAATTTCCAATCTTTCTTTAGCTAAATCTATTCTATTAGTAACCACATAAAGCTCTCCAAGGTACTCATTTATTCCTTTGTGATCTGGTTCAATTTGTAAACCTTGTAGATAAAAATCTTCTCCTTTTTTATAATCACCAAGTTTTCTGGTCGTAAAACCTAAATAGTTTAAAGTATTAGCTTGTAATGGTTTTTTCTCATTAGATTTTAGAAGAAGTTTCTGAGCTTTTGTATATCTTTTTTGTGCTTTTTCAGTTTTACCTTTTTTTTCATATTTTTTAGCAGCTTTAATTAGGTTGTAAGCTTTTGTATAGTCTGATGTGCCCGTAGAAGAGTCACTACCTGTTGAAGCTGAAAAAGAATTATTAGTAAAAGCTGTAATTATTAGCAAAGTATAAATGAGTTTTTTCATATTTAATTAAATTTTTTCATTTTATTTAAAGGTTTTAGTATCAAGCCATTATTAACTAAGTTATCTTTGATAGATTTTGCAGTCGCTAATGAACTCTTATTATCACCATGTATACAAACAGAGTCAATTTCACAAGGTATCTGTTTACCACTGAGACAATTTATTGCCTGATTTTTAACCATATTTAATACATGTTTCTTTGCAAGTTCAGGGTTGATGATTAAAGCGTTTGGCTTTTTTCTAGAAATTAAATTTCCATCATCTTCATAGTTTCTATCTGCAAATATTTCACAAGCTATTTTCATGTTATTTTTTTTAGCAGCTACTTCCATTTGTGATCCTGTTGGTACAAGATAAATAATATCTTTATTTATTTCATGAATAGTTTTTGCAAGAACTGTTGCTAGCTCTAAGTCTTCACATGCCATGTTATTAAGTGCACCATGTGGTTTTATATGTGTAACATTTTCGTCATTTTTTTGAGCTATTGCTTGCAATATCTCATATTGATTAATTATTAATTTTTTTATTTCTGAGGAATTTAAATATATTCTTTTTCTTCCAAAGTTTTCAAGATCATTAAATGATGGATGAGCACCAACGCTAACACCATTCCTTTTTGAGATTTTAATAACCATATCCATTGTTTGTTCATCACCAGCATGATAACCACATGCAATATTCGCAGAATTTATAATATTAAGTAATTCTGGATCATTCTCAATCGAATGAAACTTTGATTTTTCTCCCAAATCACAATTGATATTAATTTCCATACACTTTAAGTCTGGAGTATAACATGACATGATTAAAAATATATCTAATCTTGGTGACGCAGCAGTTTATTGCGATTTTGGACCAGAAGTAAATGAGACTGTAAATTCAAATGTTATTAATTATTTTAATCACTTAACAGATTTGGTTAATAAAGAAAAAATTCAAGGTATTAACAACTTAACTCCATCTTATAATAAATTAATAATTAGTTTTGACTTATCCTTAACAAATTTTGTAAACTTAAAAGAAACAATTCAAAATTTAAATATTGAAAAAAATATAAAAATTAAAAATAAAAAAATTGAAATTCCAGTGTGTTGCGATAATGAATATGGATTAGATTTTGATAGATTATCTAAAAAGTTAAATTTATCTAAAGAAGAAATATTAAAATTTTTTTTTGAAAAAGAGTACTTTTGTTACATGACAGGCTTTATTGCTGGAATGCCTTTTTTGGGAGATATAAACGAAAAAATTAGGTGCAATAGATTGGAAACACCCAGAGTTAAAGTACCCAAAGGTTCAGTAGGCATTACAGAACAATTTTCAAATATCTATACTTTTGAAAGCCCAGGTGGATGGAATATAATTGGAAATACACCTAAAAAATTATTTAAAAAATTAAATTTAAAAGATCCCGCATTAGTTAAACCTGGTGATAAAGTTAGTTTTTATCAAATATCTAAAGAGGAATATTTAAAATTAAATGACTGATACATATTTTGAAATATTACGACCAGGTATCAATACCACAATGCAAGATGCTGGTAGAAATCATTTATATCATATAGGAGTTACTATTAGTGGAGCTATTGATCAAAGAAACTATAAGTTAGCCAACTCACTTACTGACAATAAATTAAACGATACTGTAATAGAATTTGCCTATCAAGGCCCTTTATTGAGATTAAATAATGGAAAAATTAATTTTGCAATAACAGGAGATATTTTTTTTAATATAATTAGAAATAACTCCATGATTGAAGAAGGAAAATGTTATCAAAATTATATTTTGAATGATGGAGAACAAATAGATGTTATTTCAACAAAAAAATCAATCTATGGTTATCTATCTGTAAATGGTGGATTTGAATTAGAAGAGATGTGGAAAAGTTGTTCAATTAATACGAAAGCTCAAATAGGTCCAAATAATGGAAAAAAATATTCTATTAATGAAAAAATTTTCATTAAGAAATCAACTATAAAAAATATCAAATATAAAAAAATAGTTTATAAAAATTCTTTTGATAATATAGTTAGAGTTATAAAGGGAACAAATTTTAATTATTTTTCCAGTGAAGCACAAAATATTTTTTTTAAAGAAGAATATTCTGTAACACGACTAGTAGATAGAATGGGTATGAGATTAGATGGACCAAATTTAGAAAATATAATAAATACAAACATTAAATCTGAAGGATTAATTAGAGGTACTATTCAAGTTCCTGCTGATGGAAAGCCAATAATTTTATTATCGGATCATGGAACAATTGGTGGTTACCCAAAAATAGCTGTAGTTATTTCAGCAGATCTGGATAAAGTTGCACAATTTAGTCCTGGTACAAAGATACGATTTGAAGAAGTAAATCTTGTAGAGGCTGAAAAACTATTTAATAGCTATACAGAAGAAACAAACAAATATTTAAATGAACATAGTTAAAAATCTTCCTGGCCCATTACTAGTTTTTATGGGCGCATGTAGTTTAAGTTTTGGTGGTTTAATTGTTAAATCATTTGAAGGGTCTACATTATGGCAAATTTTGTTTTGGCGAAGTATTTTTTTTATACTTGTTGTTTCAATTTATTTAATAATTACTTACAAAAAAAAAGTTTTTAAATCCTTTTATGATTCTGGAATACCAGGATTTTTTGGAGGGTTTATCTTATCTATTGGATTTTGTGGTTATGTATTTTCGATGTACAATACAACAGTAGCTAATGCTAACTTTATAATACAAACACAAACAATTTTTTTAGCAATATTTGGATATATTTTTCTAAAAGAAAAAATTTCTGCAATAACTCTAATTTCAATTATTTTAGCTATATCAGGCATTGTACTGATGCTTGGTAATTCTTTATCAGCTGGTGACATGGTTGGAAATATAGGAGCTTTTGCAATGCCCATTTCTTTTGCAGTACTTATATTGGTTGTGAGAAAGTACCCTAAAGTGGATATGGTACCTGCTCAATTTATAGCTGGTATTTTTGCAATAATTATTGGCTATTTATTATCTAATAAGATTATGGTTTCATCTCATGATATTTTTTTAGGATTTTTAGCTGGTTTCTTTCAAGTAGGTTTTGGTTTTATTTTTATAACAATAGGTGCAAGAAGGACTCCTTCAGCAATGGTGGGAATTATTATGCTGACAGAAGCAGTTCTTGGACCCTTGTGGGCTTGGCTTTTTATAAGTGAAACTCCACCATTAATGGTTTTGTTCGGTGGAACAATAGTTATCTTTGCTGTCCTGCTTCAATTTTATACAATATATGAAAAAAAACATGTTTAGTTATATTTGCTTTATTTTTTGAATCTCTATATAAAAACAGTAAGATTTTTTAACATATCAAAAAATAAAAAATGAGAGTATTGTTTTACTATCGCGGTAGCGAACACATAGGTTTAGAAAGCATAATGGCTTATATTCAAAGTAAAGGTCATTTAGTTGAATTAATTTATGAACCTGCTCTTGGAGATAATGGATACATTGATATTCCGGCTTTAAACAATTTTTTTTATAATGATGAGCTTGTAGTTAACAAAGCTATTCGTTTTAAACCAGACTTAATATGTTTTAGTGCAATTACTAATCTTTATATGCCAATAAAAAATCTGGCTAGAAAATTTAAAGAAATAATGCCAGATATACCCATTATAGTTGGAGGTATTCACCCAACTTCATTGCCAGAAGAAACAATTTCAGAGGACTGCTTTGACATGATCTGTTTAGGTGAAGGTGAAGGTGCACTGGAAGATTTACTTCAAAAAATGAGAGAAAAACGTTCCTATAATGATGTTAAAAACTTATGGGTAAAAGATTCAACAGGACACATACATAAAAATGCTAAGCGCCCAGTTATAAGACCCTTAGAAAGTTTACCAAATCCTGATAAGTCTTTCTTTGCAAAATATGGAGCTCTTACCTCTAGAATAATGATTATGACCACAAGAGGATGTCCTTTTGCATGTACTTTTTGTGTTAATAGTTTTCGTAACGCAGCATATTCAGGAGAAGTTTATTTAAGACAAAGATCTGTTAATAATGTTATTGCCGATATGGTTGATATTAAAAATAAATATAAACCAAAAAAATTTAGATTTGAGGATGACGTTTTTGCTTTTAACCAAAAATGGCTAGATGAATTTAAAGTTGCTTATAAAGAAAAGATTAATTTACCTTTTCATTGTTATGTTACTCCCTCTACTGCAAAAGATTCTATTTTAAAAAGCTTAGCAGAAGCTGGATGTGAATCTGTTTCAATGGGTATTCAATCTGGTAGTGAGCACATTAGAATGAAGTTACTACACAGAAGGCACTCAGACGAACTGATTATTGCAGCATCACAAAGAATTAAAAAATATGGTTTAAAACTTCAAGCTGAATATATCTTTGGATTCCCTGAAGAAACACCAGAAGAGATGTGGAAATCTTATGAACTTAACGACAAATTAAATGCTTATAATACAGCATCATTTATTTTTTACCCTTATCCAAAAACTGCTTTAGCAGACTATAGTATTGAAAATGGTTATTTAAGCAAAGAGAACTATGATAAAATTAAAGATGGTTACGGATCATATCATACAAGTTGTTGGTTAGACTTACCCTACAAAGATGAAGTTTATAAATATAATGCACTGTTACCAGTTTGGAATGTAACACCTAAATTTTTAAAGCCAATTTTAAAAAAAATATTAAAAATGAAATATAATTGGATCCATAAATTTATATATATGGCTACAGTTCCGTTAATAGATTTTGATGAATTTATAATAAGAATAAAAGAAATGCCCCATATGATTATGCAGACTCGTAAAGCATTAAAAAATGATGATTGGAACAAAGACTATAAAGATTCTGGAATTAAAGAGTTAGAATCTGATTTGATTAAAAAAAATATTACATCTAAAATTGATAATATTGAGAATTTAATACCTGCAAATATTATTGCAAAACAAAAACTTGAAAAAGAACTTAAGGACAAAAGAAGAAAAGAACATTTTTTTCACGGTAAAATAAAATTCGATAAAGCAAATTAACCTATTCAATATTAGTATCTTCACCATAAGTATTCTAAAATTATCAATATATAAAATGCTAGTTAAATTTAATTTAATAGACAGAGAAAAAAATAAAATTTCTATTGAAGTTGAAGAGGGTATAACCATTAGAGAAGCAATAATGGAAAAACTAAAACCAGGTAATTTTGGACTTTGTGAAGGAAACAATATTTGTGCTACTTGCCATGTTTATGTTGATGAAAAAGATTTTAATAGATTAAAACCAATTGAAGATGATGAAAAAGAAACAATGGAAACAAATGATATTGATCAAAAAGAATTTTCAAGACTTAGCTGTCAAATAGAACTTAAACAAGAATTAGAAGACATAACTGTTACAATGGAAATCCCAAGAAGATAAAGAAAAAAGTAAAGTTTAAATCAAAAGCCATAGAATCCTTTTATTTGAGTATTATTGAGAAAACTTGTTTGTCCAATGGAACGAACAGACCCTGTTATACGTGTCTCAATCGTGTCACAATAGGTAACAGTAAATCCTTGATATCCATTCTCTATCTATCTATAGTATTTTTACTGAAATAGCTTAACGTTGTTTCATGGAAGTACGGGAGAGTGTTCAAGAGCAGACTTTACTTGCTTATTAGAACCACCGAAGGAGCAACCACCCAGGAAACTCTCAGGCAAAAGGACCGTAACATATTAACTCTGGAAAGAGATTAAATTCTCGCCGAAGGAGCAAAACTCTCAGGCAAACATACAGATGGGTACAGTGAGTTAATATGGAAAATATAAAAACAGCACTTTACAATTTACATCAAAAGCAGGGCGCTAAGTTTGTTCCATTTGCTGGCTATGAAATGCCGATTCAATATTCTGATGGAATTATTGAAGAGCATAAATTTACTAGATCACAAGCTGGAATTTTCGATGTTTCTCATATGGGACAATTATTTATTAAGGACAGAGAAAAATTAGTTGAAAATCTAGAAAAAATTTTTCCAATAGATTTACAAAATATTTTATTAAATCAAAGCAAATACAGTTTCTTGATGAATCAAGAGGCAGGTATCCATGATGATTTAATTATAACAAAGGTTAAAGGAGGTTTTAATATAATATTAAATGCTGCTTGTAAAAACCAAGATTTTGAAGTTATAAAAAAATTATTAAATAACCGATATGAAATGATACTTCATACTGAATTATCTCTTATCGCGATTCAAGGACCTGAAGCAGTAAATATAATAGAAAAAACTATTAAAGGACCATCAAGCCTGAAGTTTATGAATGGTAATTTGTTTAAATATTTAGATACAGATATTTATATAACAAGATCCGGTTACACTGGTGAAGATGGTTTTGAAATATCAATTCAAAACGAAAAAGTGGAAGTTTTTGTACAAAAACTCATAGATAATGGTGCTAAAATGATAGGCTTAGGAGCAAGAGACACTTTAAGATTAGAAGCTGGGCTTTGTCTTTATGGGCATGACATAAATATTAAAACTACACCAGTTGAAGCTAACCTTAAATGGGCCATTTCAAAAAAAAGATTAATATCAGGAGGGTTTCCTGGTCATGAAAGAGTTAATTCTCAAATAGAATCTGGAACTAAAAAAATTAGGGTAGGCATCACACCTGAAAATAGGATAATTGCTAGAGAAAAAACCAAAATATATAATGAAGAAAATAAAGTCATTGGAGAGATAACAAGTGGAACATTTGGACCAAGTGTACAAAAACCAATAGCTATGGGATATGTTGATAGTGAATTTTCAAATATAGACATAAAAATTTTCCTTGAAGTAAGAGGAAAAAAATATCCCGCTAAAGTTTGTAAGTTACCATTTTATAAAAAAAGCTATGTGAAAGGAGCAAAGTAATGAGTGAAGTAAAATTTTCTAAAGAGCACGAGTGGATAAAAATGGATGGAGATACAGCAACTATAGGCATTACGAAACACGCAACTGAAATGCTAGGAGATATTGTTTTTGTTGAATTACCTAAAAAAGGTTCATCAGTTGTTAAAGATGGGAATGCTGGTGTTGTTGAGTCAACAAAAGCTGCAAGTGATATTTATACACCTGTATCAGGTGAAATTATTGAAAATAACCAATCAATTGTTGATGACCCTTCCATGATTAATGCTGATCCAGAGAACAAAGCATGGTTCTTTAAACTAAAAACTAAAGATAAGTCCGAAATGGATTCACTTATGAATAAAGAAGAATATGATAAGTTTGCAAAGGAAAGTGGTAACTAAATGCTAAAAAATGCTCAAAAAGATTTTATTCGAAGACACATAGGACCTTCTGAAGAAGAACAAAAAATTATGCTTCAAGAATTGGGGTTTAAAAATTTAAATGAGCTAATAGAAAATACAGTACCAGAAAAAATCCTTTTTAAAGATGATTTAGGTATTGGTGAACCAAATTCAGAATATAAGGCACTTAGAAAATTAAAAAATATTTCTAAAAAAAATAAAGTTTATTCAAGTTTTATTGGAATGGGTTATTATGGAACGTATACTCCATATGTGATACTACGAAATATTTTAGAGAATCCTGGTTGGTACACTTCTTATACTCCGTATCAGCCAGAAGTAGCTCAAGGTAGACTTGAAATGCTACTAAACTTTCAACAAATGATAATTGATTTCACAGGGATGGATATTGCTAATGCGTCTCTTTTAGACGAAGGTACGGCTGCTGCTGAGGCTATGGGTTTAAGTTATAGAATATGTAAAAGTGAAACAAAAAAAGTTTTTGTTTCACAAAATTGCCACCCGCAAACTATTGATGTAATTAAAACAAGAGCTGAACCACTAGGTTTAGAAATAATAATTGGAGATGAAGATAAAGACATAAATGAAGATATTATTTGTGGAATTATACAATATCCTGGAACTTTAGGAGATATCAAGGACCCCAGTGAAGCCATTAGTAAAATACACAAATATAACGGGAAAGCTGTATTAGCTTGTGATTTGTTAGCTTTAGCAAAACTTAAAACACCAGCAGAATTAGGAGCTGATATTGCGGTTGGAAGCTCACAACGCTTTGGTATTCCAATGGGGTATGGTGGTCCTCACGCCGCTTTTTTTGCTACTAAGGATGAATATAAAAGATCAATGCCTGGTAGAATAGTTGGAGTTTCAGTTGATAAACATGGCAATAAAGCTTTAAGGTTGGCACTTCAAACAAGAGAGCAACACATAAGGAGAGATAAGGCTACAAGTAATATTTGTACTGCTCAAGCATTACTTGCAATAGTTTCAGCAGCTTATGCTGTTTATCATGGTCCTAAAGGAATTAAAAAGATAGCTGAAAGTGTATCACAATTAACAAAAAATTTTGCAGACAAGTTGAAACAATCAGGTTACGAACTTTATACAGATAATTTTTTTGATACCGTTACAATAAAGTCATTAGATAAAACAGATAAAATTTATAAAAATGCATTGGATCAAGGAGTAAATATCAGAAAAGTGAATTCTGAAATGTTAGCAGTTTCATTTGATGAAAGAAAAAACTTATATAGAGCAAACCAACTATTAAAGATTTTTAATTGCTCAGAGACAATTAAAGAAACAATGAATGAGAGTTTATCTAATTTACCAAAAAATTTATTAAGAACCTCAACATATTTAGATCATCCAGTATTTAATAGTTATCATTCAGAAACAGAAATGCTTAGATACTTAAAGAGATTAGAAGATTCAGATATAGCATTAAATAGATCAATGATAGCACTAGGTTCATGTACAATGAAATTAAATTCAGTTTCTGAAATGACACCAGTCACATGGAAGGAATTTTCACAACCACATCCTTTTTCTCCAATTGAACAAATGGAAGGTTATAGAGAATTATTTACTGATTTAAAAAATTGGCTAAGATCAATAACTGGTTTTTCTGGTGTATCTCTACAACCAAATGCTGGAGCACAAGGTGAATTTACTGGTTTGATGATAATACGTAAATTTCATGAAAAAAATGGTGATCAAAATAGAAATGTTTGTTTAATACCAAGTTCAGCACATGGTACTAACCCTGCTAGCGCACAAATGACCGGAATGAGGGTGGTAGTTATTAATTGTGACAAACATGGAAATGTAGATTTTGATGATTTAAAGAAAAAAGTTGAAGAGCATTCAGATAATTTAGCAGCGTTAATGGTAACCTATCCATCAACGCATGGAGTTTTTGAAGAAAAAATAACAGACATTTGTGAACTGATTCATAAAAATGGAGGTCAAGTTTATATGGATGGAGCAAATCTAAATGCATTAGTAGGAATTGCAAAACCAGGAAATTTTGGCCCAGATGTTTGTCATATTAATTTACATAAAACATTCTGCATACCACATGGAGGAGGAGGTCCTGGAATGGGGCCAATTGCATGTAAAAAACACCTAGAGGTATTTTTACCTAAACATTCAGTGATTAAAGATTGTGGTCCCAGCACAGGAATTGGTGCTGTATCAGCGGCACCTTGGGGAAGCTCAAGTATTCTATCTATTTCCTGGATGTATATAAAGATGATGGGATCAGAAGGATTAAAAAAAGCTTCACAAACTGCAATTCTTAATGCGAATTATATAGCGCATAAACTAAAAGATTCTTTTCCAATTTTGTATAAAGGTAAAAGTGGAAATGTAGCTCATGAATGCATTATAGATATTAGGAAGATAAAAAGTGAAACGGGAATTACTGAAGAGGATATAGCTAAAAGATTAATTGATTTTGGCTATCATGCTCCAACAATGTCATGGCCAGTAGCAGGTACCATGATGATTGAGCCCACAGAGAGTGAAAGTTTGAATGAAATTGATAAATTCTGCTCTACACTTAAAAAAATAAAACAGGAAATTGATAAAATCAAATCAGGTGAATACGATAAAATTGATAATCCATTGAAGAATGCGCCACATACTCACGTTGAATTAACCTCAAATAAGTGGGATCATAAGTATGAAAGAGAAGAGGCAGCATATCCTTCTGAGTTTTTAAGAAAAACTAAATATTGGCCTCCAGTTGCTAGAGTAGATAATGTTTATGGAGATAAAAACTTATTTTGTACATGTCCATCAATGGAAGAGTACGAAGACACAGCGGCTTAAAGGTTTATCAAGATGAAAATTGCTGTAGTTGGTGCTGGCATATCTGGATTAAGTGCAGCTTATTATTTATCCAAAAAATTTAAAGTTGATTTATTTGAAAAAGAAAATCAATTTGGTGGTCACGCAAATACAATAAAAGTAACTTATGACCATAATAAAGAAATTACCGTAGATATTGGATTTATGGTTTTTAATAAAAATACCTATCCAAACTTAATTAATTTTTTTTTAGAAAACAAAATAGAAATTGAGAAAAGTGATATGTCATTTTCAATATCTGTAAATGGCAGTGATCTAGAATATTGTGGTAAAGGGTTAGGAGGAATTTTTTCAAATAAAAAAAACTTATTAAATTTAAAGTTTATTAAAATGTTTTTTGAAATAATTAGCTTTTATAAAAACTGCGAAAAAATAGAAACAGAAAAGATTAAATTAACAACATTAGGGGAATATTTAAAAAAAATAAAAATATCAGATTATTTTATTAATTATCATATTATTCCAATGGTATCAGCAATTTGGTCAATGCCACCTTATGAGGCAACACAAATGCCATTATCATTTTTTTTAAATTTTTTTAAAAATCATGGTCTATTTAAAATAAAAGATAGACCTCAATGGTTTACGGTTGCAAATAGAAGTAAAACTTATGTAGATAAAATAATAAGTCAAATTAATGGAGAACATTTTAAAAATTATAATATAAATAAAATTGTTAGAAATGATTTTGGAGCTAAAATTTTTTATGGTGAAGAAAATGAGTTTTTTGAATATGATAAAGTTGTAATTGCAACACATGCGGATGAAGCATTAAAGATAATTGATAATCCAACGGTAGATGAAGAACTAATATTAAAAAATTTTAAATATAGAGAAAATACAGCAGTTATTCATTTTGATGAAAGTATTATGCCTAAAAATAAGAATGCCTGGTGTTCTTGGAATTCATCAATGAGTGCAGATAATATTGAAAAAACATCAGTGACATATTGGTTAAATCAGTTACAGAATTTAAAAATAGACAGAAATATTTTTTTAACCATAAATCCTTTTAGAGAAATACCTACAGATAAAATATTTAAAAAGGTTAGGTTTACTCATCCTTATTACGATACTGAAGCGTTATCTAATCAGAGTAATCTATATAAAATTCAAAATAAAAAAAATATTTTATTTTGTGGGAGTTATTTTGGTTATGGTTTTCATGAGGATGGAATAAAGTCCTCTATTCAAATGTTAAAAACACTCAATGATTAAAAATTCTTATATTTATACAGGTACCGTAATTCACAAAAGATTTAAGCCAAAAATACACACTTTCAATTATAAAGTATTCTCATTACTTATAGATTTATCGGAAATAGAATTATTACATAAAATGCTATGGTTATTTTCTTATAATAAATTTAACATCATTAGCTTTTTTAATAAAGATCATGGACCGAGAGATGGAAGCTCTCTTAAAAATTGGGTTATAGATAATTTGAAAAAAAATAATATTGAAAGTAACGAGGTCAAAATTAAACTTTTATGCTATCCAAGAATATTTGGATATGTGTTTAATCCATTAAGCGTTTTCTACATATATGATAAAAATTCAGATTTAATAGCCATATTGTATGAAGTTAAGAATACATTTGGAGAACAACACTCATATATTTTCAAAACTAAAAAAGAGCAAAATTTAATACAGCATGTATGTAAGAAAAAATTTTACGTATCACCATTTATTGAAATGAATTGTGTTTATTTTTTTAGATTATTAAAACCAGGTAATAAGATTTCTGTCATTATTGACGTACAAGACTCGGAAGGTAAAATTCTCTATGCATCACAAGATGGGGTTAAAAGCGAATTAAATAATAATAACCTGTTCAAATCTTATTTAAAACATCCATTAATGACATTTAAAATCATTTTAGCGATACATTTTGAGGCATTTAAATTATGGACAAAAGGAATTAAATTCATAAAAAAAAAATTAAAGATTAAGAATAATATAACTATCGAAAATTAATGTTGATTTATAAAATTTCAGATTTAATTGTGTTTAATGTATTAAAAAATATAAAACATGGTTTTCTTGAAATTAAAAAAACCGATGGAGAAGTTTTAAAATTCGGTAATCCTGATGAAAATTTAAAAGTTTTTTTAGAAATTAAAGATGAAAGTCTTAATTATAATTTGATTAAAAGTGGAAGTGTTGCCTTAGGAGAATCTTATATGAAAGATCTTTTCACAACAAATAATCTTTCTGATTTAATTGAATTAACTGCAAAAAATATAAAAATTATTTATAAATTTTCAGGTGTTTTTGATTTACCTTTCATTAACTTTATAAAAAATAAGATTATAAAAAATACAAAAAGTAGAAGTAAAGAAAACATTGCAAAACATTATGATTTAGGAAATGATTTTTTTTCTTTATGGCTTGATAAAACCTTGACCTACTCCAGTGCTATATTTGAGAACTCTAAGCAAGATCTTTTTAATGCTCAGAACAACAAATATCAAAAATTAATTGATCTTTTAAAACCAATAAATGGAAGTAAAATTTTAGAAATTGGCTGTGGCTGGGGTGGTTTTGCTGAGTATTTGGGTACTAATTATGATGTTAAATTAGATTGTATCACTATTTCAAAAAGACAATTCGAGTTTGCAAAAGAAAGAATTCATAAATGTGGACTTAATGAAAAAGTAAATATTGAAATAAAAGATTACAGGGATCTAAAGAGTAAATATGATCATATAGCATCTATAGAAATGATAGAGGCGGTAGGACAAAACTATTTAGATAGTTATTTTAGCACAATCAAAAATAATTTAACACCATCAGGCACAGTAGGTATTCAAGCTATAACTATCGATGATAATTTGTTTGATCGATATAAAAACAAGCAAGACTTTATCCAAAAATATATTTTTCCTGGTGGTTTTTTACCTTCTAGAAATGAATTGAAAAATTATGTTGATACTAATGGTTTAAAGTTTAATGAATATAATTCATATGCCGATCATTACTCTGATACTTTAATTATTTGGAGAGAGATATTTAATAAAAAGTGGGGCTTAATTAAAGAACAAGGTTTTGATTTAACATTTAAAAGGATGTGGGAATTTTATTTTTCATATTGTGAGGCTGGTTTTAAATCAAAAAATATAGATCTAATTCAATTTTCATTACAAAATAAATAACAACAGGAGAGATATGATAAACTTTAAGAGATTTAAATTAACAGTATTAATAATTGCTTTATTTTTTACGGCGAGTTGTGTAAACAATAACTCTATGAAACCTACAGATTTTAAAAATACAGAGCCATCTATGACTATAGAAAACTACTTTGACGGTCCTGTTAAAGCATGGGGACTATTACAAGATCGAAGTGGCAAGGTTACTAGACAATTTAAAGCAGATATGTTTGGCAGTTTTGAGGGTGATATTTTAACTCTTAAAGAGGATTTCTATTGGACAGATGGTGAAAAACAAAAGCGTATATGGAAAATCAAAAAAATTGATCAAAATTACTACGAAGGATCTGCTCCAGATGTAGTTGGAATTGCAAAAGGTTTTCAATATGGATCTGCTTTTAAATTTGAATACAGCTTAATGGTTCCATTTAAAGGAAAGAATATCAAAGTTTCTTTTGATGATTGGATTTTTAAACAAGACGAAGAGGTTGCTATTAATAGAGCTACATTAACTAAATTTGGATTTAAAGTGGGTGAGTTGACTGTATTCTTTAAGAAAAATTAGTAGCTTATTTTTTGTATCCCATTCCAACAAGTTTGAAATAGATCGCGTGAGGCAATAGTCTTAGAAATTTTAAAAAATATGTAAAAGTTTTAGGAAAATGGATTTCGAAGCCCTTTTTCTTAATTAAGCCAATATAAATTTGTTCTGCAGCAAATTCTGGTGACTTTATCATTGGCATTGGAAAATCATTCTGGTCTGTCATGGGAGTTTTGATAAAGCCAGGACTTATTAGGGAAACTCTTACATTTACTCTTTTCATTTCAAACTGCAGGCTTTCTGTAAAGGTAGTAAGTGCAGACTTAGACGCACAATAAGCACCTGCCGCAGGTAACCCTCTATAGCCAGCAACAGAAGAAATTATAGATATCTGCCCACTTTTTTTATTATTAAAGTACTCATAAATGGAGTTGATAGAATTCATTGTGCCGAAATAATTTACTTCCATAATTTTTCTTATTTTATCTAAATTAAAGCTCTTTTCAGACTTTGGATCATGTATGCCAGTGCCAAATACACAAATCTCAATATTTTCAAATCTTTTTATAATATCATCAAAGACAGTTTTACACTGTTCAGTGTTTGTAACATCTAATGGAAATGAATGAATATTTGCATTTTTACTTTGTAATTCCTGTAATAAATTTTCTCGTCTAGCAGAAGCAGCAACTGTCCAGCCTTCGTTAGCAAATTTTAGAGCCAAAGATCTACCAATTCCACTACTTGCACCAGTTATCCAAATTACTTTTTTATCATTCATTAAGTGATGTATAATGGGTTTATGTTAAAAAACAAATTATTATCCTTTTTACTATTTGCCATAATTACTTATTCAGCATCTGCTATTGGTGGTTTAGCCACTATAAATTTTAAAGAACCTTGGTACTCAATGCTAGTGATGCCAACATACAATCCTCCTGCCTGGGTTTTTGCACCAGTGTGGACCACGCTTTATTTATTTATGACAATCGCTATCTGGAAATTCTGGCATAGTAAAAATAGAGATATAGATACGATTTATATTTATATAGTACATTTAATTTTTAATACAACTTGGAGTATAGTTTTTTTTGTTTTTCATAAAATTACTTTAGCGCTAATTGTATTAGTAATTTTAATATTATTGATAATCATTCTCATAGTAAGATTTAAGCGTGTCAACTTGCTTAGTTTTTATTTAATGATTCCTTATTTACTTTGGTGTCTCTTTGCATTACTGCTAAATCTAAGCCTAATTATATTAAACTAAATAAATTATGGATGATGTTGTAATAGTTGGTGGTGGAATAATAGGAACTGCTACTGCTTATTTTTTATCTAAAGAAGGTAGAAAAGTTAAAGTTATAGAAAAAGACCCAACTTATAAAACAGCCTCTTTCCCACTATCATTGGGTGGTTTTAGAAGACAATTTTTTCAAAAAGAAAATATTTTATTAGGAAAATTTGCAAGAGAGTTTATTTTTCAAATACCAGAATTACTTAAAACTGAAAAAAATCCAAATCCTACAGCTAGTATGGTTCCAAATGGTTACTTGTTAATGTTTGGACCTGAACATGCAGAGGAACAGTACAGAGCCTTGGAAAACCATAAAGAGTGTGATGCTGGAACTAAAAATATTAAAGGTTCAGAGTTATCCAAGATCTTTCCTTACATTAACGATGAGGGTATAGAAACTGCCACCTATACAGATGATAAGAGTGAGGGTTGGATTGATCCTTTTTTGTTTCATAGCGCCCTTAAAAGTAAAGCCATAGAGCTTGGTGCAGAATTTATTAAAGGTGAAGTAAAAAGTATTTCTGAAATCAAAGCTAAAACTATAATATCTGCTGCAGGCTGTTGGACTAAGGAATTATTAGAAGACATTCCTGTTGTTCCTCAAAAACATACTGTTTTTAGAGTTAAATGCCCAACACATATACCTGAAATGCCTTTGTGTGGAGATTTAACTACAGGTGTATATTGGAGACCCGAAGGCAAAGAATACTTGGCTGGTTCACCGAATTCAGTATTTGATGCCACCGATTTAGAACCAGCTTGGAATGACTTTGAGGAATTAGTTTGGCCAGCCTTAGCAGAAAGAATTCCAGTTTTCGAGAAGCTAAAGTTAACAGGTGGGTGGGCTGGTTATTATGATTGTAATAAATTAGATAACAATGCTGTTGTTGGCAAACATCCAAAATACGACAATGTTTATATGGCATCAGGATTTACAGGTAGAGGCTTGATGCAAGCACCAGGAATTGGCAGAGCTTTAACTGAATTAATTACAACCGGTTCATACCAAACAATTGATATCAGCGATTTTTCAGTTGAAAGAGTATTAGAAAATAATGCAAGACCTGAACCTTACGTACTATAAGATTAACATTAAGTTCCACAGAAAGTTTGATATTTTTGGTCACTTGCAGGAGCTGTAGATTGATATTCATTAATTCCATTTTGATTTTCATAGGGCTTTTCTAAAATTTTAATTAATTTTTTCACTAAGTTTAGATCGTTATTATTTGCAAATTTTAAAGCTTCTTCAACTTTATGATTTCTAGGAATAACCAAAGGATTGACAGATTTCATTAATTTTAAATATTTTTCAGGTGTATTATTATTCAACTTTAATCGTTCTTCCCATCTTTTTTTCCATATAATAAAGTTTTCATTATAAAATATTTTATTATTTTGAATTTTTTCATTCATTAAATAACAAAATGTGTTTGTATAGTCAGTTTTGTTTTGGTGCATCCATGTTAATAAATCTAAAATTAATACTTGATCTTTTGGATCCTCTCCAAACAAACCTAGTTTATCACGCATCATGTTTAGCCATTTTATTTCATATATTTTTTCAAAATTATTAATTTCTTCAGTTACTATCTGGATTGCTTTATTTTTATCTTTATCAATTAAAGGTATTAAACATTCTGCAAATCTTGCTAAATTCCATTTTGTAATGCTAGGTTGATTAAAATAAGCATATCTCCCTAATTGATCTATTGAACTAAATACTGTTTGTGGATCATAAGTATCCATGAATGCACAGGGACCATAATCAATTGTTTCTCCAGAGATAGTCATATTATCTGTATTCATAACTCCATGAATGAAACCTACGCGCATCCAATTAATTACTAAATTAATTTGTTTTTCCATTAATACTTTTAATAAATCTAGAGCTTGATTTTTAGATTGTTTAATATTTGGATAATGACGATCTACAGTGTAATTAACTAAAGTTTTTAATTCATTTTCATTTTGTCTCGCTGCTATGTACTGAAATGTACCAACACGTAGATGACTACTGGCAACTCTTGTAAGTATTGCGCCTTGTAAAATATTTTCTCTTACAACATCTTCGCCAGTTTTAACAACTGCCAAGCTTCTTGTTGTTGGAATATTTAAAGCATGCATTGCTTCACTAATAATATATTCTCTTAACATTGGTCCTAAAGCAGCTCTTCCATCACCATTTCTTGAAAAAGGCGTTATACCAGAACCTTTAAACTGAATATCAAACCTCTCATTATCCTTAGTGACATGCTCACCCATTAAAGTCGCTCTGCCATCACCAAGCATAGTAAAATGCCCAAATTGATGACCTGCATAAGCTTGTGCAATAGTTTTTGAATCTTTTGGCAGTAGATTTCCAGAAAATAATTGAGATAAATCTTCGTTATTTATTTTAGAAAAATCTAACTCTAGTTTTTTTGTCAAATTGTTATTTAAAATAATAAGATCAGGCTTCTTTACTTTGATTGGTGAAATTTTAGATGAAAAAATATCTGGTAGTTTTGAATATGTATTATCAAAATGCCAACCAATAGTCATTTTAAAAAATTAGTTAAATTCAGCCTGATTTTCTTTAGGTTCAAATTCAGTTTTGAATTGATTAGAAATTTTTTGAACCTCTACAGCTGAAACTTTATATTCTGCACACATTGTTTCTTCATCTTTTCCGTGACCAGTTACCATGTTAACCATGTGCTCAGGGAAATGAAATGTTGTAAATACTATTCCTTCTTTAACTTTATTTGTTACCTCTACTTTTAATGCTACTTCACCTCTACCAGAATAAAGTCTACCAATATCACCGGTATTTAAATTTCTTCTTTTAGCATCTATAGGATGAACTAATAATAAATCCTCTGATACAATGTTTATATTTTTGGTACGTCTTGTCATAGTGGAGGCATTATAATGTTGAAGAACTCTACTTGTGGTTAAAATTAGAGGATATTCTTTTTTATTAGTTTCAATTTCTGCAGATTCTTTCCAGTCAAAGCTTTTAAGTCTACCTTTTCCAAGTTTGAAAGTCTCTTTATGTAAAATTTGAGTATCAGTTCCATCTTCTTGTACAGGCCACTGTAAGCCCATTTTACCTAATCTTTCTCTCGTCACACCTTTAAAGAATGGAACAACATCTGCTATTTCTGCTAACACTTGGTCAGCATCATAGGTTGGTTGATCGAAACCTAATTTTTGCATCATATCTGTTACAATAACGCCATCAGGTTTAGTTCCAGGTAAAGGTGGAACAGCTTTGTTTACTCTTTGAATTCTTCTTTCAGTATTTGTAAATGTTCCATCTTTTTCTAAAAATGTTGTTCCTGGCAACACAACAGTTGCAAGTTTTGCAGTTTCACTCATGAAAATTTCCTGTACTACTAACAATTCAAGGGAATTCATGGCCTCAACTACATGAGCACTATTTGGATCAGTTTGTACAATGTCTTCTCCAATAATCCACACAGCTTTAAGTTTTTTATTTATTGCATTTTCAAACATTTCAGGAATTTTTAAGCCAGCTTTAGTTGGATGAACCACACCATATTTTTCAGTATAAAAGTTTTGGTTTTTTTGATCTGCTACTTCGAAATATCCAGCTCCTTGATGAGGTTGGCATCCCATATCAGCTGCCCCTTGAACATTATTTTGTCCTCTTAAAGGGTTAACACCAACACCTTTTCTTCCAATATTACCTGTGATCATTGCAAGATCAGCAATTAACATCACAGTTTTAGAGCCTTGTTCTTGTTCTGTAACTCCTAAGCCATGAAATTCCATTGAATTTTTAGCAGTAGCATAAGCAATGGCTGCTTCCTTAACTAGTTGCTTGTCTACACCAGCTACTTTAGCTAAATGATCGACATCTTGTCTCTCAATTTCTTTAAGGAAGTTTTCGAAACCTTCAGTTCTATCTCTGACAAAATCATTATCATAAAGCTTAGATTTTATAATAAAATGTAGCATCATATTTAATATCGCTACGTTTGTTCCCGGTCTAAGTTTAATGTGATAATCCGCAAGTTGAGCAAGCTCAGTAGTTATAGGGTCTAGTACAATTAATTTTTTCCCTTTCATTACTTGTTGTTTAATTTTAGCACCTGTTACTGGGTGAGCATTTGTTGGGTTCGCTCCAATTACCAAAAATAAATCTGCATGATAAATATCTTCTGTCGAATTTGTGGCCGCTCCAGTACCAAAAGTTTGTTGCATTCCCCAAGCAGTAGGTGAATGGCAAATTCTTGCACAACAATCTATATTGTTAGTTCCAATTGCAGCTCTAATCATTTTTTGAAAAACATAATTTTCTTCATTAGTGCATCTTGCCGAAGAAATACCAGCAACAGCATCAGGACCACTTTCTTTGGTTATTCTATTTAATTCTTTTTTAATAAAACTATAAGCCTCATCCCAAGAAGCTTCTTCAAATTTTCCATTTCTTTTTATTAACGGAGTTTTTAATCGATCTGGATGATCATAAAATCCAAATGCATATCTTCCTTTAATACAAGTGTGACCCGCATTTACTTCGGTTTCTTTTGGTGTGCTTATTGCAACGACTTTGTTATTTTTAATTGATGCTTCTAAGTTGCAACCGACACCACAATAAGAACAAGTTGTTCTTACTTTTTCATCTACAGCAACAGATTTTGATTGAAACACATCTGAGATAGCATCTGTTGGACATGTGTGTGCACAAGCACCACAGGATACACAAGATGAATCGCCAAACAACGCATCATTATCTGTTGTGATTTTTGATTCGAAACCTCTACCACTCATTGTTAAAACAAATGAACCTTGAATTTCATCACATGCTCGAACACATCTTCCACAATTAATACAATTATCTAAATTCATTCTCATATAATCATGAGAAATATCTTTTGGAGTTCCTTTATTTTGTTTTGGAGTGTTATATCTGTGATCTGAAATACCTAAATCATTAGCAACATCTTGCAGTTCACAATTGTTATTAACTTCACAAGTATCACATTTCATTGGGTGGTCACTTAAAACTAATTCAATAATATTTTTTCTTAAATTAGTTAGATTTTGATTATTTGTAAAAATATGTTGGTTCTCACCAATTGGTGTATGACATGATGCCACAACTTTTGTAGGACCATCTTTAACTAGAGCAACTTCAACAGAACAAACTCTACAAGCTCCATAAGGGGCTAAATTTGGATCATCACATAACGTAGGAACCTTTTTTTCTCCAAGGTAACTTTTTACAAATTTTAAAACAGAAGTATGGTTTGGACCAATTTCATATGGTTTACCATCTATGTAAGCAATTTTTCTTTTTTCAGAACTCATTAATTATCTTTCACCATATCATTTTTCATTTCATCACCAAAATATTTTAATATATTCATTATTGGCGTAGGTATTGCTCCACATAATGCACACAAACACCCTTTTTGCATCGTGACAAGTAACTCATTTAGCAATTTTAAGGGAATTTTGGCTGTTTTATTTTTTGCCTGATCAAACATTTCTTTACCTCTGTAAGAACCAAGTCTGCCAGGAAAGCATTTTCCACATGATTCTTCAGCAGAAAATTCAAATAAATGATGAATATAATCAACCATAGGAAAGTCCTTAGGAATGCTAACTATACTAGCATGACCCAACATAAATCCTGCTGCTGAAAATTCTTGAAAATCTAAGTTTAATTTTTCAACTTCTTCAATTGGAATAACGCCTCCTAATGGTCCACCGACTTGTAATGCTTTAACAGGTTCTTTGAACCCTCCACCAATTTCATTTAAAACTTTTTTCATTGGTGTTCCCATTTCAATTTCATAAACACCAGGATTGTTAAAAAAACTATCTAAGCAAACTAATTTCGTTCCCGCAGATTTTTTATTTCCAATTGCAGAAAATTTATCAGAACCATTAATAAGTATACCGGTAGCAGCCGCTAAAGATTCTACATTGTTAACAACTGTTGGTTTTTTATACAATCCTTCTGTAACAGGGAAGGGGGGTCTTACATCTACCTCAGCTCTTCTTCCTTCGATAGACGCAATCAATGCAGTTTCTTCTCCACAAATATAAGCACCTTGTCCAATACATATATTTAAATCAAAAGAAAATTTTGTTCCTAAAATATCTTTTCCAAGTAAGCCAGCTTCTTTTAAAGAATTAATAGATCCATTTATTGCTTCAATAGATTTTGGATATTCACCTCTAATATATAAAACACCTTCATCGCCTCCAATCACATATCCACAAATAATCATACCAAATAAAACTTTTAAAGGCTGATCTTCTAACAAATATCTATCAGAGAATGCACCTGAGTCACCTTCATCGGCATTACAGATTACATATTTTTTTTCAGATTCTGCTTTTCTACAAAAATCCCATTTCATTCCTGTGGGAAATCCGGCACCACCTCTTCCAGTAAGATTAGAGTCTAACAGCGATGTAACTATTTCTTTTTTATCAGTATTAATAAATTTTTTTAACAATTCTTTAAATTGTGCTAAGCTTGAAAATTTATCATCCATTAAAAAACTTGTGGAAGCAAAACTTTTAGAAAAAAATTTATCTTGTTTGATACTTTCACCTGCAATTATTTTATCTATTTTATTAATATCTTTGCCCGCGTAGTTTTCTCCTTCATAATGAAATGCATGGTTTTCATAACAATGACCAAGGCAAAACATTTCGCCAACTTTATTATCACCTAATTTTTCTTGTAATTTTTTCTTTAAGGGTTCTTGTGTTCCAGCACACATACAAGCACTCCCATTGCAAACAAATGCTTTCTTTTCTCTATGAGTAGGTCTTAAAAATTCATAAAAACTTTCAGCACCATGGATAGTGGATACACCCATGTTATATTCATTAGCTATTTCTTTAATACCACTTGAATCTTTAGAATTTAATGATCTTTCAGAAATTTTTTCAAATAAGTTTTTTTTTAAACCAATTCTTCCTGATAGGTTACTGATATTTTTTGACACAATTTACCCTATTAAATTTTTTTAATTTTTTATTATAATTCTATCTTTATTGCTATAAATATTAAAACTACTCTCTTTTACAAAACCTACCAATGTTACGTGAAACTTGTTAGCCAAATCGATAGCGAGACTAGTTGGCGCACCAACGCCAATTAAAATGCCTATATTGGCCATTAATACTTTCTGAACTAGTTCAAAATTAAGCCTTCCTGAACAAGTAATAAATTGTGACTTTGGATTTAGTATCCTTTTATTAAGTGAATGACCTATCAGTTTGTCTAAAGCATTGTGTCTTCCAACATCTTCTCTTATAGCAACAAGATTACCATCATTTGAAAATAAACCACTAGCATGTATTCCACCTGTTTTAAAAAATTCAGATTGATTTTTTCTAAGCAAAGAAGGTGATTGCATTATTAACTCATGAGTAATTTTGGGTAAAGATTTTATAACTTTATCATTTTTAATTATCTCCAATGAGTCTAATGAAGTTTTTCCACAAACGCCACAAGACGAGTTTGTTAAGAAGTTTCTTTTGATCTTATCAATATCTACATTTTTAGAATTATTTAATGTAACAAGAATTTTATTTTGGAGTTTATATTGACCAACTTTTTTGCCAATACTTTCTATTTTTTCTATATGTTTAATATCTTCAATAATTCTTTCGTTAAAAAGAAAACCTTTGACTAAGTCACTATCATTACCTGGAGTTCTCATTGTTATAGAAATAGTTTTTTTATGAAAAGTGTCATTTTCTTTAAATTTAATAGAAATTTCAAGAGGCTCTTCAATAGAAACTAAATCTTCAACCTTACTAGTATTTTGAGATTTATACTTTAAGATTTTATATTTTGAATTCATTTTAATCACTTTAAGGGATAATTTTTTTTTAAAATAAATTTATTCAAAATTATCCCAAATAGTAAAATTATTAGACAGCCAAAAATTATAGGATTAATTAAATATTCAAACGAAACACCACCAATAATAACTATAATAGGATTTCCTCCTGCTGGTGGGTGTACAACATCTAGAATAATCATAAAAAAAATTCCAACACCAACAGCTAATGCTATATTTGTAAATATTGGTAAGGGTATATAATTTACAAACAAAATTCCAATAAGTGCTGTTAAGAGGTGTCCACAGAATATATTTTTAGGTTGAGCAAATGGACTTTCAGGGAATCCATATAGTAAAACCATAGATGAACCGAATGAGGTTGCCAAAAAAAACCCTAAAGGTGTTTTGTAAGTTAGCAATGTAAGACACCCAATAGTTATTGTAGAAAAAATAGCTGCTATAGATGCCTTTAATAATTTTTCCTTAGTAATTTTAATCATAACTAAAATTTTAAAGCTTTTGATATTGTTCTAAACGGAAGCAAGAGACATTCTTTTCTTGAAATATTATTTTTATTTATTATTTCTTTAAAGCTTTGCCATTTGGTATCAATTTTAATTTCAGTTTCTTTAAATAAATTCTCCATTAAGCTAGTAAGAGATTTTATTTCACTTAGTTTTTTATTTTTTATTTTTTGAGATAACATACTTACAGAGGCTTGACAGTAAACGCATGATTTACACTGGTACCCCATATCTATAATTATATTATTTTTAACTATCAAGCTAATTTCCATTTCATCACCACATAAGGGGTTCTTATTCTTTGATTGATGAGTATAATCTTTAAGCTTTTTGTGATTTTCTGTATTAGATGCAATTTCTAGTATTCTTAAGTCCATTATAATTCTTTAATTAAGAGATTAATGTTTTATATTTTGATTTATGGATGATAACAATATTTTAGCCGTTGTACTAGCGGGTGGAAAGTCAAAGAGATTTGGTGAAGATAAAAATCAGGCAAAACTCGGAGATAAAACATTATTGGAACACGTTTTGTCTAAAATTAGCAATAAATTTCATGAAACACTGATTGTCTCAAGTCATTCTTTAAAAATAAAAAAACGAAAAAATGAAATAGTAATCCCAGATTGCCTCGATAATCTTGGTCCATTAGGAGGGGTTCTAAGCTCAATGAAATGGGTTAAAGAAAAACAAAAAGCATATCGGTGGATTGCAACCTTTCCATCCGATACACCATTTTTTGATACATTAATTATTGAAGAATATAAAAAAAAAATTAAACTAAATGAAAGCTCTTTATATTTTGTTAAATCAAATAATAAGAGACACAATATATTTGGTTTATGGTCAATTGATTTATTGGAAACATTAGAAAATGATTTAATAAAAAATAATTTTAGAAAAGTCGAAGAATGGGCAAATAAAATAGGGGTAAAAACAATTGATGTGAAGATCAAAAAATTTGATCCATTTTTCAATATAAATACTATAAAAGACCTTGAAGAAGCACAAAACATCTTAAAAGAATATAAAAATGATTAATTATAACGAAGCAAAAAATATTTTAATAAAAGCAAAGATAAAGATTAAAGACGAGTTAGTTGACTCATTAAAATCTTTAAAAAGGATTAATACATCAGATATTTATTCATCTGTAAATTATCCTGCAGGCACTAATGCTGCTTTTGATGGTTTTGCCATTAACTCTAAAGAAACAAATAAACTAAATAAAAAAAACTCAAAACAATTTAAAATTTTAAAAACATTATCTGCAGGTGATAACCCTAAATTAAATAGAATAAATTTTTTTGAAACTGTTGAAGTGATGACTGGTGCACTTATACCAAGATTTTTTGATACCATTATTCCTATAGAAAAAATAGTTTTTTATCCAAGCAATAAAAACAAAAAATATATTGTAATTAATGAAAAAATAAAAAAAAACCAACACATAAGATATGCTGGATCTGATTATAAAAAAAAAGATTTGATAGTTAAAAAAGGAACTATAATTCAATCGTCTCATATCTTGGCTTTTAAAACACTAGGTGTTAAAAATATTAAAGTTAAAAAGAAGCCTAATGTCCTATTCTTTTCAACAGGAAATGAAATTTCTAATAATAAAAATATTGTTAACTGGAAAGTCAGAAACTCTAACAGTCATTATATAAAATCTTTATCTAATAACTTTTTATTTAACTATATAGATGGTGGAATTTTAAGAGATAATGATGAAAAACTTTTTAAAAAACAAATAGATAAAAATATTAAATCAAAGATAGATATAATAATTACCTCTGGCGCAGTTTCAGCTGGAAAACATGATTTTGTCCCCTCGGTGGTTAAAAAATTTAATATATCTAATTTTTTTAAAGGAGTTGCAATTAGGCCTGGTAAACCAGTATTATTTGCTAAGTTTAAAAAAACTGAAAAAGTAATATTTGGTCTTCCTGGAAATCCCATTTCTTCTTCTGCTTGCTTTAGGTTTTTTGTTTACCCTTATCTTCTTAATATTCTTGGTGTTAAGAGTGAAAAAGCCTTTAAGGCTAAATTAAAAAATAACTTTGAAAAAAATAAAAATTATACGAAGTTTTTAAAAGGAAAATTGACTTCAACTGATGATGGTAAATTAGAAGTTCAAATTTTAAAAGGTCAGGAGTCTTTTAGGATAAAATCATTTGTGACCTCTAATATATGGGGAGTATTTAAGGTAGGGCAATCAAAATTTAAAAAAGGAGAATTAATAGAATGTTATTCATCAGGTGGATCTAATTTTGATATTTTTTATTAGATATCATTTTTATTGTAGTCCAATTTAATTGGCATTAAATAGTCTTTAATGATTGCGTTAAAAAATGAAAGAATAGCTATACCAGTTGTTTTATTTGCTGGTTTGATCTGGTCTTTTGGACCTTTAGTAGTCCGAAATATGAATGATCCACATTTAGTTACATGGCAATATATTTTTGCTAGAGGATTAACAATTTTTATGGTCTTGAACTTATATTTATTTTTTGAAGAAGGTAGTAAATTTTATAAAAACTATTTTAAAATAGGTTTATCAGGAGTTATTGGTGGTTCTGGACTTGGAATAGCGATGATTACATTTATATATTCAATCACTAATACCAGTGCTGCTGTGACCTTACTTTGCTTAGCTGCAATGCCTTTTTTTACTGCATTATTAGGATTTTTATTTTTAAAAGAAAAAATCTCATTAAATGTTTGGGTAGCTATATTAATAGCGACTGTCGGAATAGTGATAATTTCTTCTGGTAATACTGAAAAAAATTCTTTATTAGGATTAGTGTATGGTATGGCATCATCAATTGGTTTTTCAGTTTTTTCTGTATCGTTAAGATGGAGAAAAGAAACTCCTAAGTTTACTACCGTTGCCTTTTCAGGTTTTTTTTGTGTTGTTATTTCAACTATTTTTATTCTAAGCAATGGATCAAATTTTTTATCATCGAGTTATAATGGTGGAATGTTTTCATTGCATGGAACATTGGTATGTATAGGATTAATTTTATATTCAATAGGTTCAAAAGTTATACCAGCTGCTGAATTAACTTTACTTTCACTTACAGAAGTAATTGGTGGCATCTTTTGGGTGTGGCTTCCTTTATTTGGAATTAATGAAATACCTTCTACTAACACTATAATAGGTGGCTTTTTTCTTTTTATGTCTATAATCTATTATAGCCTTACAATTAAAACAAACAGAAGATTTATTGCTTTAAACTAATTAAAATCGAAAAATAAAATGCAAAGACCAGATTTTTTTAATTTAAAAAACGGCAAGAAAGCAAAGCTTCCTTTTACAAATAAAGAATATCAAAGAAGATTAATTAATTTAAGAACTGTGATGAGTAAAAATAATATTGATATGATTATTTTAACTTCAATGCATAACATTGCTTATTATACAGGTTTTATTTATTGCTCATTCGGCAGACCGTACGGCTGTGTCGTAACAGCAGATAAAATTTCGACAATTTCTGCAAATATAGATGCAAGTCAACCATGGAGAAGATCTCATTCTGATAATGTAATTTTTACTGACTGGAAAAGAGATAATTTTTTAAAAGCTATAGTTTCAATAATTGGAAGAGATAAACCTCCAAAAAATATTGGAATTGAAAATGATCATATAACATTGGACGTCAAAGATAAATTATCTTCTATTTTTACATTTTCAGCTTTTAGTGATGTGTCAAAAAGCTTAATGGAACTTAGAATGATCAAATCAAATGAAGAAATTGAAATTATTAAAAATGGCGCAAGGATTGCAGATATTGGAGGAGAAGAAATAGTTAAAAATATTAGTGTCGGAGAGAGTGAACTTGAAATAGCAATAGCAGGTAGAGATAAAATGGAAAGAGAAATTGCAAAAACTTATCCAGATGCAGAATACATGGATACCTGGGTTTGGTTTCAATCAGGAATAAATACAGATGGAGCGCACAATCCTAAAACTTCAAGAAAACTTATTTCTGGGGATATTCTTTCTTTAAATACTTTTCCCATGATTTCGGGATATTATACAGCTCTTGAAAGAACTCTATTTGTAGACAAAATTGATGATGCCTCTTTAAAAGCATGGGAGGCAAATGTCAAAGTTCACAAAAGAGGACTAGAGTTAATTAAGCCAGGAACTAAATGTTCAGCCATATGTTATGAGTTGAATGAACTTTTTGCTGAACTTGGCTATCTTCATTACCGGACATTTGGTTATGGTCATTCGTTCGGTGTATTATCTCATTTTTATGGAAGAGAAGCAGGACTAGAACTGAGAGAAGATATTGATACTGTATTAGAGGAAAACATGGTTGTTTCTATGGAGCCTATGATTATGATACCCGAAGGAAAACTGGGAGCAGGTGGGTACAGAGAGCACGATATTTTAGTTATTGGGAAAAATACCTCAGAAAATATTACTAAGTTTCCTTTTGGTCCAGAACACAATATTATCAAATCATAATTTATGAATGAAAAAAAAACTATTGTTAATAGTTGGAATGAATGGGACCCTTTAAAACATGTAATCGTTGGTAAGGCAGATGGAACCTGTATTCCTGGGCCAGAGCCAGCTTTAGATGCAAAGGTTCCAGAAGATTCAGATATGCGTGGTCAGTTTGGTCCAAGAACCAAAGACACAGTTGATAAAGCCAATCAACTTCTTGATGATTTTTCCAACATGTTAATTAAAAGAGGTATCAAGGTAGACAGACCAAACCCAATTGATTTTAATCAAAAAATATCAACACCAGATTGGAAAGCAGATACAATGTTTGGATGTATGCCACCAAGAGACGTTTTACTTACTGTTGGTAATGAAATTTTAGAAGCTACAATGAGTTACAGATGTAGATGGTTCGAGTATTTGTGTTACAGACCACTGTTAAAAAAATATTATGACGAAGATCCAAATATGAGACATGAATCTGCTCCAAAACCAAGATTAACAGATAAGGACTACAGAAAAGATTATTTGTCAGATAAAATTGGAATTCAAAAAAGACTAGAGTGGACAGAAGATAAATTTTTTGTAACCACAGAAGAAGAGCCACTATTTGATGCTGCGGATGTTTTGAGATTTGGTAAAGATTTGGTAGTGCAACACGGTTTTACAACAAATCTAAAAGGAATTGATTGGCTTAAAAGACATTATAAAGATCATAGAGTTCATGCAGTTAATTTTCCAGGCGACCCTTATCCAATTCATATCGATGCAACGTTTACTCCAATTAAAGAAGGTTTAATTATTAATAATCCTCAAAGAAAACTTCCAAAAGAACAAAGAAAGCTATTTGAAAATAATGAATGGGAAATAATTGATTCTGCTCAGCCTGCTCATAATGAACCACCACCATTATGTTATTCATCCACTTGGCTATCTATGAATGTTTTAGTGTTAGATCCAAAAACAGTGTGTGTTGAAAAAAGTGAAGTATATCAAGCAGAACAGTTAGATAAGTTAGGCATGGAAGTGATACCAGTTGAAATGAGAGATGCGTATGCTTTTGGTGGGGGACTTCATTGTTGTACAGCAGATGTTTATAGAGAAGGTGAATTGAAAGATTATTTTCCAAAACAATAAAAAGATAAATTAGCTAGGGTTTTCTTTTAGAAAATTAATATAATTTAATACTTCATAAAACTTTTCATCAGGAATATCTTTATAACTGTTCTCAAATTTCTCTTTGACACAGAGAGCAATAGTAAAATAACACCTGACTCTCGACACCCCCTGATAGCCTAAAACCCTTATACTTACTTAGTTATTAAAATAGACTTGGTGTTAATACAAAGCAATTTTAACGACAAAACTGTCAACAAACTGTCAACATTTCCGAGTGCTCATTAACCTCCATTCCATCACCTAGACACCTGATTAGAGACTTGGTAGGGTCTGGTTATGATTTCATGTGTATTGGCCAGTTATAACTATTAAAAAACCTATATAATCCTAAATAATTACGAAGAATAACCGATATGATTTATATGATTTATATTATTTATTTATTATACAAAACCTAATGTTAAATTATTTAAAGAAAATATTTTCAATATTCCTAATCTTTAATTTAACTTTTGTTAGCTCAGCACAAGCTGCTGCAACCTTTGTAGATAGTTTTAGTGTTGCAACTCAAGAGGATAATTCTACTGGTGTCACTTTTAATAATGATGGAACCAAGATGTTTGTGACAGGTAATGCTGGTAATGATGTAGGTGAATATAGTTTAACAACTGCCTTTGATGTCTCAACTGCAACTTTTGTAGATAGGTTTGGGGTTGCAACTCAAGATAGCAATCCTTCTGGTGTTGCTTTTAATAATGATGGAACCAAGATGTTTGTAGTAGGTTTTTCTGGTAAAGATGTAAATGAATATACATTATCAACAGGTTTTGATTTAACATCAACAGTAACTTTCAATGACATAAATGGAGATGGAACAGGTTTTGATGTTAGTGGTCAAGAATCATCCCCTCGTGTTGTCATTTTTAATAATGATGGAACCAAGATGTTTGTGGTAGGTAAAGATGATGATGCTGTAAATGAATATACATTATCAACAGGTTTTGATTTAACATCAACTGTAACCTTTGTAGATAGTTTTAGTGTTAGTGGTCAAGAGAATAACTCTGAAGGTCTTGCTTTTAATAATGATGGAACCAAGATGTTTGTAGTAGGTTTTTCTGGTGATGATGTAAATGAATATACATTATCAACAGGTTTTGATTTAACATCAACTGTAACCTTTGTAGACAGATTTAGTGTTGCAACTCAAGAGACTAAACCTACTGGTGTTACTTTTAATAATGATGGAACCAAGATGTTTGTAGTAGGTTCTGATAGTGACAATGTAAATGAATATACTTTAAGCTGTGCTTTTAAAGTAACTGCTTCATCAAAATGTGACGCACCACAAAAAATTAAAGATGTTAGAGGTATAGTTGATGCTCAAATTAATACCGCTAAAAATTTTGCTAAAGACTCAAGTCAGTCTGCATTAAAAAGATTAGCTAATTTAAGAGCTAAAGATGATAATAAAAGTGCTCAAAAAATTGAATTAAACTTTGAAGGTGAAACATTAAATGAAATATCTAATAATGTTTTAAGTTCCGCACCAGCTAAATTTAACCCACTTCAAAAGTTGGATCAAATTTTGCCTAATGATTGGGCAGCATGGAGCGAAGGTAGTGTTAGTTTTGGAAAAATAGGTGACAACCCCTTAAGTTCTGCTCAAGATATGACCAGCCTTGGTATATCTGTCGGTGCTGATAAAAAAACTGATAATGATAAAGTATTAGGAGTTGCTTTAAGAATTGGTCACACAGACGTTGATGTTGGAACCTTTGGCTCTGCAGTTGACACTAACGCTTTAAGTTTATCCGTTTATGGATCTAACAGTTTTGATGATCATAATTTTTTAGAACACATTTTTGGTACTAGTTATTTAGATAGTGATATTACAAGAAAAAACCAAGGAAACACTAATACTCAAACGGGTGACCGTAAAGGTAAGCAAGTTTTTGGTTCACTTAATTTTGGTAGAGAATATGAAGATGGTGATGTAATTATTACTCCAACAGGACGTATTGATGGAAGTTATACAGCGCTGGATAGCTATACAGAAAGTGGTAACGAAGCGATTAGGTATAATGATCAAGATATTAGATCTTTAATGGCTTCTTTAGGAGTATTAATAGACCAAGATGCTGATTGGGAAAATTCAAATGTAAGATCTAGAATTAATCTTGAATATGGTAAAGAATTTGCTTCAAACTCTAAGGTGGTAACAAGTTATGTATCAGACAACGAAAATTTTGAATATCTATCTGGTGGAAAAAATAAAGATATATACACGGCAGGACTTGGTTTTGAGTTTAAGCATGACCAAGGGTTAACAATTAGTACTGATTACGAAAGACAACTAATCAAGGGTCATGGTTTTACTAAAAAATTTACATTATCAGCAGGCTTTTTATCTAGAAATGAAACAGAGTTTGCACTTGGGCTTGATAAAGACATGACTTCAAACTTTAAAATTTCTAAAGCGTTAGATGGTTTTGACCTAGGGTTTAATTTAGAAAATGATTTTTCAAATCAAGAAAATCATAATGCTAACTTATCTCTATTAAGTAAGTTTTAACAAAAAATTAAAATCATTCTAAATACAACAACGGATAATAAGTAGTTATAGGATTATCTGGGATAGACCAGACACAAACCAGACACTTATTCGAGTTAGAAAAAAATGTTCTCTTGCTTAACTTGGGTTGCTCTTCAAATGTTCAATGTAATCAACAACTTCTTGAAACTTATCATCAGGAATATCTTTATATGAGTTGCCAAACTTCTCTTTGACACACAAAGCAACGTGCGCGTAAGAGTTTCTTCCCTTGGGGTGATTAGGGTGATCTGGTAGTTGATCCTGTAAATAATCACCAGCTTCCTGTATCATTTTCCACAGTTTACTTGCGTTTTCTTTATTCACACTGTCTCATTTCTTGTTTTATCTCTAAATGAACTAGTATTGGTACTAGTTTATCCCACATAATCCTAAAAGTTTTTTAAACATATTATTTCTAATTTTCTTTTTCTTTTTCGATCTCGAAGTCTTCAAGTTTAGAAAATAATTCTTCTTGTAATTTTCGGTCGTCTTGCTCTCCTATTACTTTTTTCAATTTGTCTCTTTGTTTTATTTTTATATCTTTTATTTGATCTTCTATCAATTCAAGTCTTTTTGCTTTATCAAATCTATCTTCCCATTCTTTTATTTTT